>JADLHW010000125.1 GCA_020848615.1 Thermoleophilia bacterium
CGGGCGACGACGTCGACCTTGGCGGCGTCGTCGGCGACGAACAGCACCCGCCGGGAGGCGTTGAGGAGCCGCAGGGTCATCGACACGCGCCACGGCTGCGGCAGCTCGGGACGGTGGACGGGGACCATGAGCCGGTCGCCGGCGTCCAGCTCCGGGCCGCCGGGGAACAGGGACGCGGTGTGGCCGTCCACCCCGATGCCCAGCACGCACAGGTCGAGCCGCGGGGTCGTGGCGTCAGGGAACTCGGCGCGCAGGTCCGCCTCCGCAGCGGCGGCGGCGTCATCCGGGGCCAGCTCGCCGCGGATGCGGTGCACCTGCTCCGGCAGCAGCGGCACCCGGTCCAGCAGGGCCTCACGCACCATCCGGTAGTTGCTGCCCTCGTCCTCCGGGGGCACGCAGCGCTCATCCCCGAAGAAGATCCGCAGCCGCGCCCACGGGGCACAGCGGGACCCCAGTCGCTGGTAGGCCTTCCGGGGCGTGGAGCCGCCCGCCAGGGAGATCGTGGCGGGTGCGGTGGGCGTGGACGCCACCGCGAGATCCTCGATGCGCTCCGCCGCCATGTCCGCCAGCGACAGCCCGTCCGGGACCACGATCACCTCGGGTGTCATCGCGTCGCCACCTCGCGGGCGTGGGGAAGGGCCCGCTCGAACGGGTGGTCACGGCGCTGCAGCTCCAGCTCACCGGCCAGCAGCCGCGCACGGTCCCGGTACGGCAGCGGCAGCACCCGCCGCCGCGCCTTCTGGGTGGGGGAGGACACCACCACCGCCGCGGTCGCCCGGTCCGGGAACCGGTCGATCACCAGGCGCCGCCCCGCCAGGGACTCCAGCTGCAGCCCCACCACGCCCCCCTCCGGAAGGTCCCTGCGGGGATGCAGCTCCACATGCAGCTTCTCCCCGAGGGTGTCGCGCAACCAGCCCGCCAGAAGGTACGCCGATACGGTCGGCGCGGGCCCGCAATGCCAGATCTCCGCCACCGCACCCTGACGCAACCGCTCGATGTGGTCCAGGTCCACCAGCTGGTTCACCAGCTGCCGCCACGGGGTGAGCTCCGCCCACGCCAGGTCCGTGAGCGCCGGCCCCGCCAGCGCGGCGTCGGCCAGCTGCAGCACCGCGGTCACCGCGTTCGGCCCGCGTCCCGCCTCGGTCACCACCCGGTCCGCGCCCTCGGCGACCTCCGCGTACACCGGGTCCGACAGGTCCGGCGCGCCCGGCCACCACAGGTACACCGGCAGGTCCGCTCGCAGCAGCGACCGGACCGCGCTCGCCGCGCCGCCGGTCGTCTCGCCGTGCAGCGTGAGCCGCACCAGCTCCACCAGGGACTCCCGCTTGGCGCCCCCGAACATCTGCGTGCGCGTCTCCAGGTGTGCGTCGATGCCCTCGCCGTCCCACGCCCGCTCCACGATGATCGCCCGCGACGGCTGGTGGTCCGACAGGGACTCGATGATCGCCTCGAACTCCAGCGCGTCCTCCACCCGCGTCACGGTCACCAGGTTCAGGACCCCGGCGCTCGCCAGCGGCTGCCCCTGCTCGTCCACCGCGTGCAGCGTCGCCAGGCGCCGCGCCAGGTCGGCGGCCGACTCGACGTGGCCGTCCCACTCCAGCGCCTCCGACGGCGGGCGGGTGCTCACAGCCGCCGCCACTCCCGGCCGTCGCGGGCGACGAGCTCGTCACCGGCCTCCGGGCCCCACGACCCCGCCTCGTAGTTCGGCTCCCCGATGGGGTTCGCCGCCCACCCCTTGAGCAGTTCCTCCACGATCTCCCAGGCACGTTCCACCTCGTCCCACCGGGCGAACAGCGTGGAGTCACCCAGCAGCGCGTCCAGCAGCAGCCGCTCGTACGCCTCCGCCGACGGCTTCAGGAACGAGCTGCCGTACTGGAAGTCCATGCTCACGGTGCGCAGGTCCACCTGCGGGCCCGGCACCTTCGCCGCGAACTTCAGGGACGCGCCCTCGTCCGGCTGGATCCGCAGCGTCAGCTGGTTCGGCACCACCGCCTCCACCGCCGTGTCGGCGAACGGCAGGTGCGGCGCCGGCTTGAACTGGATCGCCACCTCCGTCGCCCGCCGCGGCAGGCGCTTGCCGGTGCGCAGGTAGAACGGGGTGCCCGCCCACCGCCAGTTCTCGATGAACAGCCGCATCGCCACGTACGTCTCGGTGTTCGAGTCCGGTGCGACGCCGTCCTCGGTGCGGTACGCCGGCACGGGCTTGCCGCCGATGTACCCCGCGCCGTACTGGCCGCGCACCGTCACCAGGTCCACCTCATCCGCGGTGATCGGCGGGATCGCCCGCAGCACCTTCACCTTCTCGTCGCGCACGTCCCGGCTCTCGAACCGGGCCGGCGGCTCCATGGCGATGATCGACAGCACCTGGAAGATGTGGTTCTGGACGATGTCGCGAAGCGCCCCGCTCTGATCGTAGTAGCCGCCGCGGGTCTCCACGCCCAGTTCCTCGGCGACGGTGATCTGCACGTGGTCGACGTACCGGCGGTTCCACAGGGGCTCGAAGATCGCGTTCCCGAACCGCAGCACCAGGAGGTTCTGGACCGTCTCCTTCCCCAGGTAGTGGTCGATGCGGTAGACCTGCCGTTCCTGGAACACGTTCTCCAGGCGGCGGTTGAGCTCCCGGGCGCTCTCCAGGTCCTCCCCGAACGGCTTCTCCACCACCAGGCGACTGAAGTTCCCCTCGCTCTCACCGGACAGGCCCACCGCGCCCAGGCGCTCGGCGATGACCGGGAAGAAGTCCGGCGCGGTCGCCAGGTAGAACAGCCGGTTCCCGCGGGTCCCCATGTCGTCGTCCAGGCCGCGCAGCAGCGTCCGCAGCCGGTCGTAGGCGTCGGGGTCGTCGAAGCTGCCGGGCACGTACCGCAGACGGCGGGCGAAGCCCGTCCACACGTCCGGGTCCACCTCGCCCGAACGGCTGTGGGCGTTCACCGCCTTCATCATCTCGTCGCGGAACTCGTCGTCGCTCCACGCGGTGCGCGACATGCCGACGATGGCCATCTCCGGCGGCAGCATCTGCCCGAGGGCCAGGTTGTAGAGCGCCGGCATGAGCTTGCGGTGCGTCAGGTCCCCGGACGCACCGAAGATCACCACGGCCGCCGGTGCGGGGGTGCGCGACAGCCGCGCCCCCAGGTCGAACGGCGGGGGCGCGTCCGCGGCCGGCCGGGCGCCCTGGCTCACGAGTGCTTCACCGCGTGCCCGCCGAACTCCCGCCGCAGGGCGGCCACCACCTTCGCGGTGAAGCTGCTGTCCTGCCGGCTGCGGAACCGCTCCAGCAGCGACAGGGTGATGATGGGCGCCGGCACGTCGGTGTCGATGGCCGCGGCCACCGTCCACCGGCCCTCCCCGGAGTCCTCCACGTAGTCGCGCAGGGACGCCAGGTCCGGTTCCCGCCGCAGCGCCGCGGCCGCCAGGTCCAGCAGCCACGACCGGATCACGGTGCCGTGCCGCCACGCGTCGGTCACGTCGGCGAGGTTCAGGTCGAACTCCGACGCCTTGAGGATCTCGATGCCCTCGGCGTACGCCTGCATGAGGCCGTACTCGATGCCGTTGTGGACCATCTTGGTGAAGTGCCCGGCGCCGCTGGCGCCGGCGTGCACCAGGCCACCGTCCGCGGGGATGAGCGCCTCCAGTGCGGGCTTCACGTGCGCGAACGCCTCGTCGCCGCCGCCCACCATGATCCCGAAGCCCTCGGTGAGGCCCCACACGCCGCCGCTCACGCCGATGTCCAGGAAGCGCAGTCCATGCTCGGCGGCCTCCCGCGCGTGGCGCTGGGAGTCACGCCAGTTCGAGTTGCCGCCGTCGATGACGATGTCGCCAGGCTCCAGCTGCTCGAACAGCTGGTGCAGGACCCCCTCGGTGATCTCACCGGCGGGCACCATGGCCCACGCCACGCGGGGCCGGTCGCCGAGCCTGTCCCGGAGGTCGCCGATGGCGACCGGGCCCTCGCCGCCGCGCTCCGCGACGGCCGCGGGGTCGGCGCCCGGGTCCGACACCACCACCCGGTGGCCGGCGGCGGTGAGCCGCCCCGTGAGTCCGGAGCCCATCCTCCCGAACCCGATCATCGCAAGCTCCACGTGCTCCTCCTTCGCCCGTAGCGGGGGCTGCTCGGTCCTTGGGGGTGCCTACTCGCCGTCCAGCAGCGCGGTGATCGCGGCGATGCCCGCCGCGGCGTCCGGGCCGATGTCGACGCGCGCCAGCCGCCGGCCGCGGGCGGCCAGCGCCTCGGCATCGCCGATCGCCTGGGCGGACTTGAGCTGCGAGAACGACCACGGCCGGCCCGGGACCGGGACGTCCACGGGGTCCTGGCCCACCAGCTGCAGGCACACCGCCGTGTCCGGTCCGCCCTTGTGCAGCTGCCCGGTGGAGTGCAGGAACCGCGGCCCGTACCCGAAGGTCGTCACGGCGCCCGTGCGGGCGCGGATCGCGCGGCGCAGGCCGGCCGCGGCGCGGTCCGCCGCGGGGGACTCCGGGCAGAACGCCTGGATCGCCACGTAGTCGCGGTCCCTCACCGTCCCGATCAGGCGCACGGCGGCGTCGAGGCCCTCGCGTTCGTCCGCCGGGGCCCGGCCCGCCTCGATCTCGCGGAGGACCGCCGCGCAGCGGTCCTTGGCGGCCTGCACGTCCGGCTGGTCGAAGGGGTTGACGCCCATGAGGGCGCCCGCCGCGGCGGTGGCGAGCTCCCACGTCATGTACACGCCGCCGAGATCCAGGGTCTCGGGGACGTCCATGGTCAGCACCGGGTGCCCGGCGGCCGCCAGGGCGGCGGCGTCCTGGTCCAGGTCGCCGGTGATGCGGTGGTAGACGAACACCCGGTCGTCGCCGTACTCGGCGGGCACCCCGCCGGGCTCCTGCGCCACCGGGACGATCCCCGTGCCCTGCTTGCCGAGGCTCTCGGCGACCAGCTGCTCGATCCACAGGCCCAGCACCGACAGGGGCGGATCCACCATCAGGATCACCTTGTCCCGCCCGGCGTGCGCGAGGGCCGCCAGGGCGACGCCCAGCCGGGTGGGCGCATCCGAGGCCAGCGCGGCCTGCGCGCGGTCGAGCAGCGGGTGCAGGGGGACACCGGCGAGCGCCATGGGCAGCAGGCCGAACAGGGACAGCGCCGAGAACCGCCCGCCGATGTCCTCCGGGTTCTCGAGCACGGCGCGGTACCCGCGTGCCCGGGCCGCGTCCCCCAGGGGGGTGCCGGGGTCGGTGATCACGATGAAGTGCCGCGCCGCCTCGGCCTCGCCCATGCCGCGCACCGCGCGGTCCCAGTGGTACGCCTCGAAGGCGAGGGGCTCGATGGTGGTGCCGCTCTTGGACGCCACGATGAACACGGCCCTCGCGGGATCGACGCCCTCCGCCGAGGCCGCCACCGACGCGGGGTCCGTGGAGTCCAGCACCCGCAGCTCGATGCCCGAGGGGGCGCCGAACGTGCGGCGCGTCACCTCGGGGCACAGGCTGCTGCCGCCCATCCCCAGCAGCACCGCGTGCGTGATGCCGTCACGGCGGCACCGCCGGGCGATGCCCTCCAGCACCGGGACGTGCTGCCGCATCTCGAAGGGCGCGCGCAGCCACCCGAGCCACGGGGCGACGCCGGCGGCGTGGTCGCCCCACGCCGAGGTGTCACCGCTCCGGATGCGCCGGGCCAGGCCGGACGCGGTCGCGGCCCCCCACGCCTCGTGGACCGCCGTCTCCGCACCGCCAAGGCTCCACCGCATGCCTACCCCAGTTGCTCGCGGGCCGCCGCGGCGACGGCCTGCGGCGTGATTCCCAGGTGTTCCAGCGCCACCTCGCCGGGGGCGGAGGTGCCGAACCGGTCGATCGCCACCACCCGGCCGGTGAGGCCCGTGAAGCGGTGCCACCCCAGGGACGCCCCGGCCTCCACCGCCACGCGGGCGGTGATCGCCGGCGGCAGCACCGCATCGCGGTACTCGGCGGGCTGGCTCAGGAACAGCTCCCAGCTGGGCATGCTCACCACGCGGGCGGCGACGCCCTCGGCGGCCAGCAGGTCCGCGGCGGCCAGCGCGGTGTGCACCTCGCTGCCGGCGCCGAGGAGCAGGCAGTCACCGCCGTCGCGCACCACGTACGCGCCGTGGGCGACGTCGGCCGCCCAGTCCATGGTGGGGAGGCCCTGGCGGGTGAACACCAGCGCGGTGGGGCCGCCGGTGCGCTCCATCGCGACCGCCCAGGCCGCGGCGGTCTCGTTGGCGTCCGCCGGCCGGATGGTCACCAGCCCGGGGATCGCCCGGAGCGCGGCGAGGTGCTCCACCGGCTGGTGGGTGGGGCCGTCCTCGCCCAGGGCCACCGAGTCGTGCGTGTACACGAACACCGACGGGAGCCGCATGAGGGCCGACAGGCGGATGGTGTTCTTCATGTAGTCGCTGAACACCAGGAACGTGGAGCACACCGGGCGCAGCAGGCCGTGCGCGGCGAGGCCGTTGGTGATGGCGCCCATCGCGTGCTCGCGCACCCCGTACCGGATGTTGCGCTGCCCGAAGTCGCCGGCCTCGACGTCCCCGGAGGACCTGATGGCCGTGGAGGTGGACGACGACAGGTCCGCGGCGCCCTGGATGAGCTCCGGCACCGCCGGTGCCAGCGCGTTGATGACCGTGCCCGACGCGGAGCGCGTGGCGATGCCCTTGCCGGTCTCGAACGACGGCATCGCGTCGCGCCAGCCGCCCGGCAGGTCGCCGGCGATGCGGCGGCGCAGGTCGGCGGCCTCCGTTGGGTGGGCCGCGGCGTAGGCGTCCAGGACGGCGTCCCACGCCGCCTCGGCCTCCCGGCCGGCGGCCTGCAGCTTGGGCGCCCAGGCCCTCACCTCGTCCGGCACCAGGAACTGCGCGTCCTCCGGCCAGCCGTAGGCGCGCTTGGCCCCGGCGACCTCCTCGGCGCCCAGCGGGGAGCCGTGGGCGGCGGAGGTGTCCTGCTTGGTGGGCGCGCCGAAGCCGATGTGCGTGCGGCACACCACCAGCGTCGGGCGGCCGTCGGACGCCGCCGCCTCGGTGAGCAGGCGGTCGATCTCCGCCAGGTCGTTGCCGTCGGTGATGTGCAGGACCCGCCACCCCTGGGCGGCGAACCGGGCGGGCACGTCCTCGTCGAAGCTCAGCTCCAGGGGCCCGTCCAGGCTGATGCGGTTGGCGTCGTAGATGCCCACGAGCTTGCCGAGCCGCAGGTGCCCGGCCACCGAGGCGGCCTCGTAGGAGATGCCCTCCATGAGGTCCCCGTCGCCGCAGATGAACCACGTGCGGTGGTCGATCACGTCGTGGCCCGGCCGGTTGAACTCCGCGGCGAGCATGCGCTCGGCCAGCGCCAGGCCCACCGCGTTCGCCACGCCCTGCCCGAGGGGGCCGGTGGTGACCTCCACGCCCGGGGTGTCGCCGCGCTCCGGGTGCCCGGGCGTCTCGGAGCCCAGCTGCCGGAACGCCTCCAGCTGCTCCAGCGGCAGGTCGTACCCCGTGACGTGCAGCAGCGAGTACAGCAGCGCGGACGCGTGGCCGGCGCTCAGCACGAACCGGTCCCGGTTCGGCCACTCCGGGTTCGACGGCGCGTGGCGCAGGTGGCGGCTGAAGAGGTTCCACGCCACCGGGGCGAGCCCCATCGGGGCGCCGGGGTGGCCGCTGTTGGCGCGCTGGACGGCATCGATCGACAGCGTCCGGATCGTTGCGACGACGAGGGCGTCGGGGGCGGGTTCTGAGGGCACGCTCACCTTTCCTGGGGCTTGGCCAGCGGGGAGTGTATCCCCACCCCCGGGGGCCGCGAACCCGTGCGGCCGCGGCGCGGGGCCCGAGACATCGCCCAGTCGCCTCAACCCTGTCGCGCGGTCGCCGATCCACATTCCAAGGACCGGTTGCGGCCGTCACCGGCGCGCGCCACGGTGAGATGGAACTCACGACACTCGAACACACCCCCCGGGGCGGCTGGTCGGCCCCCTTCCCCGAGCTCGACTCGGAGCGGACGCTGGTGCTCGCGTTCGCCGCGCCCGGGTACCGCGACGACTGGTCGGCGCTGCGGGAGCTGCTGGACGCATACCCGGCCTCGCACGTGATGGGCTGCTCCACGGCGGGGGAGATCCACGGCGCGCACCTGTCCGACGGCACCGTCTCGGTCGCCGTCGCGCGCTTCGGCGGCACGCGCCTGCGCCGTGCGACGGCCGATCCGGCGGGCGGGGGGTCGCACCGCGCCGGCCGGGAGATCGGCACGGCGCTGCGCGCCGGCGACCTGCGCGCCGTGCTGGTGCTCTCCGACGGCCTGCAGGTGAACGGCACCGAGCTCACCCGCGGCCTGGGCGAGGTCCTCCCGCCCGGGGTGGTCGTGACCGGCGGCCTGGCCGCCGACGGCGACCGCTTCGGGCGCACCTGGGTGGTCGTGGACGGCCGTCCCGTGGCGGGCGTGGTGACCGCCGTGGGCCTGTACGGCCAGGCCCTGCGCGTGGGGCACGGCTCGCAGGGCGGCTGGGACCGCTTCGGGCCGGAGCGGCTCGTCACGCGGTCCGCGGGCCCCGTGCTGCACGAGCTGGACGGCCGGCCGGCGCTCGCCCTCTACAAGGAGTACCTGGGGGAACGGGCCGCCGGCCTGCCCGCCACCGGGCTGCTGTTCCCGCTCGCGCTGCGCCCCGAGACCGGCGGGGACGCGGTGCTGGTGCGCACGATCCTCGCCGTCGACGAGGACGCCCAGACGCTCACCTTCGCGGGCGACATCCCCCAGGGCGCGCTCGTGCAGCTCATGCGGGCGAACTTCGAGCGCCTCATCGACGGGGCGGGGGCCGCGGCCCTCGGCACCGCCGTGGCCGGCGCGGACGGCCCCACCCTGTGCATCGGGGTGAGCTGCGTGGGGCGCCGCCTGGTGCTGGGCGAGCGCACCGAGGAGGAGATCGAGGCGGTCCTGGACGGGCTGCCGGCCGGGACCCGCCAGGTGGGCTTCTACTCGTACGGCGAGATCTCACCGCTCGCCGCCGGCCGTTGCGACCTCCACAACCAGACGATGACGCTCACCACGCTGGCGGAGGCGGCATGAACGGGCTGCACTCGGTCCTCGCCCGGCAGCTGCGGCGCCTGGGCCTGGACGAGCGGACGCCCCCGCCGGACGCCGCGACCTGGGCGGCGCTGCTCACGCGCGTCTCGGCGGCGTACACCGACGGCGACAACGAGCGGTACACCCTCGAACGGGCGCTGGCCGTGTCGTCGCGCGAGATGCGCGAGCTGTACGAGGCCCGGGCACGCGCCGAGGCCCGGCAGGCGGCCCTGCGCGAGGTGGCCACCTGCGTGGCCGCCGGCAACGACCCCACGCACGTCGCGGACCTGGCGATGAGCGCGGTCCGGGCGCTGCTCCCCGGCACCGAGACCCGCGTGCGGTGGATCACCGGGGACGTCGGCGAGCCCCCGGAGGACCTGCCGGCGCACCTGGCCTCCGTGGTCACCTGCGGCACGCCGCGCCGGCGGGAGATGAGCGGCATCACCGAGGTCGCGGTTCCCGCCCTGGCCGCCGGCCGCGTGCGGGCGATCCTGAAGGTCATGGTGGTGGACGACCCGGACGAGGCCGAGCAGCTGCTCACCGACCTCGCGGACCTCGTCGCCCTGGCGACCGTGAACGCGGAGGCCGCCGAGCACCTGGCCGCCAAGGCCGACACCGACGCCCTCACCGGCCTCGCCAACCACCGCGTGTTCCAGGAGCGCCTGGAGCTCGAGGTGCGGCGCGCCCAGCGCCACGGGCGGGCCCTGTCGGTCGTGGTGGGCGACATCGACGAGTTCAAGCACGTGAACGACAGCTACGGCCACCAGGCGGGCGACCGGGTGCTGGCCGTCGCCGGGCGCCAGCTCGCCGAGGCGGCGCGCGCCAGCGACCTGGCCGCCCGCATCGGCGGCGAGGAGTTCGCCCTCATCCTCCCCGAGACCGACGGCATGGGCGCGATGGCCGTCGCCGAGCGGCTGCGCGAGCGGCTCCAGGAGGAGCCGATCCCGCCGGTGGGCCGCGTCACCATCTCGCTGGGCGTCTGCGCGCTCACCGACGCGGAGTCGGCGGGCGAGCTGCTGAACCGCGCGGACCTCGCCATGTACTGGTCGAAGGCCAACGGGCGGAACGCGACGTCCCGCTGGACGCCGGACGCGGCGGCCGCCGTGGGCGCGGCCTCGGGCGTCGTCGGGGCACAGCGCATCCGGGCGCTCACCGCCATCCGCGCGCTCGCCCGGGCGGTGGAGACCCGCAACCCGTTCCTGCGGGGCCACTCGGACCGCGTCGCCGACCTCGCGCACGCCCTCGCCCTGGAGCTGGGCTGGCCGGCGGGACGGGCCGCTGCCCTGCGCCGGGTCGCCCTCATCCACGACGTCGGCAAGGTCGGGCTCCCCGAGCACCTGCTCACCGTGCCCGACACCTTCTCCGCGGAGGACCTGACGCGGGTGCGGCACCACGCGATCCTGGGGGCCGAGCTGGTGTCGGAGCTCATGGACGCCGAGCACGTGTCCTGGCTGCGCCATCACCACGAGCGCGTCGACGGCACCGGGTACCCGGAGAACCTTCGCGGGGACGCCATCCCCGACGGGGCGCGGCTGCTCGCGGTCGCCGACACCTGGGACGCCCTGGTGTCCGACCGCCCGTACCGGGCGGCCTGCTGCCCGGAGGTCGCCATGGACGAGTGCCGCAGGGTCGCCGGCACCCAGCTGTGGGAACCCGCGGTGTACGCGCTGGACCGCCTCGTCGCGCGGGGCGTGGTGGAGGCCCTCACCCGGCACGCGGGCGAGGCGTCCCGCGCCGCCGTGCCCTGGGTCTGACAACCCCGTCAGGACCATACGTACGGACGGGCCGATACCCGTCGCACACGCGTGTCCCGAAACGGTAGTCTGCGCGCGCCCTCCTTCCGGAGGCCGTGACCTCCCGGTTCTGCGCATGCGCGTCCGGGACAAGGGGCTGGGTCACGAGCGTCCGGCGTTGGGTCCCTCCACCCGACCTACTCACCAGGATCGAGCGATGCCGTTGAACTCCCAACGCCGGGGAGCGGTCCCGGCGCTGTCGCAGTCCACCTCATCCATCCGACCGGTGCGCCGTGCGCGGCGCAGGGACTGGTGAGCGACCAGCCCGGGGCGTCGTCGACGCTCATCGGAATCCCGAAGGAGGCCGTCGACGGTGAGCTGCGCGTCGCGATGACGCCCGCCGCCCTCGGCCCGCTCCTCAAGGGCGGTGTCCGCGTCGTCATCGAGTCCGGGGCCGGCCAGGCCGCCGGGTTCGCCGACGCCGCCTACACCGACAAGGGCGCCGCCATCGGCACCCGCGACGAGGTCTTCGCCGCCGACGTGCTCGCCGCCGTCCGCGCCCCCGAGGGCGCCGACCGCGAGCGGGTCCGCGCCGGCCAGGTGGTCGTCTCGATGGCCGCGCCGCTGGCCGACCCGGAGACCGCCCAGGCGTTCGCCGACAGGGGCGCCACGCTCTTCGCCCTCGAGATGGTGCCGCGCACCACCAGGGCCCAGGCGATGGACGTGCTGTCCTCCCAGGCCAACGTCGCCGGCTACAAGGCCGTGCTGCTCGCCGCGAGCAACCTGCCGAAGATGTACCCGCTGCTCACCACGGCGGCCGGCACCATCGCCCCGGCGAAGGTGCTCATCATCGGCGCCGGCGTCGCCGGCCTGTCCGCCATCGCGACGGCCCGCCGCCTCGGCTCGGTCGTGGAGGCGTACGACGTGCGCCCCGCGGTGAAGGAGGAGGTCCAGAGCCTCGGCGCCCGGTTCGTCGAGCTGCCGCTCGAGACCGGCCAGGAGGGCTCCGGCTCCGGCGCCTACGCGCAGCAGCTGTCCGAGGAGACCCTGAAGAAGCAGCAGGAGCTCCTCGCGAAGACCGTCGCCGCCAGCGACGTCGTCATCACCACCGCGCAGGTGCAGGGCAAGAAGGCCCCGGTCATCGTGACGTCCGAGATGGTCGCCCAGATGGCGCCCGGCTCGGTGATCGTCGACCTCGCCGCCGAGCAGGGCGGCAACTGCGAGCCCACCGTCGCCGGTCAGACGACCGACGTCGGCGGCGTGAAGGTGATCGGCCCGGTGAACCTCCCGGCCACCATCCCCACGCACGCCAGCCTCATGTACGCGAAGAACGTCGCCAACTTCCTGCAGCTCATGGTCGCCGACGGCCACGTCAACCCCGAGGTCGACGACGACATCGTCCGCGAGACCATGGTCACCAGGGGCGGCCAGGTCGTCCACCCGCGGGTGCGCGAGGCCCTCGGCCAGGAGTCGCTCGCGGCCCCGGCCGCGCCCGCCGAGCCGGAGCCCGCCGACACCACTGAGGAGGTGGCCGGATGACCGGTGACGTCATCATCACGAGCCTCTTCGTCTTCGCCCTCGCCGGGTTCCTCGGGTTCGAGGTCATCCGGAAGGTCCCGAAGCTGCTCCACACCCCGCTCATGGCGCTCACCAACGCGCTGTCGGCGATCGCCCTCGTGGGCTCCCTCATCGTGCTCGGCCACGCCGAGACGACCTACTCCACCATCCTCGGGTTCATCTCCGTGGTGGCGTCCACCATCAACGTCGTCGGCGGCTTCCTCATCACCGACAAGATGCTGAAGATGTTCCGCAAGCCGGCGCGGCCGAAGCCCGCCGAGGAGGCCGGTTCGTGAGAGAGAACCTCATCAACCTCGCGTACCTGGTCGGTGCGATCGGGTTCGGCCTGTCCCTGAAGTGGATGTCCGCGGCGGCCACCGCGCGGCGCGGCATCTTCGCCGGCGAGGCGGCGTTCGCCATCGCGATCGTGGCCACCCTGTTCCAGCCCGAGATCGGGGCGAAGGGCTACGTGCTCATCGTCATCGCCCTCGCGGTCGGCGCCGCCATCGGCGTGCCGCTGGGCCTCAAGGTCCCGATGACCGCCATGCCGGAGCGGATCGCCCTGTCCCACGCGTTCGGCGCCCTCGCCGTCGCCGCGACCGGTATCGCCAAGTTCTTCCTGGACTGGAACGTGTTCGGGAAGTTCGAGCTGGCGGTGCTGGGCGGCGAGATCCTCCTCGGCGGCCTGGTGTTCACCGGCTCCCTGATGGCGGCCGGCAAGCTGCACGAGATGCTCCCGCAGCGCCCGATCATCTTCAAAGGCCAGAACTACGCGAACTTCGCCATGATCGGCCTGGGCATCGCGGTGGTCATCTACCTGATGTTCCGGCCGGAGGACCGCTGGCTGGTCATCCCGCTGGCGGTGCTGGCGCTCATCATCGGCGTGATGCTGATCATCCCGATCGGCGGCGCCGACATGCCCACCGTCATCGCGCTCCTGAACAGCTACGCCGGCCTGTCGGCCTCGGCGCTGGGCCTCGTGCTCAACAACAAGCTGCTCATCGTGGCCGGTGCCCTCGACGGCACCGCCGGCCTCATCCTGGCGATCATCATGTGCCGCGCGATGAACCGGTCGTTCCGGAACGTCATGTTCGGCGCGTTCGGCGCGGTCGACGAGACCGCGGGCGGCGGCGCCCAGGGCGAGGTCGCCCCGGTGCGGTCCGCGTCGCCGGACGAGGCCGCGGAGATCATGAAGATGTCCCGCAGCGTCGTGATCGTCCCGGGGTACGGCATGGCCGTCGCCCAGGCGCAGCACAAGGTCCGCGAGCTCGCGGACGCCCTCGAGAAGGAGGGCGTGGACGTGAAGTACGCGATCCACCCGGTGGCCGGCCGCATGCCGGGCCACATGAACGTGCTGCTCGCCGAGGCGAACGTGCCGTACGACAAGCTGCTCGACATGGACGAGATCAACAACGACTTCCCGCAGGTCGACTGCGTCCTCGTCCTCGGCGCCAACGACGTGGTGAACCCCGCGGCACGGCACGAGAAGAGCAGCCCCATCTACGGCATGCCGATCCTGAACGTCGACCAGGCTCAGACGATCATGGTCGTGAAGCGCTCGATGCGCTCCGGCTTCGCCGGCATCGAGAACGAGCTGTTCTACAACCCGAAGACCCTCATGGTGTTCGGGGACGCGAAGGCCGTGGTCACCGAGCTGTCGCTCGAGGTGTCCGGCCAGCGCGACGCGATCGGCCTGTAGCCGCGCGGCGTCCCGGCCCTCCCGTCTCGGGGAGGGCCGGGACCCGGCGCAGGGCGGTGCGGCCCCGGCCTAACGGCCCAGGGCGTGCGGGTGGCTCTCCTGGAGCCCCGCCGGGGTGATGCGCACGAACGTGGCGTTCGCGTGCATCTGCGCGATGGTCGCCGCGTTCGAGTAGCTCATCCCGGAGCGCAGGCCGCCCACCAGGTTGCGCACGATCTCCGACGAGGGGTCCCGGAGGGGCACGACCGTCTCCACGCCCTCGGGGACCGTGGGCACGAACTCGTCGTCCTCCGCGTGCGCGCGGGCCTCGGCGGCGGGCGCGGACGCCATGCCGCGGAACACCTTCACGCGCCGGCCCTCCCGGGTCACGACGTCGCCGGGACTCTCCGGCGTGCCTGCCAGCAGCCCGCCGATCATCACGGTCTCGGCGCCGGCGGCGATGGCCTTGGCGACGTCGCCGGGGTACCGGATGCCGCCGTCGGCGATCACCGGCACGTCGTGCGCGGCGCACTCCCGCGCGCAGGCCATCACCGCGGACAGCTGCGGCACCCCGACGCCGGCGACGATGCGGGTGGTGCACACCGACCCGGGGCCCACGCCCACCTTCACCGCGGCCGCGCCGGCCAGGCACAGGTCGCGGGCGCCGTCGGAGGTGGCGACGTTGCCCGCCACGATGTCGACGGCGTCGCCGATGGCCTCGCGCACCGCGCCCACCGCCTGCACGGCGTGCTCGGCGTGCCCGTGCGCGATGTCCAGCACCAGGACGTCCGCGCCGGCGGCCACCAGGGCCCGCGCCCGCTCCAGGTAGTCGCCGCGCACGCCGATGGCGGCGCCCACGGCCAGCCGCCCGCGCTCGTCGGTGGTGGCCTCCGGCCGCTCGGCGTGCTGCAGCAGGTCGCGCATGGTGACCAGGCCGGCGAGGTGGTCGTCGTCGCCCACCAGGGGGAGCTTCTCCACGCGGGCCTCGCGCATGATCGCCAGGGCCTCCTCGCCCCCGGTGTCGACGCGGCCCACCGCGAGGCGGGCGCGCGGGGTCATGGCGTCGGACACCAGGCGCGCGTCGGGGACCATCCCGATGTCCCGGCTGGTGAGCATTCCGGCGAGGCGCCGGTCGGCGTCCACCACCACCAGGCCGCTCACGCCGTGCTCGGCCATGAGCCGCCGGGCCTCGTCGAAGGTGGCGTCCGCACGGACGGTGTGGGGGTCCTCGATCACGAGCGCCTCGGCGCGCTTGACCCGCGCGACCTCGCGGGACTGTTGCTCCACGGTGAGGAACCGGTGGATGATTCCGAGGCCCCCCACGCGGGCCATCGCGATCGACATCGAGGACTCGGTGACCGTGTCCATGTTCGCGGAGACCAGCGGCACCGACAGGCGCAGGCGCCGGGTGAAGCGCGTGGAGGTGTCCACCTCGCGACGGGACCTGATGGCGCTCCGCAACGGCACCAGCATCACGTCGTCGTACGAGAGGGCGAGGGGGATCTCTGAGTTCCAGTTCATGGCAGCCGCGCACGATAGCGCCGTTCCCGCCGCGCGGCCGCGGGACGGGTAGCATCGCCGCCATGCATGGACGTGGGCTGCTGGCCGCGGTGATGGTGTCGGCCGCCGTCGCGGTGTCCGGCTGCGGCTCGGGGGAGCCCGCCAGCTCGGCGGACCCGGTGACCGCGGCGCCGGCCGGGTACGTGGCGGCCGTGCAGGGGCTTCTGGGCCCGCCCGCCCGGATGGCGTCCCTCGCGACGGCGCGCCTGGGGCCCGCGCCCAGCGCCTCGGCGCCCACCGCGTCGGATGTCGACGGGATGATCCGGGCGGCCGAGCGCGAATTGAGGGAGTTGCGGGCACTGCCGCTCGACTCGGCGATGCTCCGGGGCCAGCGCGATGCACTGGCCGGCGCCTACCGGGCCACGGTGACCACGATGGAGCGTGTCGGCCGGGACCTCGTGCAGGATGACCGGGTCGCGCTGCGCCAGCACCTCACGCCGCTGTTCATGAGCATGCGAGGACTCTCATCCGCCGTCTCGCCGTCCTGATCGCCGTCGCCGCCGCGCTCATCGCGGGCGGCTGCGGCTCGGACCCCCTGCCGGTGCCCACCGCGGACCTCCCGTCGGCCACCCCGGTGGGGCCTCGCGGGTACCTGTCGGACACGGCCCTGGCGGCCGACGGCATCCGGGACTTCCAGGCGACGCTGCAGGGGATGGCGCCGGAGGTCACCCAGACCGACCTGCGCACCGCCGCCCCCGGCCTGCGGCAGGACGCCGACCGGGTCGCCCTCGCCTACCGGCGGCTCGCGGCCCAGCGCCTCGACGACACCCGCCTGGAGGCCCAGCGCCAGAAGGTGACCTCGGCGCTGTCGGACGTGTCGGGCCTCATGGAGCGCATGGCGGACCTCGCGGAGACCGGCGGCGTCGCCGGCCTGGTCGCGCTCACCCCGCAGCTGCGGGCCGCGATCGACGCGCTCAGGGCCGCCGCCGTCTGACGCCGGATCCGGTTCCGGTAAGCGCCGGAATCGCCGACCAGACGGGGTGGGGTCATGCTTTCGGGGGGCAATGCCGATCCTGAAGGCGTGTCGCAGTCCGTCCACGTCCTCATCGCCAGCGCCTCTCCCGCGTACGCCCGGGGCCTCGCCGCGTTCCTCGAGGACGGCCCGCTGGTGCCGGTGGTGGCACACACCATCGACGGGGCGCTCACCCGCGCCACCGAGACCGCGCCGGCCCTCGCCTTGGTGGACGAGCGGCTGGGCGACGGCCCCGGATCCGAGCTCGTGGGGGAGCTCCTGCGCCGCGACCCGGGGCTGCGGGTGCTGTGCACCGTCCGTGACGACGGGCCGGAGGCGCAGGTCGCGGCCCTCGCCGCCGGGGCGTGCGGCGTGGTGCTGACCACCTGGCCGCGCGAGTTGGTGGCGGAGGCCGCGGCCGACGCCCTGCGCGGCGTCTCGCGCTTCGAGATCGGCGTGGTCCGGTCCCTCGCGGACATGGCCCGCCGCTCGGGGGCGGGGGAGGCGCGCCTCACCGAGCAGGAGCGGGTGGTGCTGCGACTCATGCGCCAGCACCTGACCTACAAGGAGATCGCCCAGCGGCTGGGGGTGTCCTGGCACACCGTCCGGACCCACGCCCAGTCGATCCTGCGGAAGTCCGGCGTGCACTCCCGTCGTGACCTGGACGGCTGGGCCGCACGCCTCGACGAGCGGGAGGCGGCGTGACCGGCGCGGTCGCCGTGGCCCACCGTCCTCGCGCCGCCCGGCGCGGCCGCCGCGCGGTCCTGCGCCGCAGGGTCGCGCCGGCCGCCGGGCTGGCGTTCCTGCTGGCGGGCGGGGCCCTGTGCGTCCGGGTGACGGCCGCGACCCTGCTGGGCGGCGGCGAGGGCCCCGAGTGGCTGTTCACGGGCGCGGCATGCGTCCTGGCCGGCGTGGCGCTGGTGCTGCTGGCATTCCCCGAGTTCGTCCCCTCCGCGCAGGAGGGGACCGAAGGATCCCGCCCCGCACCGCCGCGCGGGTAGGGAGGGGGGCGGTGCGCCGCCCTCCGCGGAGACCGCCTGGCGGGGCACTGGGAGGCTGCCCCGCCAGGCCGGTCCGCACGCTCACCGGATGGTGAGCCGGCTGGCCTTCACGGCGCCGATCTCGCCGGCGTCGCCGATGAACTGCCGCACGATCAGGTAGCGCCCGGGGGCCACCCGGGTGAGCGGCAGGCTCACGCGGATCGGCTTGCCCTTGGCGGCGCCCCCGGTCGTGCGGGTGAGCACGGTGCGGCCCGTCGCGTTCATGAGCTGCACGCGCACGCGCCCCGCGGCCGAGGCGCGCTGGGTGAACCGCAGCGTGCCGCGGCGGGCGGCGCGCGTGGGGACGGCCCCGCGCAGCGCCGGGGCGGCGCCGCTCACCCGGACGGTGGCGGTGTCCTGGGTCACGTTCCCGGCCCGGTCCGTGAGCGTCACGCGGACGGTGTACCGGCCGCCCTTCGCGAACCGGTGGCGGATGGTGCCCGCCGCGCCGCCGGCGATCTGCACCGCGGGGCTCCGGTCGCCGAACCGCGCGCTCACGGTGGCCAGGCCGCCGTCGTCGCGGGCGCCGGTCACGAACACCACCTGCTGGCCGGGCCGGACGCGCTGGTCGGCCCCGGCCCCGCCGGACGGGGCGGTGTTGTCGACGTCGAGGTACAGGTAGTCGGTGATGACGAACCCGTCGCGCACCTCCACGCGCAGCGGGCCGTCCTCGCGCTGCCGGGTGTCGAGGGCCAGGGTGCGGCCCTGGGTGCCGGGGAAGCCGCGGGCGACGACCCACTCCGGGGTGACGTCGGCGTCGGCGTCGGCCGTGAGGTCGACGACGCCCCGCACCGGCGCGCCGTCCGTGGCGCCGGCGATGCGCACCGGCCGGTGGCCGGCCACGATCCGCAGCTGCGTGGCTGCGCGCGTGCCGGGGTCCCCCGAGACGACGGTGATCTCGGACCCGCGCGGGACGCCGGGGAACTGCACGCTGTAGGTGCCGTCCGCGGCGGCCGTGGTGGTGGCGTCCCCCACCGTCAGGCGGCCCAGGCGCCCGCTCACCCGCACGTGCGCGCCGGGCGTGGCGCGGCCGCTCACGCGCCCGCCGGACTCCTCGGCGCTGAGGTTGATCGCGGCGGTGAGGTCCACCGCCCCGGCGGTGGCGCGCAGGCTGCTGCCGGGCCCCGCGTGCGCCGGGAACGGGTCGGGCCCCAGCATCCCGCCGTCGCTCTCGCTGTCGCCCGCCACGCCGCGGTGGCGCAGCACGCGGCCGCCGGGCAGCGTGAGGGCGGCCTGGAAGGGGCCCCGGATGCCGGCGGCGCCGATGTACCCGCTGCTCGCGTCGAAGGAGATCCCGTTCCGGGTCTCGCTGATCCCCATGCTGTCGCTGCTGTCGGAGTAGCCGGAGTTCACCTCCACCGAGTCGCCGCCCACCGGGAGCAGGCCGGTCGCCTCCACGGAGGTGCGCGGGGCCGTCAGCCCCGTGCAGTTCGAGGGCAGCGGCCCCGTGGTGGTGAGCGTGTTGCACGGGCCAAGGGGGCTGGTCGTGTCCTCCGACGGCGCGTGCAGCGCGAGGTTCACGCCGTAGGTGCCCCGCTCGGCGTCGGAGGGGAGCGCCACGCGGAACCCGTCGGCCGTGAACTGCGCGGTGCCGAAGCGCCGGGTCCGGTCGACGACGCCCTGCTGCACGACCCGCAGGGTGGCGCCGGCGCCGAGCGGCGGGTAGTCGAAGAACGTCGGCACGTCGTCGGCCCCGGGCTGGGCGGCCGGGAGCGTCCGCGTGAACACGAGGTTCCCGCCCGCGTCGCGGCCCTCCACGACCACCGGGATGCCGGACGCCGCGTCGTTGATCTGCACCGAGGTGCGGTCCGGGGACGTGTTGCCGTAGAAGTAGACGGTCCTCGACGTGTACGGCCGGACCACCACGTTGCGGCCGCCCACCGGGATGGTGACCATCGGGTTCGGCGTGGCCGCGGGGATGTCGAGCGTGGTGCCCGTCACGGGCGTCGCGTCGACCGTCGATCCGGGCGTGAGGTCCAGCAGGTGGAGCGTGGTGCCCTCCCGGCGGGCGGTCGGGATGCGCGCGGACAGGTCCGTGGCCTCGTCGTCGCCGCGGATGGAGAACACCAGCCCCTCGGAGTTGGTGGAGAGCCGGCTGTCGAAGCTGATGGAGCGGCCGGCCCCGCCGCCGCACGCGGTCGCGGCGACCGGCCGGGTGGTGATCCCGCCGACGACCGGGCCGCCGGGGAGGGACAGGGTGCCCTGCACCGTGCTCGTGGCGGCCGTGATGTCGGCGCAGCCGAACGGGCTGGTGCTGGAGCTGATGGTGACCCCCGTGACCCCCGCGTTGGCGATCGCGGGGATCGCCAGGCCACCGAGCGCCGCGGCGAGCGCCGCGAGGGCGGGATTGCGTCGCCTGGTCATGTTCTCTGCTCCTTGCGATGTGGGCGGGCCGCGCGGATCGGCGGCCTCGTGGGCGACGCTACGACCGCGCCGCCGCCCCGTCGATGCCCAGGGCGACGCCCGGCGTGTCAACTCCGCGACACAGCGGCCCGGGAGCCTGGGGCGTCCCGGGCCGTGCAACCCGGCGTGGCGGGTCTCAGCGGACCCTCGGCGGGGTCACCGCCACGGCGCCACGGGTGCCGTCGTCGCCCTCGAGCCGGCGCATCGGCGGGTACCGGCCGGACGGTTCACCGCGTCACCTGGGGAGGTGGAGCGGGGTGCTGCGCAGGGCGGGCTGAGCCCGCCCCGGGAGGATCAGGCCTCGGTGGAGGGGGCGTCGCCCTCGTCGACCACGTCGCCCTCGGCCTCCTCGACCGTCGCGTACACGGTCTCGTCGCGCGCCTCCATGACCTCGCCGTTGCCGACGAGCTGGCGGACC
>JADLHW010000126.1 GCA_020848615.1 Thermoleophilia bacterium
CATCGGCGCCCCGCATCGGGCTCCCGGCAACGGCTCCCGGCAACGGCGCCCGGCTTCGGCGCCCGGCAACGGCTCCTGGCGCCCGGCAACGGCGCCCGGCGCCCGGCAACGGCTCCCCGCATCGGCGCCCGGCGCCCGGCTCCGGCCACGGCGCCCGGCTCCGGCCACGGCGCCCGGCAACGGCTCCCGGCGCCCGGCGCCCGGCAACGGCGCCCGGCGCCCCGGCGCCCCGCAGCGGCGCCCCGCAGCGGCTCCCGGCACCGGCGCCCCGCATCGGCTCCCGGCGCCCGGCTTCGGCTCCCCGCATCGGCTCCCGGCAACGAGCGATCAGCGATCGGCGACCCAGGCCAACGCCCCGCCGCGGCAGTGACCCACCGCGACCACCGTCGTCGTGCCGATCGCGACGTCGGCGACGCACTCGGTGTGGTTGGACGCGGGCAGGGCGGCGTACGTCCACGTGGCCCCACCGTCGCGCGACGTCATCGTCCAGGCGCCCGGCTCCATGCCGCCGGACCCGAGCAGCACCACGGTCGCAGCCTCGACCGCCACCCCGGTCGCCGATCCTGTGATGCCGGGCGACGCCACCAGGCGCGTCCAGCTCACCCCGTCCGCGCTGACGTCCACGGCCGCATGGTCGACCGTCGGATCCTGCCAGTCGGAGACCGCGGCGACGTACCGCGTCCCGGACGCATCCCACGCAAGTTCGACTGTGCCGACCGGCGCATCCCCGGCCGCTTCCCAGGCCAGCCCGTCCGTCGAACGTCGGAACATCCAGTGCTCGGTCGGGCCGCTGCAGGCGCACAGGAGCGTGACGAAGCCATCGGCCGTCGCGATCGGGTCGATGCCCGGCAGCCCCTCCGGCGTCGAGCGCGTCCACGTCCGACCGTCGTCGGTGGTCCAGACGCGGGTCTGATCCGGCGATGGCGATGCGCCGCCCGGAGCGCCCAGCACGATCAATCGATCCGCGGTCGCCGCCACGCCGATCGACGAGAGAGGCAACGGCTCCGCACCCTCGTACGCCGGCCCGGAATCGTCCCGGGCCTGCGCGAGCACCTGCGAGAACGCGCGGCCATCCGTGGACCGCCACACGAGGAGCCGATCCCCGTCCCCGCCCACGGCATAGAGCGCGCCCTGGAACACCTGGAGCTCCGCGACGAACCCATCCGGGCCGACGATCGCCGGGAACGGCGCTCCGACAAGGACCCAACGCTCCCCCGTCGCCGACGTCCAGAGCACCGGTCGGGTGACGGTCCTCCTGCCCCCAGCGCGGCCCGGCGCCGGTCGCTCCACCCAACCGATCGCCACGAACCCGCCCTGCCACGCGACCACGTCCGTGAGGGAGGTCCGTCCGCCTGGAACCCGCAACGCCACCGACCACGCCCCCGGCGCCACCCAGACCGGCAACGCGTCCGGCGCCACCAGGGCCACGATCGCGTCACGGGTGGTGGCTCGCCGGATCGCCCCTGCCAGCCCGTCCGCCCAGCCGTCCGCCAGACCATGGAGGGTCCACGTATCGCCCCACTCGTAGCGCCAGGTGAGCGCGCTCAGGAGGTAGCGCATGCCCACGATCGTCGGCGGCTCGATCGGCGGCTCGGTCGCGGTCACGATCAGCCGATCGCCCACCTTGTAGCGGTCGCCCTGGAGATCCCAGCAGCTGCCGCTTCCCAGGTCGAACGTGACCGTCTCCCCCGGGTCTCCCGCGAGCGGCTCCGTGACGTCCATCGTGATGCCGTACAGCCAGCCTTCGCCAGACACCTCGTGTCGGTCGATCGCGGTGATGACGCCATCGAACGCGAACCCGCGGTGCGCCTCGATCGCACCAGAAGGCGCGGCGGAGCCACACTCGGCGGCGACCCGCCCGGACCCGCCGGGCAGCACGCCCGTGGTGGCCGCGGCCAGCCCGACCATGACGGCCAACGCCACCCGGACGATCGATCCAGGACGAACGGACGTGCGCATCGGCGACTCCCGGGTCCGGTGGGCACCGGCGGATGGATGGATCCCTCCGCGCCCGATCCTACCAGTCGACGCCAGCCTGACCGCGGCCGACCCCGCCCCGCTAGACTCCCCTGCGTGACCGACCAGGTGCCGCGGGGCATCCCAGAACACCGCGAGCGGGCCCGCGCGTGAGCCTCCGCTTCATCGCGCTCGAGGGCCCGGACGGTGCCGGGAAATCGGTGCAGGCCGCACTCCTCGTCAACGCGCTGCGGGCGCGCGGCATCCCCCTGACGTTCACCCGCGAACCCGGCGGCACGCGCCTGGGCGAGCAGGTGCGCGAGGTCGTGCTCAACCCCGGCCCGACACCCCGTTCCGGCGAGGCGGACGCACTGCTGTTCCACGCCGCCCGTGCCCAGAACGTGCGCGAGAACATCCGCCCGGCCCTGGCGCGCGGTGAGCTCGTCGTCACCGACCGCTTCCTGTGGTCGTCGCGGGCGTACCAGGGCTATGGCTCGGGCGTGCCGCTCCATCTCCTCGATGCCCTCGAGGACCTGAGCTGCGGTGAGACCCGACCCGGCCTCGCGATCCTCGTGGATGTCCCCATCGAGGTGGGCCTGGAGCGGCGCAATCGTGGCGAGCAGGCCCAGATGACGCGCTTCGAGGACCTGTCGCGCCACGACGCCGACTTCCACCAGCGCGTTCGCGACGGCTACCTCGAGATGGCCGCGGCGGACCCCGATCGCTGGCTGGTCATCGACGGCGACCGCCCCGTCGACGCGATCGCCCCCGATGTCCTCGAGGCCGCCCTGCGATTCCTCGCCGACAGTGAACCGAACGCCGCCGACCTGCGCATGAGCGAGCAGACGGCGCTCCGATGAGCTTCGCCCCGTCCGGCGTGCCGTCCGGGTCCTCGAGCGACGAGGACCTGCTGATCGCGGCCGCGCGCGGCGACCAGTCCGCGATGGGGCAGCTCTACGACCGGTTCGCCGGTCAGATGTATGGACTCGCCATGCGCATCACCCGGGACGCCACGCTCGCCCAGGACGTGGTCCAGGAGGCCTTCGTGGGCATCTGGCGCAACGCCGCTCGCTTCGACGCGGGCCGGGCGAGCGCTCGCACCTGGATCATGGCCATCGCCCACAACCGTTCCATCGACGCGCTGCGCCGCCGGCGGCCCGCGCAGGAGCTGCCCGACCCTGAGCTGCCGCCGCCCGCGGCCCTCACCTCCCCGGACATCTGGGGCGAGGTCGCCGGGCGCATGGACGCCGACCGGGTCCGCGACGCGGTGATGACGCTCTCCCCGGTGCAGCGCGAGGCGATCGCGCTCGCCTACTTCGGCGGCCTCACCCAACAGGAGATCGCGGAACGCACGGGTGCCCCGCTGGGCACCGTGAAGAGCCGCGTCCGACTCGGCCTGATGGCGCTCAAAGAGGTCCTTGCGGGCAGCGTGACCCTCGATGACGCACCATCGTCGGGAGGGGGACCATGACCGACCGACTCCACCTCTCCTGCACCGACGTTGATGACCTCGCTGCGCTCTATGTGCTCGATGCGCTGGGCACGCCCGAGGCGACCGAGGTGGCCTCGCACCTGGCCGACCACCCCGACCGGCACCCCGCGTTCCGGGAGATGGCTGGCGTGACCCCGTTCCTCGCCGAGTCCGTGCCGCCGCTCGCGCCCCCGCCGGACCTGCGTGGCCGCGTGCTGGGCGCCATCGCCGCCACGCCGCAGCTGCCCGCGGCGCCGGTCACCCCAGCCGTGACCCCGGCGCCGGTCACCACACGCCCGGTCGCACCGCCGCCCGGGCCGGTCGCCACGCCGATGCCGCCGACGGCATCGCAGCCGGCACCGTTCTCCCCACCACCGGTCCTGCCGCCGCCCGTATCCTCCGAGTCGTACCAGGCGGTCCGCGACTGGACGCCCGCGGTGACGCCGGGCACGCCGGGCACGCCGGTCGCTGCGGAGGTGGCCGGGCCGGTCGGGGTGACCCCGGAGCCAGGCGCGCCCGTGTCGCTCGACGCCGCCCGTGCTCGGAAGGCGCGCCGCACCCCGATGTGGGGCGTGCTGGCCGCGGCCGCGGTGCTCGCCATCGTGGTGCTGGGCGGCTGGAACGTCCTGCTCCAGCAGCAGCGGTCGGCCGCGGACGGACGCCTCGCGGTGCTCGCCGCGGCCGTCGCGGCCGCCGGGCAGCCCGGTGCGGCGGTCGCCCCGATGACCGGCTCGGATGCCGCCGCGGGTGCCAGCGGCTATGCGGTCTTCCCCGCGGCGGGTACCGGCTACATCGTGCTCACCGGGCTGCCGGCGGCCGGCTCCGGCCAGGTGTGGCAGGCGTGGACGATCGCCGGTGACGCCCCCGCATCCGCGGGCCTGATGGACGTGGGCGAGGATGGCATCGCGGTCCTCGACGGCATCATCGGGGTGCCGGGAACGAGCGTCGTGGCCCTCACCGTGGAGCCCGCGGGCGGCTCGCAGCAGCCCACCACGACACCGGCCGTCGTCGGGCCGCTCGATGCGCCGCTCGCCACCATCGAGGGTCGGCTGGCGCTCGTCCGGTAGGCTGGGACGCGTCCGACCGCCCACCAGCCGGAGGCCCACCTCGTGATGCGTTCTCGCTCCCTCGTCGTTGCGCTGCTCGGCGGCGCGCTGCTCCTCCCCGCCGCCGCCCTGCCGGCCGTCGCCCAGTCGCCATCCGCGGCCCCGACGACGCCCGCCGCAGCGGAATCCGCGGCACCCCAGGCGTCCGTCGCGATCGGCGATCCGGACCTCGCTCGAGCCGTGGACGCGACGATCGCCACGGGCACCGTGCGGACCAGCTTCGCACTCATGTTCGGGGGCGGCGGGACCGTGCCCGACGGCACGTCCGTGACCGGCGATGGCCAGACGAACTTCGGGCTGGAGCGGCGGCAGCGGCTCTCGATGGACATGACCGCGTTCGGGGTCGGTGCGTTCGAGCTGATCATCGACGGCCAGACGATCTACGTGAAGGGCCTGCCGTTCGGGCCGGACGTCCCGGCGGACACGTGGCTCAAGGCGGACCTCACCTCGGACGACCCGAGCGTGGCGATGCTCCGCTCCCTCGCGTCGGGCAACAACGACGCCTCGCTGCTGCTGTACTACCTGCTCGGGGCGCCCGGACCCGCGGAGCTCGTGGGCGAGGAGGAGATCGACGGCGTCGCGACGCGGCACCTGACGACCGCGCTCGATCTCGACCGGGCGCTCGCGCTCGCCCCGGCCGAGATCCGGGACACGCTCGCCCAGAACGTCGCGGAGATCGAGCAGGGCGGCATGGAGCCGCTCCTCGACGGGGAGGTCTGGGTGGACGCGTCGGACCTGGTCCGCCGGATCTCGCTGGCCTACCAGCTGGGTGCCGCGACGGGCGGCGGCACGATGACCGTCACGTTCGACTTCCGGCAGCACGGCGAGCCGCTCGACCTGGGCATCCCGGCGCCCGAGGACACCGTGGATCTCGCGACGCTCGGCGCCTGAGCGGGGCTCCGCGGCGGCGGCCCGGCACGATCGGTCGGGCCGCGATTCATCCGGGAGACGTGGCGCTGCGTAATCCTTGGCGCCATGACCGACCGACGTCCGATCCTCGCACTCCTCGCCACGCTCGCGATCACGGGGTGTGGCGCGTCCTCGCCGTCGCAGGCCCTGCCACCGGCCACCGCGACATCGGCGCCCGCGCTCGCCCTCGCGGTCGACGCATCGGGACCGATGGAGCCGCCGGGCACCGAGACCCGGGCCCAGGTCGCCGCCTTCATCGAGCGGTTGACCGACCGACCCGATGACATCGAGGCATTGCTGGGCCTGGGCGCATCCGCCTACCAGCTGGCCCGGGAGACCGCCGACCCGACCGAGTACGCCCGCGCCGAGGACGCCTTCGCGCGGGTGCGGACGCTCGCGCCGGACAGCCCGGATGCCCTGATCGGCCTCGGCACGGTGGCCGCCGCGAAGCACGACTTCGCCGGAGCCTTGGCGCTCGGGGATGCGGCGCTGGACCTGGCGCCCCGATCGGCGCGGGCGCTGGGCGTCATCGCGGACGCGCGCACGGAGCTGGGCGATTACGCCGAGGCGAAGGCCGCCGTCCAGGCGATGGTCGACGCACGGCCCGACCTCGGTTCGTACGCCCGCGTGTCCTACCAACGCGAGCTGCACGGTGACCTCGACGGGGCCATCCGCGCCATGGAGTCGGCGATCACCGCGGGTGGCCCGGCGACCGAGAACACCGCGTACCTGCGGGTCGTGCTGGGCAACCTGTGGTTCACCGCGGGCGACCTGGACAGGGCCGCGGCGGCGTACGAAGGTGCCCTCGAGCGATCGCCCGGCTACGCGTTCGCGCTGGCGGGCAGGGCACGCATCGCGGCGGCACGCGGCGACCTGGACGCTGCGATCGACGGCTGGTCCGCGGCCGCGCTGCGCGTGCCGTTCCCGGAGCTGCTGGTCGGCCTGGGGGAGGCACAGGAGGCCGCGGGACGCGGTGACGACGCCGCCCAGACCT
Source organism: Thermoleophilia bacterium (assembly GCA_020848615.1). Lineage (GTDB taxonomy): Bacteria > Actinomycetota > Thermoleophilia > Miltoncostaeales > Miltoncostaeaceae. The sequence continues at coordinate 6,437 of JADLHW010000126.1, forward strand.
ACCAGCTGGTGCG
>JADLHW010000127.1 GCA_020848615.1 Thermoleophilia bacterium
ACGCGGCGGTGGTGACGTTCCGTGCCCCGGGTCGATCACTTGGAACGACAGCGGTGACCGCCGAGTACCTGCGCAGGGTCGCGACCGTGGGGTGGACGGCTCGCCGCGCCGGCCGCTTCGACGCGGCCGTGGCCGCCAGCCATTTCCTGCCGGACGCGGCGGCACTTGCGGCTGTGCGCGCCGCGCGGCGGGCGGTGTTCGTCTACCACCTTGTGCCGGCGGACCGGCCGCCGGGGATCAGGACCAGGGTGGCTCGAGACGGCGAGCGCCTTGCACTCGCCTGGCTTCGCCGCACCGCCGACCTGGTGTTCGTCGCCAACGGGGAGACGGCGAGGGCGCTCACCGGGTGGCGGTCGGTCACACGCACCGCCGTCGGGATCGAGACTGCCGGCTTCCAGGCCGTCCCCCGTCCCGCCAACCCCTCCTACGCGGCGGCGTTCGTGGGGCGGCTCGTCCCCACCAAGCGTCCGCAGGACCTCGTGCGGGCGTTCGCGGTGATCCGGAACGCCCTACCCAACGCCCGATTCGCGGTCATCGGCACGGGGCCGGAGGCGGAGCCCGCACGGGCCCTCGCTCGAACGCTCCACGTGGAGGACGGGATCGACTGGCTCGGCTTCACCGACGAAGCCGAGAAACGACGAGTTCTTGCCGACAGCGCCACCATGGTGTTCCCAAGCGTCGAGGAGGGGTGGGGCATTGCCGTCTGCGAGGCATTGGCGGCCGGAACGCCCGTCGTGGCGTACGACCTCCCCGTGTTCCGGGAGGTGTTTCCCGCCGGGGTCGTGCACGCTCCGACCGGGGACGCGGAGCACCTCGGACGGGCGGCGCTCGATCTGATCCGCGATCCCGAACGGCGCGACGCCACGGCCCGAGCGGGACGGAAGGCGGTCGCCGACTACGACCTCGACGTCGTCGCGGCGCGCGAGCTGGCGGCACTGCTGCCGGATGCCCGCCCCAGCACCGCCCGGACCACACTCCCACGGTAGGGACTGCGGAGCGCGCCCACCCCGAGCGCCGCGTACTCGACGAGACGGAGCACCACCATTCCCGCGAGCAGATGGGGTTGTCCGAGCAGACGACGGGCGTGCCGCCGGAACGAGCCGCGCAGGAACCGCGCCTGCTCCCGTCCGGGCCCCGGATGCAATGACAGGTAGAGGCCGATGGTGTGGCCGTAGTGGGCCTTCTTCCGAGCTGCCGACCACAGACGGATGCGTCCCTCGTCGTGCGTGATCATTGCCTGCGTGCGGGCCGCTCCCGCGCCCGTGGCGCCCAGGCGAATCGGGAGATCCCAGTCCTCCCCTCCGCCAACCAGCCGTGGGTCATACCCGCCCGCCTCCCGGACCTCGTCACGGCGAAACACCCGGGCGGCCTCGACGGTGTCGTCACCGGGGTAGCAGGACCGTTCGAGCGCCTTGCAGGCCGACCAGAAGCCCTCACCGATCGACCGCTCGGGAACGATGACCCCGCGTTTCGCCGGATCGGCATCCAGGGCGGCGACCGCCTCCTGCAGCACCTGGGGATCGAGCGCCATGTCGGAGTCGATGAACGTCACCGCCCTGCCGCGCGCCTCGCGCAGGCCGGCGTTCCGTTGCTCGCTCCGCTCGTCGCCTTCCTCGAGGAGCCGATCCGCAAGCCGGCGGGCGACGTCGGGCGTGCCGTCGGTCGATCGGTTGTCGACCACGATGATCTCGACCGTGACCTGCTGCTGTCGGCGAATGCTCTCCAGGCAGGCAGCGAGTGTCCGCGCGGAGTTCCGCGTGGGAATGACCGCCGTGATATCGGGGTCCGTCGAGTCCTGCACGGCGTCGTGCCTCCCGTTGATCGATGTCTCGGCCCGAGTGCACCGAGACGCAGGGCACCCGCAAGTCAGCCAAGCGTACGGCACCGATCAGGAGGCGGGCACGCCCGCACGACGAACGGACCCCGGTTCGGATGGTGGCGTCGGGTCCTCAGCCGGGTCATGTCGCCTGGAGCCCGGCCCACACCGGCTCAGACCGCCGTCAGCACGACCTCCGCGACCTCTTCGAGCTGGCGGACATCCGCAAGCTGCGCGGTCGGCCAGCGCTGCCGCGCCTCCGAGAGGAACTCCTCGAGGGTCTGCGCGCCCTCTCTGCCGGTGGAGAGCTCCACATACATGCACGACCAACGGATGTCCTCGAGCCCCTGGATCACCTGGAGCTCGGCACCCTCGACATCGATCTTGACCAGGTCGAAGCTCGTTCCGCCGCAGTGTTGCTCGAGGAACGGCCGGTCGAGCGGGCGGACCGCGACGGTCAGCTCCTGCGGCTCACCGCCGAACACCAAGCCCAGCCGCGCGTTCTCGCGAAATATCGATCCCTGCCCGGACTTGCCCGGGACGGCGAAGAACGGCAGCTCCGCCTCACGCGCGGCAACCCCGAGGTTGAATGCGCACCAGCCGGGGAAGGGGCTGCGGTTGCGCTCCAGAAGCGCAAACGGCGTGGGATTCGGCTCAAAGCTGTAGAGCTCCGCATCGGGCGCCGCGTGCATGAGGGCTCTCCCCCAAGCTCCGACGTTGCCGCCGATCTCAAGCACCCGCAGCGGCCGATGCGCGGAACAGCGGTCGAGAAGGGCTGCCACCTCGTGGACGTACTCGAAGAGGTAGAACGGGAACAGGCGGTCCTCGTAGTGGAACGGGCGGCCGAGGAAGTTCATGGCTCGCGCGTTGCGGGCAACCGCGATCCACTTCCGAGCGGCATAGGCGGGACCGCAGTCCGGAGTCCTCCATGACCGGACCTCCAGGCGGAGGACCTGGAGAAGACGCGGAAGAAGAAGGTCGGGACGCAGTGGACAGCTCCTCTTGGCTGACGCGGCTCGGCTGTCATGGCCGATCGGGGCCGTGTCCTAGAGTACGCAAACCATGAGGCGCGTCCGGCAAGGCACACCGTCCCCGGGGAAGCGATGAACGACGGAGACACCGGGAACGGGCGAGGGCAGGGCGCCCCCGTGCTGTCGGTTGTGGTCCCCACCTATCGCCAGGAGACGACGATCGCCGACAACCTCGGTGAGATCGTCGCCCGCGTGGACAGCCTCGGGATCCCGTTCGAGGTCGTGGTGGTGTCCGACGGGAGCCCCGACGCGACGGAGCTTCGCGCGCTGGAGGTCGACGACCCTCGGGTGCACGTGATGGGCTACGACCGGAACATGGGGAAGGGCTACGCCCTCCGGACCGGATCCCTCGCCGCCCGGGGAGCGTGGATCGCCTGGGTGGACAGCGACCTGGACCTCGACCCCGCGCAGCTCGGGGTGTTCCTGGAGATGGCTGAGCGCGAAGACCTGGAGATCGTCGTCGGCAGCAAGCGCCACCCCGGCTCGGTCGTCGACTATCCGACCCAGCGGCGGGTGAACTCGTGGATGTACCAGCAGCTGGTGCGCGCCATGTTCTCCCTCGACGTGCGGGACACCCAGGTGGGGATGAAGCTCTTCCGCCGAGAGGTACTTGACGAGGTGCTGCCCGTCGTGCTGGTGAAGCGCTACGCCTTCGACCTCGAGATCCTGGCGGTCGCGCGTCGGTTCGGCGTGACGCGCATCGCGGAGGCTCCGATCCGGCTGGACTACCAGTTCAGCGGTTCCGGGGTGAACTGGCGGGCGATCCTGCAGGCGTTGTGGGACACGGCGGCGGTCTTCTACCGGCTGCGCCTGCTGCGCTACTACGACCGGCGACGGGTCCTGGCGCACCGGCTTGCCGTCCATCGGCCGGAGGTGCCGCCCTCGGTCACCGTCGTCGTGACGCCCGGAATGGACTGGCCGGACGCCCGGAACCGGTTGGAGCGCCTGCTGCTGCGCCTCCCCGGACGACCGGTCATCGTCGTGCGGGCCCCCGCACAGGACATCACCATGGACCGGCCCGGCGTGCGGGTGCATCACATGGAACCCGGCCAGGATGCCGCGGACGCCGTGGCGTGCGCCGCCGCGACGGCAACCACGGACATCGTCGCATTCATCGACCTCGACTCACGCCCGACACGCCACTGGCTGGACGCCGCCCTCCCGCTGTTCGGTGACCCGATGGTGGGCGCGATCGCCGGTCCCGCCGTTCCGGTTCTCACGGGGAACGACCGGACCGACGCCGCGGGGGTTCTCAGCGAATCCCGGCTCGGCGCGGCCGGTGCCCGCGTGCGCCACCACGTCGGTGCCGTGCAGGAGATCGGGGAGTTCCCCCTGCGGAATCTGTTCGTCCGCGCCGATGCGATGCGCCGGCTCGTGTCGGAGGGCGTCGCGCTTGACGACACGTTCTGCGCGCAGATCCAGCGCAGGCTCGGACTCTCCGTGCTGTGCAGCCCTGACGTGGTGGTCACCACCCGTCCGCCCGCCCTGTTCCGGCCGTACCTCGGCCGCCTGGCGCGCCTCGGGCGCGCCAGGGGAAGCGCCCGGCGGCGCGACGGCGGCCTGCGAGCACGACACGTGCTGCCCGCGCTGTTCACCGTCGCCGCCGCCGCCGGCCCGTTCGCGATGCGCCGTCCGGGGCGTCTGCGCCGCGCCTGGCTGGCCGCCGCGCTGGTCTACACCGCCACGCTCGCGTGGTACGGCGCCCTGCTGTCGTTGCTGCACCGACGGCAGCGGATGTCGGCGCTCGCCGCCGTCGGAGCGGGCCTGTCACACCTGGCGTTCGGGGCCGGGGTCCTCGCCGGGGTCGTGGAGCGCGTCACCGGCAGCCGGCGACGCGCGGACGTCAGGCCCCCGCGGCCGAGCGGGTCCCTGGGGACAGCCGCCCCAGGTCGGCCTCGACCATCATCCGCACCAGGTCCTCGAAGCTGACCTGGGGCTCCCAGCCCAGGGCGGCCTTCGCCTTGGCGGGGTCACCGACCAGCAGGTCCACCTCGGCGGGACGGACGAACGCGGGGTCCAGCACCACGTGGTCGGCCGGGTCGAGGCCCACGTGGGCGAAC
>JADLHW010000128.1 GCA_020848615.1 Thermoleophilia bacterium
CCACGGGGCTGTCCTCGGCGACGCGGGCGTTCACAAGCCGCTCGATCTCCACGAGCTCCTCGGCGGGCACCCGCCCGCGGTGGGTGAAGTCGAAGCGCAGCTTGTCGGGGCCCACGTAGGAGCCGGCCTGCTTGACGTCGTCGCCCAGGCGGGTGCGCAGCGCCCAGTTGAGGACGTGGGTGCCGGTGTGGTTGGCCTGCGTCGCGCGCCGCGCGGGCACGTCCACCTGGGCGCGCACCTCGTCGCCCTCGGCCAGCGGGGCACCGGCGAGCACCCGCACCTGGTCGCCGCCGGCGCGCACCACGTCCGTCACCTCGCGGCGCTCGCCGCCGGCGGTCACCCAGCCGTGGTCGCTCACCTGTCCGCCGCCCTGCGCGTAGAACGGCGACCGCTCCAGGGTCGCCAGCTGCCGGCCGCCCTCCAGGTCCGCCACGCCGGTGACGCGGGTGGTGACATCCAGCGTGTCGTAGCCCACGAACACGGTCTGCGGGACTCGGGCCGCCAGCTCGGCGGCGCGCACCGCCAGCTCGGTCTCACCGACCACCGCGGCCCCGGCGCGGGACCGCTCGCGCTGCTCGTCCATGAGCCGCTCGAACGTCGCGGTGTCGACCCGCAGGCCGGCGTCCTGGGCGGCCTCGGCGGTGAGGTCCAGCGGGAACCCGTAGGTGTCGTGCAGGCGGAAGGCGTCGTCGCCGCTCACCGTCCCGGCGTTGCGGGAGCGCTCGATGACCTCGCCCAGCAGCCGACGCCCGGACTGCAGGGTGCGGGCGAACTGCTCGGCCTCGGCGCCCAGGGCGTCCGCGACCGCGGCGCGCCGCTCGTTGAGCTCCGGGTAGGCGTCGCCCCAGCCGTCGGCGACCTCGGACGCCAGGTCCACGATCTGCTCGACGCGCATGCCGATCTGGGTGCCCTCGCTCACGGCGCGGCGCACGATGCGGCGCAGCACGTACCCGCGGCCCTCGTTGGACGGACGCACGCCGTCGCTGGCCAGGAACGTCATCGCGCGGCCGTGGTCGGCGAGCACGCGCAGGGCCCGGTCGGAGCGGGGGTCGGCGCCGTAGGTGGCGCCCGTCGCGCGCTGCGCCCATTCGATGAGGGGCCAGAACGCGTCGGTCTCGAACACCGACGCCCGGTCCTGCTTGATCGCGGCGATGCGCTCCAGCCCGGCGCCGGTGTCGATGTTCTTGGCGGGCAGCGATTCGAGGTTGCCGTCCGCGTCCCGCTCGTACTGCATGAACACCAGGTTCCAGTACTCCAGGTACCGGTCGCCGCCCACGCGGGGGCCGCCCTCCGGGCCGAACGCCGGTCCGCGGTCGAGGTACAGCTCGGTGTTCGGGCCGCACGGGCCGGTGGGGCCCGCCTTCCAGAAGTTGTCGGCCTCGCCGAGGGCCTGGATGCGGTCGCGCGGCACGCCGAGCTCCACCCAGCGCTCCACGGCCTCCTCGTCGCCGGGGACGCTGTCGTTGCCCTCGAAGACCGTGATCCAGATCTGCTCCGGGTCGAGCTGGAGGACCTCGGTGGACACCTCCCAGCCGAAGCGGATGGCGTCGTGCTTGAAGTAGTCACCCAGTGAGAAGTTGCCGAGCATCTCGAAGAACGTGAGGTGCCGGGCGGTGTGGCCCACCTGGTCGATGTCGACCGTGCGGAAGCACTTCTGGCACGTGGTGAGGCGCGGGGCCGGCGGCTCCTCGGTGCCCATGAAGTAGGCCTTGAGGGGCTGCATCCCGGCGATGGTGAGCAGCACCGACGGGTCGTCGTCGAACGGCACGAGCGGGAACGACGGGAGCCTCAGGTGCCCCTGCCGCTCGAAGTACTCGAGGAATGCGCGGCGGATCTCGTGGGTCGTCATAGCGGCCGCCGATCGTACCAGCCGGCCGTGCACCGCCCGGGTGTCACGGGCCTCACTCCGCCGGGGCGTCGCGGCCCATGGCCGCGGCGATCTCGCGGTCGATCTCCTGCTGGCGCCGTGCCGAGGCCTGCTTGGCGGCGGCGAGCGCCTCGGTGCCCTGTGCGCGCAGCAGCGCGGCCTGCTCGGCCAGGTGGCCGGGCCATTCGCGCGGGTCGCGAGGGCCCTTGGAGTACGCCCAGGCGCCGGCGCCGAGGAGTGCGAGGGTCTTCAGCCGCATCAGGACAGCGTGGTCTCGGAGTCCGCGACCGGGCGCGGCGGTGGACCGGGGTACGGGGAGTCGTGCGACGGGCGGGTGGCGCGGTCCATCGCGTCGGCGCGGCGCCGTGCCCGGAACGTGGCGACGCCCTCCCGCACGCCGGCGGCGAAGCCCGAGAGGGCCCGCACCGGGGCGGTCGCGGCGCTCGAGACGGTGACCACGGTCTTCTCGGCGCCCTTCGCCGCGTGCACGGCGGTGAGCATGATCTCGTCGACGTGGCCCATCTGCTGGTTCACGCCGTCGACGGTGGTCTGGGCCTTGCCGAGGATCGGCACCACCTCGTCGGTCACGCGCGTCACCGACACGCCGAGCCGCTGGAACACCCCCGCCATGCGCACGAACAGGTAGGCGAGCGCCACCCCCGTGAGCACGAGGAAGATCGACAGCGCGAGTTTGAGGACGTCGGACCAATCCACGGAGGGCTCACTCCATCCTTCGGGGGCGTGACCCCGCGATGGTACCCGCCGCGACAAGCCGACCGTCCTGGTAGATGGTGGCGGTCTGCCCCGGAGCGGCCCCGTCGGCGGGTTCGCCGAGGTCCACCAGCAGGGTCCGCTCGTCGGCGGGGACCACGCCCAGGCCCCGCAGGGCGGTGCCGCGATACCGCACGCGGACCTCGAACGGGCGCAGGGGATCCAGGGCGTCGTGGCCCACCGCGGGGCGCAGCGTGAGGCCCCATGTGGCGAGCGCCTCCCGGGGTCCCACCACCACGCGGTTGGCGGCGGCGTCGGTGCCCACCACGTACAGCGGCTCGGGGGCCGCGAGGCCGATGCCGCGCCGCTGCCCCACCGTGAACCGCCAGTAGCCGGGGTGCTCCCCCACCACGCGCCCGCCGGTGTCGACGATCTCCCCGGGGCGGGCGGCCAGGCCGGCGTTGCGCTCCAGGAACGGGGCGTACCCGCCCTGGCCCACGAAGCAGATCTCCTGGCTCTCCACCGCGTCGGCGGCCGGCAGGCCGGCGCCGCGGGCCAGTGCCCGCACGTCGTCCTTCACCAGGTCGCCCAGCGGGAACTCCAGGCGCTCCAGCACCGGCCGGGCCAGCATCGCCAGCATGTAGCTCTGGTCCTTGCCGCCGTCCTGGGCCCGGGCGACGACGGGCCGTCCCGACGAACGGTCCACCCGTGCGTAGTGCCCGGTGGCCATGCCGCGCGCGCCCAGCAGGGCGGCGGCCTGACCCAGCACCCGGAAGCGCACCGTGCCGTTGCAGGTGACGCACGGGTTGGGGGTGCGGCCCTCGGCGTACCCGGCGATGAAGTCCTCCACCACCCCGCGCCGGAACGCCTCCACCGCGTCGATCGTGAGGTGCGGCACGCCGAGGGCGTGGGCCGTGTCGCGGGCCATCCGCACGGTCTCGGGGGAGCAGCAGGACCGCTCGGCGGCGAGCGCCGCCGGGTCGTGCCACAGGCGCATGGTCACGCCCACCACGTCGCGCCCCGCGTCCCGCAGGCGCATCGCGGCCACGGCCGAGTCGACGCCGCCGCTCATGGCCACCGCCACCCGGTCACCGTCCAGCGGCAGCCCCACGTCGCCCAGCCGGGCCGAGTACCAGGCCTCCAGGGCCCGGGCCACGGCGTCGGCGACGAGCTCCGGCCCGTGGCGGCGGTGGACGCCGAGGCCGCCGAGCTCCCGGTCGAGGGCGCCGGTGCCCAGCAGCAGCGCGTCGCGCAGGCTCGCGCCCGTGAGCCGGGCGCAGGCGGCGCTGGCGGCGGCGGTCGCCGACGGGCAGCCGAACGCCAGGAACCGGGCCTCCCGCACGCGGCCGCCGGCGATGCGCAACTGGATGCGCACCACGTCTCCGCAGGCCTGCGACCCGGACTCCCCGACCGCGTCGGGGGCGTCCATCTCCCCCGCGCCCACGGGGGCGGCGAGGTGGCGCATCACGGCTTCCGGATAGGGCGGCACCCGCTCACGATACCCGCGGACCGCGCGGGGGCCTCAGGGCAAGCGCATGCGCGTGCACCGGCCGGACGCGCCGCGTGGCCGTCCCGGCCCGCACGGGACGGGGCCGAGCGGCACCTCGAGGGGGCGGCGCCTGCGCGCCCCCTCGAGGGCGATCAGGGCGTCGCGTCCTTCGCGTCGGCCACGGCCTGGCGGAGCATCTTCTCGTCCACGAGGCCGCCCCACTGGTTCACCAGGCGCCCGTCACGGCCGATCACTGTGACCGACGGGGTGCCGGTGACGTTCAGGAGGGTCGGGAGGTTCCCGAAGTTCTTCTGGCGCTGCACGTTCCAGGTGAGGAACGCGACGCCGCCGCCCAGGCCGTTGCGGCGCACCGCGGCGACGGCGTCCGCGACGTAGTCGTCGTCGGCGATGCCGGCCAGCACGAACGTCACGACGATCGCCCGGTGCTGCTTCAGGGCCGTGGCGAAGGCCTTGGGGCTGTCGGGGGTCGCCGCGATCTGCTCGCTCTGGGTGAGCGGCCCGGACCGGGCGGGCGCGGAGGGGGTGGCGACCGCGGTGCCGGTGGGCGTCGTGGCGGCCGGGGTGGTGCCGGCGGCACCGGCGGAGGGGTCGTCGCTCGCGCAGCCCGCCAGGGCCAGCACGGCCGCGCCGGTGCAGGCGGCGGCGAGTGCGCGGGCGAGGGCCGGGCGGGTGGCCGGCCGGAGCCGGCTCACCACGCGGCCCTCACGTGAAGTCGACCCCACCGTGCCGCTCCGGATGGTGCTCTGAACCTGCCGAAGCAGGTGGGATTCGGGCGGACGCGGTTCGGAGAACGGCGCCCTGACACCGGATCCCGGTGATGAAACGTTGGCTCAGGCGTCGCGCCGGTGGCGAACACGGTCGGGTACCTCCAGCGTAGTGGCTACCCCATGTGTCGGCAATCCGGGGCGGGTCCTGAGAGCGGAGGTTCCGGCGCCTCGCGGCCCCCCGTCGTGGGCATCGCCTCTAGGAGCCCTTCACCGGGCATCCCGCCGACGCCAGGCTCCTCGCATCACCCGTCACGGACGACACCCAGGAGCCCCGCGATGATCGTGCCCCCGCCACCCCCCGCATACACGCTCAGCCCCGCGCTCGAGGACCTCGACGAGGACACGATCGCCGTCATCGAACGGTGTGTCGCTGCCCTCACCGGACAGGTCGGCGCCGTCGTCGTCATCGGCGTGGGGGCCACCGAGCAGCACGTCGTCATCGAGCTCGCGACGGCGGTCGGCCCGGTGCTGCTGCTGGAGCTCATGGACACCCGCCCCCTGCCGGTGGACTCGTCCCCGGAGGGCATCTGATCTACCGTGGAGGGTGTGCTGGGCGCACGCCTCCAGATGCTCGTCGTGGTCCGGTGGCTCGACCTCGGGTCGCCGGATGACGGCAGGGTCACGCTCCCCCTCGGCGAGGCCGCGCAGGAACTGGGCCTCCCCGGGCACCGGCGGGTGATGCTGGACCTCATGAGCGCGCTGGGCGAGCTCGAGGAGGCCGGGGACGTCACGGTGGAGTGGACCCACGGCCGCGGCGTGGCCGTGGTGACCCTCAGCGACCGGCTGCGGCGCGACGTGCGGATGCTCAGCCCGGAGCGCTGAACCGCCGGAACCTGCAGGACCCCGGGTCCGCGGGAACAGCGCCGGTTGAGGGCCGTCCGCCGCGGCCGGGAGGGTGGCCCGCATGCGGACGGCAAGTGCCCTGCTCGTTTCCGCCGCGTTCCTCGCCGGACCCGTCGCCGCGGCCACCGCGGAGACCGTCACGGCCGACGACGGACGCGGCAACACCATGCGCTTCTCCCTGGAGGCGCCCGGCGCCTCGGCGGCCGAGCCCGCCCGCATCCTGCGCGACTCGGTCCACGGCGCCGAGGTGGCGACGGTGCTGGTGCACCTGGTGCCGGCGGCGCAGGTCGGGGTGCTGTGCGGCTCCGCCACGGCGCGGGCGTGCTACCGCGGCCGGTACGACGGCACCGGTGAGATCACGGTGCCGGCCGTCGCGGCGCCGGAGCTCGACCGGGTGCTGCTGCACGAGTACGGCCACCACGTCGACAACAACGCCCGCAACACCGGCACCGAGCCCGACGGCACCCCCGGGTGGTGGCGTGAGCGCGGCGTCGCGACGCTCCTGGCGGACGGACGGGTCGCGCGGGACTACGCCCTGGGGTGGGACCGCTCCGTGGGCGAGCTGTTCGCCGAGGACTACGTGCAGCTGAACGTGCGCGCCGCGTTCGCGTTCGACTGGATCGCCCCGCCGTCGCAGGCGGTGCTGGACGCCATGCGCCAGGACATCACCGGCAGCGCCCAGGGACCGGCGCCACGCCAGGTCGGCGGCGCGGGGCCGGACACCCCGCCCGCCACCGCCGGCACCGCGTCGCGGGTCCGCGTGGGCCGCACCGGCGTGCTCCGCCCCCGCGGCGCCGCCGCCCTGCGGTTCCGGCTCCTCGGTCCCGGCCGCAGGGTGGCGGTGAGCGCCGTCGTCGGCGGCCGGGGCCGGGGCCTGCGGGTCGCGCTGAGCTGCGCCGGCCACGCGGTGGCGTCCGCCCGGACCCGCACCGGGAGGGCCCGGCTCGTCCGGACCGGGCTGGGCCCCGCGGCGTGCACCGCGCGGGTCCGCAACACCGGCCGGGCGGCGGTGACCTACCGGATGCGCGTGGAGCTCACGACCCCTGGGGCCGGCTGAGCCGGATCCCGAGGTCCCGCAGCTGGGTGTCGTCGACGCCCGCGGGGGCCCCGGTGAGCGGATCCGCCCCCGTGGCGGTCTTCGGGAACGCGATGACGTCCCGGATCGAGCGTTCCCCGGCGAGCTGCATCACCATGCGGTCCAGGCCCAGCGCCACGCCGCCGTGCGGCGGCGCGCCGAGCTCCAGTGCCCGCAGCAGGAACCCGAACCGCGCCTGGGCCTCCTCGGCGTCGATGCCGATGAGCGCGAACACGCGCCGCTGCAGCTCCATGCGGTTGATGCGGATGGACCCGCCGCCCAGCTCCAGGCCGTTCATCACGACGTCGTAGGCCAGGGCCAGGGCCTCCCCCGGCTGCTCGGCGAGCTTCGCCTCGTCCTCCGGTCGCGGGGCGGTGAACGGGTGGTGCAGGGAGTCCCAGCGCCGCTCGTCGGCGTTCCACTCCACCAGCGGGAAGTCCACGATCCACACCGGCGCCCACACGCCCTGCGGGATGAGCCCGAACCGGTCCGCCCAGCGCACCCGCAGGGTCCCGAGCACCGACAGGGCGGTGGCCGGGGCGTCGGCCACGACGGCGATCAGATCGCCCTCGGCGGCGCCGAAGGCCTCCGGCAACCCGGCGAGGAACTCGGCCTTCACCGAGGACCGCAGGGCCCCCTCGGCGCCGGGAACCGCCCACACCAGGCCCTTGGCGCCCACCTCCTGCGCCTCGGTGACCAGGGCGTCCAGGTCCTTCCGCGACAGGCCTCCACCGGCGCCGGGGACGACGATCCCGCGCACCACGCCGCCGCGCTCCACCACCGTCGCGAACACGCCCAGCCCGGAGGCCGCGGCGGCCTCGGTCCAGTCCTGGATCTCACAGCCGAACCGCAGGTCGGGGCGGTCGCTGCCGAACCGCGACACGGCCTCGTGGTACGCCATCCGCGGGAACGGGGTGGGCAGGTCCACCCCGATCTCCGCCCACACCGCGGTGAACACGTCCTCGATGAGGGCGTGGATCTGCTCGGGCTCGATGAACGAGGCCTCGATGTCGACCTGCGTGAACTCCGGCTGCCGGTCGGCGCGCAGGTCCTCGTCACGGAAGCACCGCACCACCTGGTAGTACCGCTCGATGCCGCCCACCATCAGCAGCTGCTTGAACAGCTGCGGGCTCTGCGGCAGGGCGTAGAACGACCCGCGCTGCAGGCGGCTCGGCACCAGGAAGTCGCGGGCGCCCTCCGGCGTGGACCGGGTGAGCATGGGGGTCTCGACCTCCAGGAACCCGGCGTCCTCCAGCACCCGGCGGGTGGCGCGCACCACGCGGCCGCGCAGCTCCATGGCGTGCAGGCGGCGGGGCCGGCGCAGGTCGAGGTACCGGTGGGCGAGCCGCAGCTCCTCCCCGGCCTCCGTCTGCTCGTCCTCCACCGAGAACGGCAGCGGCTCGGCCGGGGCGAGGATGTCCATCGAGCGCACCCTCAGCTCCACCTCCCCGGTGGGGATGCGCGGGTTCACGGTGGCGGCGTCGCGGGCCACCAGCTCGCCCTCCACGCTCAGCACGTCCTCCGGGGAGAGCCTCTGGGCCTGGTCGTGGGCGTCCCCCGCGTCCGGGCCGAACACCAGCTGCAGGATGCCGCTGCGGTCCCGCAGGTCGATGAACACCACGCCGCCGTGGTCGCGGCGTCGGTGCACCCACCCGGCGACGCGCACGCGCTCGCCCCGGGCGTCGGCCGCCCCCGTGCAGGTGTGCGTCCGGTAGCGGGACGAACCGATCACAGATGTGCCTCCAGGTCGGTGAGGGGAACCTCGTGCTGCTCGCCGCCGGCCATGTCGCGCACCACCGCGACGCCGTTCGCGCGTTCGCGTTCGCCCACGATCACGACCCGGCGGGCGCCCAGGCCGGACGCGTGGCGCATCATGCCCTTCAGGCCGCGTCCCGCGAAGTCGGCCTCGCAGGACAGCCCGCGGGCCCGCAGCCGGGACACCACGGGGAACAGCTCCCGCCGGGCCGCGTCGCCCAGCACCGCGAAGTACAGGTCCAGGCCCGGTGCCTCCGGCGCGACGTCACCGGCCTCCAATGCCAGGACGATGCGCTCGATGCCGGTGCCGAACCCGATGCCCGGGGCGGACGGGCCGCCCAGCTGCTCCACCAGCCCGTCGTAGCGGCCGCCACCGCCGATGCCGCTCTGGGCGCCGAGACGGTCGCAGGTGAACTCGAACACCGTGTGGGTGTAGTAGTCCAGGCCGCGCACCAGCGTGTCGTCGCGCTCGAACGGCACGCCCGCCGCGGTGAGCGCGGCCAGCACCGTCGCGTGGTGCTCCCGTGCCTCGGGCGACAGGGCGTCCGCCAGGCGCGGCGCGCCCGCCATCACCGCCTGGACGGCGGGATCCTTGCTGTCGAACAGGCGCATGGGGTTCTGGGCGGCACGCTCACGGGCATCCCCGGGCAGCTCCTGGCCGGTGAGGTACCCCAGCAGGGCCTCCCGGTACGGACCGCGGGTGGCGGCGTCGCCGAGGGTGCCGATGCGCAGCCGCACGGCGGGCACGCCGAGGCGCGCGTACAGGGCGTGCAGCATCGTGACGACCTCGGCGTCCAGCAGCGGGTCGGTGCTGCCGATCGCCTCGACGCCCAGCTGGGTGTGCTCCCGGAACCGGCCGGCCTGCGGGGCCTCGTACCGGAACATGGGCCCCGTGTACCAGAGCTTCACCGGCAGCGGCAGCTTGTGCATGCCGTGCTGCACGAAGGCGCGCACCACCCCCGCGGTGCCCTCCGGGCGAAGCGTGATGGACCGGCCGCCCCGGTCGTCGAAGGTGTACATCTCCTTGCGGACGATGTCGGTGCTGGCGCCGACGCCGCGGGCGAACACCTCGGTGTGCTCGAAGGTGGGGGTGGTGATGTGGCCGTACCCGTGCAGGCGGAACACCTCCGCCGCGGTGGCCACCACGTGGTCGCGGGTTCGGTGCTCCGCCGGCAGCACGTCGCGCGTGCCGCGCGGCGCCTCGGGCCGGCGGCCGCTCACCCGCCGCCCCCGTGGGCCGCGTTCCACCTGCGCAGCTGCGTGCGGTACCGCCGCCGGTCGATGTACCAGCCGATGGGCAGCATCAGCAGGAAGCCGAGCAGCGCCACCAGGATCGCGACCCCCGGTTCGGTGCGCAGCAGGAACACCAGGAACATGTAGTACACGCCCGCGATGATCGCGGCGCGCACCACGATGCCCTTGAAGGACGGCTCCACCGGCGGGCCGGTGGGCTTCCGGGCGGCCCCGCGCTGCGGCTTGGCGCGCCCACCGGCGCCGGAGACGGCGCGCTCCAGCTTGGGGCTCTTGGCAGGGGGCGGTCCCGCGGGACGCCGCTTCTTCCGCTTGGCGATCGTCGTTCTCCTGTGGTCTACGGGTGATCCCGGCGCAGCGCCGGGCACTGGGCGTCGAGCAGGTCGGCGGGCGTGAACCGCCGCAGGCCGAGGGCCATGGGCGAGGTCACGCCGATGGGTCCGCGCTGGATGAGCCCCACCAGTTCGCTGTCGCCGACCTCCACGCCCAGGCGGTCGGCCTCCCCGCGCACGCGGCTCATCACCATCCACGGGGTGACGCGCCACGGGTCCTCGAGGTTCCTGGACACCTGGGCCATCCCGGCCTCCGGCAGGTACAGGCCCAGGGCGCGCACCGACGGCAGCCCGCCGCCGGACTCGCGCACGCGGTCGGCGATGGCCCGGGCCTCGGCGATGCCGGCGTGCGGCAGCCACACATTCCAGGCCACCAGCGGCGGGCGCACGCCCACCAGCACGCAGCCGGCGGTGGGGTGCAGCCGCGGCGGACCCGCGTCGGGCGCGAGGTGCCCGTGATCCAGTTCGTCGGCGAGCGCGTCGATGCCGCCGGTGCGGAAGTCGTGCGGCCGGGTGCGCGTCGGGTTCGTCGCCAGCGAGCCGTACAGGAACACCGGTACGTCGAGCTCCCGGCCGATGCGGTCCGCCAGGCCGGTCGCCACCTCCCCCGCGAGCGGCGCGTCGGCGTCGGTGAGCGCCACCAGGGGGCACACGTCCAGGGCGCCCACCCGCGGGTGGGCGCCGCGCTTCCAGCGCAGGTCGATGCGGTCCACGCAGGCCTCGGCGAGCCGGAACAGGGCGTCCTGCACCGCCATCGGGTGCCCGGCGACCGTCAGGACGGTGCGATCGTGGTCGGGATCGGCATGCTGGTCCAGCACGCGGGCCCCGGGCACGCGGCAGGCGTCCGCCAATGCCGCGAGGATGTCGGGGTCGGTCCCCTCACTGCAGTTCGGCACCGCGAGGACGGTGGGCGGGCGCCCTGTGCCATCCTCGTGCGCCGCGCCGCGTACGCCTTGTCCCGTGTCTGCCGGAGCTGTACCGTTCACCGGTGAATTAGTTTGTCGACGCTTCTCCGCCTACTCGCCTTCCTCCGCCCGTACCGGGCGATGGTGATCCTCACGGCGCTCTCCGCCGCGGGGCTCATGGCGTGCACCGTCACCTTGCCATACCTCACCGGACGGGTGATCGACGACGTGCTGCGCGGCGGGGACCGCGGGGCCCTCACATCGCTGCTGGTGGCCGCGGCCGTCGTGATCGCGGTGCGGTTCACGCTGGGCATGCTGCGCCGGCTGTGGGCCGGCCGGGTGAGCCTGGGCGTGGAGTTCGACCTGCGCGACACGGTGTTCGGCCACGCCTCGCGCCTGTCGTTCGCCTACTTCGACCGCATGCCCGTGGGGCAGCTCATGTCGCGGGCCACCAGCGACCTGCAGACGGTGCGGTTCTTCCTGGGCTACGGGCTCGTGTTCCTGTTCATGAGCCTGTTCACGCTCATCCTCATCACCGGCCTGCTGCTGTGGCTCAACCTCAAGCTCGCCCTGGTGGCGCTGCTGGTGGGCCCCGCGCTGCTGGTGGTGGCCGTGCGGTACAGCCGCCGCACCGCCCCGGTGCGGATCGACGTCCAGCAGAAGGTCGGGGAGGTCACGCAGGCCGCCGAGGAGAGCATGGTGGGCATCCGGGTGGTGAAGGCCTTCGGCCGCGAGCGGGAGCGCACCGACCGGTTCGCCGGCACCGCCCGCCGCGCGTTCGAGCGGAGCATGGACGCGAACCGGCTGGAGTCCTTCTACCAGCCGCTCATGGGCTTCCTGCCGAGCGCCGGGCTCGCGGTGATCCTGCTGTACGGCGGGTCGCTCACCATCAACGGCGAGCTCACCCTCGGCGAGTTCGTGCAGTTCTACCTCTACCTCACCCTGCTGATGGGTCCGTTCCGGTCCGCCGGGATGCTGGTGGGCCAGGCGCAGCGGGCGGTGGCCGGCGGCGAGCGGATCTTCGAGATCGTGGACGCGGTGCCCGACGTGCGGGAGGCCGAGGACGCGGGGCCGCTGCCCGATGGCCCCGGCGAGGTGCGGATGGAGGGCGTGTCGTTCGGCTACGGCGACGGCCGGCCCGTGCTGCACGACCTGGACCTGGTGATCCCGGCGGGCACCACGGTGGCGCTCATCGGTCCCACCGGTTCCGGCAAGACGACGCTCACCGAGCTCATCCCGCGCTACTACGACCCCGACGGAGGCCGCGTGCTGGTGGACGGCGCCGACGTGGCGACGCTGCGGCTCAACAGCCTGCGGCGGGCCATCGGCGTGGTGTCGCAGGAGCCGTTCCTGTTCTCCACCACCGTCCGGGAGAACATCGCCTACGGACGGCCCGACGCCACCGACGACGAGGTGCGGGCCGCGGCCCGCCTCGCGCGGGCCGACGGGTTCATCGAGGCCCTGCCCGGGGGCTACGACACCGTGGTCGGCGAGCGCGGCTACACCCTTTCCGGCGGGCAGCGCCAGCGCCTGGCGATCGCCCGCGCCGTCATCACGAACCCCCGCATCCTCATCCTCGACGAGGCCACGGCGTCCGTGGACGCCGGCACCGAGCGGGAGATCCAGGACGCGTTGCGCGCCGTGATGGCCAACCGGACCACGGTGATCATCGCGCACCGCCTGTCCACGATCCGCCTCGCCGATGAGCTGGTGGTGCTCGACGGCGGCCGCATCGCCGCCCGCGGCACGCACGCCGAGCTGTACGCCGCCAGCCCCCTGTACCGCGACATCCACGACGGCGGCCTGGCCCGCCCCGACCTGGTGCTGGGGGAGTCGTGAGCACGAGCCGCGGCCCCGCCGCCCACCTGCGCGCCCGCCCCGAGGACGACATGGAGGGGATGGAGCGCCCGCCCAGCCGCAAGCTGCGCAAGCTCCTGCCGTTCTTCGCCCCGTACCGGGGCCGGGCGCTGCTGACGGTGCTGCTCATGCTGGTGGTCACCGCCACGGGCCTGGCGGGCCCGGCGCTGGCCCAGGTGGCGATCGACCACGGCATCCGGGCGGGCGACGAGGGCACCCTGGTGGCGGCGGTGGTGCTGTTCCTCGCCGCCGGCGGCGTCGGCCTGGTGGCCGGGTACTGGCAGAGCTACCTGTCGTCCTGGGTGGGCGAGCGCGTCCTGCTGGACCTGCGCACCGCGCTGTTCCGGCACATGATGCGGCTGGAGCTGGGGTACCACGAGCGGGTCCCCACGGGCCGCAGCGTGAGCCGCCTCACCAGCGACATCGAGGCCCTGGACTCCCTGGTCACCGAGGGCGCCACCTCCCTCATCATCAACGGCCTCACGTTCGTGGGCGTCGTGGCGATCCTGTTCGCCTACGACTGGCAGCTGGCGCTCATGGCGTTCGCGATCTTCCCGTTGCTGGCGGTGGGCACCGGCGCGTTCCGGGTGACCTCCGCCCGGGCGTACCGGCGCACCCGCGAGAAGGTCGCCGAGGTCATGTCCGTGCTGCAGGAGACGCTGTCGGGCATGAAGGTGGTGCAGGGGTACGGCCGCCAGAAGCCCGCCCGGGAGGCGTTCCGCCGCGCGAACGACGAGTACCGCGAGGCGAACATGCAGACGGTGCGGTTGTCGGGCCTGTACTTCCCCGGCATCGAGCTGCTGTCGGGCATCGGGCTGCTGCTCATCCTGTGGTTCGGCTCGAACCGCGTGCTGGACGGCGACATCTCGATCGGCGTGATGGTGGCGTTCATCGGCTACCTGTCGAGCTTCTTCGACCCCATCCAGCAGCTGTCCCAGCTGTACTCGACGTTCCAGTCGGCGATGGCGGCGCTGGAGAAGGTGCTGGGGGTACTGGAGACCGAACCCACCCTCGGCGACGCCCCGGACGCCGTGGAGCTGCCGCCGATGCGCGGCGCGATCGACCTCACCGGCGTGACGTTCGGCTACCGGCCCGACCGGCCCGTCATCCACGACGTGGACCTGCACATCGGCGCCGGGGAGACGGTGGCGCTGGTGGGGGCCACCGGCGCCGGCAAGTCGACGCTGGCGAAGCTCATCGCCCGGTTCTACGACCCCACCGACGGCACCGTCGCCATCGACGGGCACGACCTGCGCACCGTCACCCAGGCGTCACTGCGGGACCAGCTGGCGATCGTGCCGCAGGAGGGCCACCTGTTCGCCGGCACGCTTCGCGAGAACCTGGCGTTCGGGTGCCCCGGGGACATCACCGACGCGCGCCTGGTCTCGGCACTGGAGGCCGTGGGCGGCGACGAGCTGCTCGCCGGGCTGCCCGAGGGCCTGGACACGGAGGTCACCGAGCGCGGCTCGGGCCTGTCGGCCGGCCAGCGCCAGCTGGTGGCGTTCGCGCGTGCCCTGGCCGCCGACCCGCGCCTGCTCATCCTGGACGAGGCGACGAGCTCCGTGGACGTGCGCACGGAGCAGCGCATCGAGCAGGCCATGGAGGCGCTGCTGCCGGGACGCACGGCGGTGCTCATCGCCCACCGGCTGTCCACGATCCGCCGGGCCGACCGCATCGTGGTGCTGGATCAGGGGCGCATCGTGGAGCAGGGGTCCCATGAGGAGCTCATGGACCTGGGCGGCCGGTACGCCGGCCTGTACGGCGATTGGGAGCAGGCGACCACCGGCTGGGCGGCCGGGACGGCCTGACCCTGGACCCGCGGGCCCGACTGCCCTAGGTTGCGGCTCGAACCGCAACCGAGTCCGGGGGTTTCAGGTGGTCCGTGCCCAGACCGTGGTGGCCGTGCTGGCCACCGGTGCGCTGCTCGGCGCAGGCGGCGCCTTCGCCGCCAACAAGGTCCTCGTGAGGGGCGGGAACGTCGTCGACGGGTCCCTCACCGGGAGGGACGTCAAGAACGGCTCGATCCAGCAGGTGGACCTGAGCTCCGCCCTGCGCGCGAAGATCGCCAGGATCGGCACGGGGTCCACCGGGTCCGGCGCGCAGGGCGCGGCCGGCCCACAGGGTCCTCCCGGTCCGCAGGGGCCCGCGGGGATCAGCGCCGCCGCGTCGTCTCGGCTCACGGCCCAGAAGGCCCTGGGCACGGCCGCCACCGAGCTCGTCGCCCAGGACTCGGCCACCGGCGGGTACACGGGGATGGCGACCATCGAGGTGGCGGGCACCGAGATGTCGCCGGTCACGGTGACCTGCACGCTCACGATCGGGGCGAACTCCGCCACGGGCTCCGCCACCGTCGCGGGCGGGCAGAAGGTGACGATCCCCGTGGTCGGCGCGGGCGTGCTCGACACACCCGGCAAGATCACCCTGTCCTGCACCTCGAACGCCGCGACCGGGGCGAACGCATCCGGCGCGACGCTCGTGGCGACGCGCATCCAGAACGTCACCACCGACGGCTACTAGCCGGCACGCCGTGGTCCGGCCCGGGGGGCGCACCGACGCGGCCCCCCGGGCCGAATGCCCTCCCCGCCCGACGGGGAGTTGACGCAACCACCCTGCGGACGGTTTTCTCCAAGTGTCATTGGTGGAACTCGCGCGGGGTTCCGGGGCGTCGGCGGGGGGCAACATGAGCGGTCGCAGTGTGAGGCGCGCGGTGGTCGGGGCCATCGTGGCGTTGGCGGCGGTGGCCGCCGGCGGCACGTGGGTCGGGTCGGGCGCCACCCCGGCGCCGCAGCCGCTCACCGACGCCGAGTTCCAGGAGGCCTCGGGGGTCTACTTCCAGCGCTGCGCGGGGTGCCACGGCACGCTGCGCGACGGCGCGACCGGGCCGGCCCTGGGCCCGGTGACCATGCGGAAGCGCGGCACGCAGGTGCTGGAGGCCATCATCCACAACGGACTCCCGGGGGGCATGCCGGCCTGGGGGAAGGCCGGGTTGCTGACCCCGAGCCAGATCAATCTCATGGCCCGCTACCTGCAGATGCCGGCGGCCGAGCCGCCGCAGCTGTCCCTCGATGAGATCCGGGCCAGCTGGAGGCTCATCGTACCGGCGGCCGAGCGGCCCACGACGCCGCAGGGGAAGGGCGACTGGCGCAACTACACGGGTGTGATCCTGCGTGACGCGGGCAAGGTGGCGATCCTCGACGCCGACACCAAGCGCCGGGTGGCGCTGGTGGACACCGGGTACGCGGTGCACATCCTGCGCGCATCGGCCAGCGGACGGTACTTCTACGCCATCGGCCGCGACGGCAAGGTCACCCTCATCGACCTGTGGTTCCCGACGCCGACGACGGTCGCCGAGGTGAAGGGCTGCATCGACGCCCGCAGCGTGGAGTCCAGCAAGTACGCGGGCTTCGAGGACAGGTTCCTCATCGAGGGCTGCTACTGGCCCCTGCAGTACGTGGTGTTCGACGGGCTCACCCTCGAGCCGATGACGATGCACGACTATCCGACCGCGACCTTCGACGAGGGCAAGACCCTGCGCGAGGTGCGCGTCGCGACGATCGTGGCCGACCCGGAGGGACCCCGCTGGGTCGTCGCCCTCAAGGAGTCCGGGTACGTGGCGCTCGTGGACTACTCGGCGCCGGACTTCCCGATCACGAAGATGATCCCCGGCCAGCGGTTCCTGCACGACGGCGGCCTGGACCACACCGGGCGGTACTTCTCGATCGCCGCCAACGAGCGGAACCAGATGGTCGTCGTGGACCTCCTGAAGGGCGAGCGGGTCGCCCGCATCCGCACGGGCCGCACGCCCCACCCGGGGCGGGGGGCGAACTGGAAGGACCCGAAGTACGGGTGGGTGATGGCCACCACCCACATCGGCGAGGGCAAGCTGACGATCTACGGGGCCGACCCCGCGGGCCGACCGCGGTACGCGTGGAAGGTCGTGCGGCAGATCCGGCTCCCGTCCCCGGGCACCCTGTTCCTGAAGACCCACCCGCGGTCGCCGTGGGTGTGGACCGACGCGACGCTCAGCACCGACCCGAAGGCCGCCCGCACGGTCTGCGTGTACTCGAATGCCCGTGGGCGCCTGCACCGGTGCTTCCCGATCAGCACGTACGGGCGTGCGACCCACATCGAGTACAACCGGCAGGGCACCGAGGTGTGGATCTCCAACTGGGACCGTCGCGGCGAGATCGTGATCTACAACGACCGCACCCTGAAGCCCATCCGGCGGATCCGCGGGTCGTGGCTCCGCACCCCCACCGGCAAGTTCAACGTCACCAACACCGCCCGGGACATCTACTGACCGGGCGGCTCCGGCCGCGGTCCCGGCGCCCCGACCCCGGGTGCCGGGACGGTCAAGTCCATGTGCTACCGTGCCGACGTTCGATGGGCCGTTGGGGGATCGTCTAATGGTAGGACGCTAGGTTCTGGCCCTAGTAGTGGGGGTTCGAGTCCTCCTCCCCCAGCTCACCGACTCATCGGGCATAATGGGACCACGGCGCATTCGTCTAGGGGCCCAGGACGCCGCCCTCTCACGGCGGTAACACGGGTTCGAATCCCGTATGCGCTACCTAACCGAAACCCTCGGGAAACCGCTCTGCGGAGCGGTTCCCGGGGGTTTCGTCGTTGCGGCAGCGGACGACGCCGAACGACACGCTCCGCCCCGATTGGTCCACGTTTGGTCCAAATTGGTCCACGTTTGGGAGCCCCGCGGCCCTACTCACACGGGGTTGATCAGGCGGCCCGGGTGCCCCGCTCGGCCATGAGCGCGTCGAGGCGGTCGGCGGCCGAGAGGACCTCGGTGCGGTAGGCGTGGCCGTACCTGGCCATGACCAGCTGCGGTGAGGAGTGCCCGAGCAGCTGGGCGACGGCGTGGACGGTGAGCCCCGCGGCCAGCAGCGCGCTTGCATAGGCATGGCGCAGGTCGTGCAGCTTCGGGAAGGGTTCGTGGATGCCGGCGTCCCGGACGGCGCGCTGGAACGCCCGGCGCGGCTGGCTGTTGGGGATCAGCGGCCGGCCGGGGTCGGTGAACACCAGCTCGCCGTCCTGCCGGGTCCGGCTGCGCGCGCGGTGGGCGACCAGTCGCCGGGTGAGGTCGGCGCCGATCGGGACGGTGCGGCGGCTTGCGCGCGTCTTGGGCGGGATGAACGGGAAGCGCCCGTCCAGTCCGCGGACGCGGTCCATGGCGCGCAGCACGTGGAGGCAGCGGTTCTCGAGGTCGACGCCCTCGGGGCCCCACGGCAGTGCGAGGGCCTCGCCCAAGCGCAGGCCGGTGAATGCCAGGAGGGCCAGCAGCGGCCCGCCGAGGGACCGGCCCAGGCGCAGGTCGTCCTGGTCAGCAGCGTCGATGATCGCGGTGATCTCGTGGGGCTCCAGCACCCGGGCGGCCCGCATGGGCTCGGGATCGGCTGGAGCGCGGACCCCGCGGCAGGGGTCGTTGTCGATCAGGCCGTCGCGGTCGGCGAGGCGCATGAGCACGCGCATCGCGACGAGGGCCTTGCGGGCGTGCTCGGCTGAGCGTTCGACGGCGAGTTCGTCGACCATCCGCTGCAGCTGGCCGCGTTGGATGGCGGTGACGGGCTCGTGCCCGATGCGCGGCAGCACGTCGATGCGCAGCGTGCTCTCGTACTTGCGCACGACCGAGGGCTTGTAGGCCCGCCGTTGCGGTTGCGGATGGTGCCGGCGACCATGCCACGGCACAGCTGCTGGGCGAGCGCGGTGACTGTCGGAGGCGCCGGTGCGACCGCCTTTCGGCGCCGGGACGTCGGTGACGGATCAACCGTCGGCGGGGCTGGCGGCTGCATAGGTGCGGGCTGGGCGTCGGTGCCGCCGTCGAGCATCTGCGCCTGCCAGGTCAGGGCGGCGTGGAGCGTTGGGAAGGTGCGTGTCTGGCTGACGCCGGCGCGGCACCCCCGCCGCCAGACACAACCTCCTGACCGGGTAGGCCGCTCGGTGGTCACCAGGCGAAGCGGTAGCGGCTCACCGCATCGTCTCCCGGGCGAAATACGCCGCGGCCTTGCGCAAGATCTCCCGGTCCATCCGCAGCTCGGCGACCTCCCTGCGCAACCGGACCAACTCCTGGCGCTCACTCTCAGTCAGCGCCTGAGGATCCGCCCCACGCTCCCGGGCCTCCCGGTCGGCTTTCACCCAGTTGCCCAGGGTGCCATCGCTGATCCCAAGCGACCGGGCGACTTCTGCCATCGGCTGCCCGGAGGACCGCACCAACTCCAACGCCTCAGCGCGGAACTCGGCGGTGTACTTCATCGGACGACCCATCAGGAACACCTCCTGCCGGGGCTACCGCCCCAGAATCAGGTGTCCAACACCAAGG
>JADLHW010000129.1 GCA_020848615.1 Thermoleophilia bacterium
GGGTACGCCGCCCGGCCGCCGGGGACGTAGCAGCCGGCGGAGTCCACCGGCACCGAGCGCACGGTCACGCGCTGGCCGTACGGCAGCGTGACCTCCCGGTCGCCGGGCAGCGTCGCCTCCGCGAGGGTGCGCACCTGGGCGGCCGCCGCCAGGATCGCGGCGCGCAGGTCCGGCGGCAGTGCGGCCGCGGCGGCGTCGCACGCCGCGGGCGGCACCCGCAGCTGCTGGACCGCGAAGTGCGGGCTGCCGAAGCGGCGGGCGTCGTCCACCATGGCGGCGTCCCCGCGGGCCCTGACGTCGGTGATGATCCCGGCCACCACCTCCGAGATGTCCTCGGCCACGGGCTCCGGGCGGAGCGTGGCGGCGAGCACGTCGGCACCCCCGGCCCGCAGGTGGACGCGCCGGACGCTCACCTCGCGGCCCCAACGGCCACCGCCAGGCGGGCGGTGAGGGCGTCGATCTCCTCGGCGCGGAGCTTGTGGCTCGCGCGGTTGGCGATGAGGCGCGCGGAGCTGCCGAACAGCTGCTCGCGCTCCACCAGCCCGTTGGCGCGCAGCGTGCCGCCGGTCGCGACCAGGTCGACGATGCCGTGGGCGAGCCCCACCAGGGGGGCGAGCTCCACGGAGCCGTTCACCTTCACGACCTCGGCCTGCCGGCCCGTCGCGGTGAAGTGGGCCATCGCGCACGCCGGGTACTTCGTCGCGACGCGGACGATGCCGAGCCGGGCGATGGCGCCCGGCGTGGGGTCCTCGCCGTCCCGGGTGGCGTACACCATGCGGCAGCCGCCGAAGTCCAGGTCCAGCAGCTCGTAGACGTCCGGGCGCCGCTCCTCGATGACGTCGCGGCCCACCACGCCCACGTCGGCGGCGCCCGCCTCCACGTAGGTCGGCACGTCGGTGGGGCGGGTGGTGATGAACACCGTGCCGTCCCCGGCCTCGAGCACCAGCTTGCGGCCCACGTCGCCCAGGCAGGCCACGTCGACACCGGCGGCGCCGAGGCGCTCGACCGTGCCGGGGAACAGGGCGCCCAGCGGGATACAGATCCTCAGCGGGATGGCAGGGCCTCCTCCAGGCGCGCGCACGTGAACGTCTCGCCGCGCAGCCGGTCGGCGACCTCGAAGCCGTCGCCGGCGCGCCGCGCCACGTACCGCCAGCCGTCGGCGGCGGCGACCCGGTCCGCCCGGTCGTCCCCGGACGGCAGGCCCACCACCGGCACGCCGGCGGCGCGAACGGCCCGTGCCGTCCCGGCCTCCGCGTCCATGGCCCCCACGAGCACGACGCCGTCCCGCAGCGCCTCGGCCGGGTCCGTCGCGGCGATCGCCCGGTGCAGCAGCTCCAGCTCGATGGAGAACCCCACCGCCGGCCGGGGCACGCCGAAGCGCCCGCCCAGCCCGTCGTACCGCCCGCCCTGGGCCACCGGGGCGCCCAGGCCCGGCGCGTAGGCCTCCAGCACCAGCCCCGAGTAGTACGGCCAGTCGCGCAGGATGCCGAGGTCCACCAGGACGGTGCGCTCCGGCAGCCCGGTGAACTCGAGGACCCGGCCGAGGCGCGCGGCGGCGTCCGCGGCGGCCGGCACCTCCGCGGCGATGTGCTCCAGCACCTCCGCCCCGCCCCGCACGGCCGGCAGCCCGGCCAGCAGCTCGCGGCGGGCGACGGTGAGCGGCTGGGCCTCGGACTCCCGGCGCCAGGCGACCAGGTCGCGCGCCGCGGCGGCGGCCGCCAGCCGGACGCGGGCGCCGTCGGCCACCCCGAGGCCGTCCAGGACCGCGCGGGTGAGCGAGACGTCGCCGACGCCGATGCGGAAGCCGTGGAGCCCCGCGTCCCCCAGGGCGCCTCCCAGCAGGGCGAGGATCTCCGCGTCGGCCTCCGGACCCGCCAGCCCCACCAGCTCGGCCCCGGCCTGCCGGTGCTCGGTGGCGACGGGCTTCCCCGTCTGGGGCGCCCGGAAGGCCGGGCCCGTGTACGACACGCGCAGGGGCCCGGGGTGGTCGGTGAGCCGCGTCGCGATGAGGCGGGCGACGGGGATGGTGAGGTCCGGGCGCAGCACGAGCACCCGGCCGTCCTCGTCGAACAGCCGGAAGACGTGCTCGAGCTCGGCCCCCTGGCCGCGCTCCAGCTGCCCGGCGAACTCGAGCGCGGGCGTGCGCACCTCCCGGTACCCGTAGGCACGGAAGGCGCGGCGCAGGGCGTCCTCGGCGCTGCGCAGCTCGGCGGCCTCCAGCGGCAGCACGTCGCGCGCCCCGGTGGGCAGCGCGGCGGGCGGCGGCGGCGTCCTGCTGCCGTCAGTCGTCGGCACGCTCGATGCGCGCCCCGAGCGCGCGGAGCCGCTCGTCGATCCGCTCGTACCCACGGTCGATCTGGCGGACGTTGCCGATCTCCGTGACGCCCTTCGCCGCCAGCCCGGCGATGAGCATCGCCATGCCCGCGCGGATGTCGGGGCTCTCGACGCGCTCGCCCCACAGCTGGGCGGGGCCGCTGATGACCGCGCGGTGCGGGTCGCACAGCACGATGCGGGCGCCCATCGCGACGAGCTTGTCGACGAAGAACAGCCGGTTCTCGAACATCTTCTCGAAGATCATCACGGTGCCGTGCGTCTGCGTGGCGACCGCGACGGCGATCGAGGTGAGGTCCGCCGGGAAGGCCGGCCAGATGCCGTCGTCGATCTTCGGGATGGCGCCGCCCTCGTCGGCGACGACGCGGAGCTCCTGGTCGGGCGGGACCCGCAGGTTCGTCCCGTCGGCCTCCACGCGGATGCCGAGCCGCTCGAACGTGAGCAGGATCATCCGCAGGTCCTCGAGGCGCACGTCCTCGATGATCACGTCGGAGCCGGTGATGGCGGCCAGGCCGATGAAGCTCGCGATCTCGATGTGGTCGGGGCCCACCCGGAAGGTCCCCCCGTGGAGCCGGTCGACGCCCTCGACGCGCATGACGTTGGTGCCGATCCCGTCGATCCGCGCGCCCATCGTCACCAGGCACCGGGCGAGGTCCTGCACGTGCGGCTCGCTGGCGGCGTTCAGGATCACGGTCTCGCCGGGGGCGAGGACCGCGGCCATGAGGATGTTCTCGGTCGCGGTGACCGACGCCTCGTCCAGGAAGATCTGGGAGCCGCGGAGCCCGCCGGGCGCGCTGATCTCGTATGTCCGGCTCGACGCGACGGTCGCGCCGAGGGCGCGGAACCCGAGCATGTGGGTGTCGACGCGGCGGCGCCCGATGAAGTCGCCGCCGGGCAGCGGGGTCTCGACGTGCCCGCAGCGGGCGAGCAGCGGCCCGGCCACCAGGAGGGACGCGCGCAGCCGGCCGAACAGTGCGGGGTCGAGCTCCGTGCGCCGGACGTCCGCGGCGCGCAGGCCGATGGTGTTGGGGGCGATCTCCCGGATCGTCACGCCGATGTCGTCGAGCAGCGCCAGCATCGTGAGCACGTCGACGATGCGCGGCACGTTCTCGAAGATCACCTCCTCGTCGGTGAGGAGGCACGAGGCGAGGATGGGGAGCGCGGCGTTCTTGTTGCCGGCGGGCGTGATGGTGCCCCGCAGGGGAAGGCCGCCCTCGATGACGAGCTTCTGACTCACGGCCGGTGAAGGTATCAGGGCGCGAGGGCCCGGACCGCGTCCCGGAGCGCCCCGATGTCATCCGCATCGGTGAAGAAGCCGAGTGACACCCTCAGGGCGGCCGGCTCGGGCAGCCACCGCCCGATGACCCCGGCGGCGGCCATCGCCGCCGCGGCCTGCTCCGGGACGGTGCGCGCCACGCGGAAGGTCAGCAGCCCGGCCTGGCGGCCCGGCGGGGTGAGGATCGTGACCCCCGGCAGATCCTCCAGTGCCGCGCGGGCCTCGGCGTGGGCCGCGGCGGTGCGGTCGTGCACCCACTCCCAGCCGAGCTCCTCCAGCCATGCGATCGACGCCATCCACCCCGGGCAGAGCATCACCGGCTGGGTGGAGGTCTCGTACCTGCGGGCGCCGGCGTGCAGTGTGACGTCGCCGTGGGGACTGTGCCCGCCGCCGGCCTCGTAGCCGGTGAAGGTGAGGTCGATGCGGGGGCGGGCCGCGGGCGCGACCCACAGGGCGCCGAGCCCCTCGGGCCCCAGCAGCCACTTCTGGGCGGGGAACGCGTAGGCGTCGACGCCCAGGGCCGGCGGGTCGACGGGGATCGCGCCGGCGGCCTGCGCGCCGTCCACGGCGCACAGCGCGCCGGCGGCGTGCGCGGCGCGGGCGGCGCCCGCCACGTCGAGCACGGCGCCGGTGGTCCACGCGACGTGCGACAGCGCCACCAGCCGGGTGCGCGGGCCGCACGCGCCGGCGACCGCGGCCTCCAGGTCGCCGTGGACGCGGTCCGCCGGGATCCAGCGCACCCTGAGGCCGTGGCGACGGGCGGCGACGGCGACCGGCACCGACAGGCCGGGGTGCTCGCTGTCGGTGCAGACGATCTCGTCGCCGGGTGCCCAGTCGATGCCCCACACCACGACGTCGAGGCCGGTGGAGGTGTTCTGCACCAGCGCGACGTCGTCGCCCGGCGCTCCCACGACGCGCCCCGCGGCCGCGCGCATGTCGAGCAGCAGCCGGTCGGTGCGCGTCCACACCTCGAGACTCATGCGGCCGTGCTCCGCGGCCTGCGCGGCGGCGGCGGCGATGGCCCGGGCGCTGCGCAGCGGCAGCGGCCCCGAGCCGCCGGTGTTCAGGTACACCTCCGCCGCGAGGCTCGGCAGCTCCGCGCGGACGGCGCTCAGGTCGGGCGGCACCGGGGCATCGTAGTGGAGCGCCGCGGCGGCTCCGGCGGGTCGGGGCCCGAAGGCGTTGCGGGGCGCGGCCGGTTGGGGTAGAACGCCCGCGTGGAGGCGAGCGAAAGCTATGAGGCCGGGAGGCCCGAGTGCGGTTGCTTCGGATGATGCCCGGGTACGGCGAGACCCTCATCGTTGAGGGTGACCCCGCGGTGGACGCGGAGCGTGAGGCCCTTGTGCGCGCGTTCCGCCGCCAGCTCGACGAGGGCATGTGGGCCGCGGTCCCGGTGTCGGATCCCTCCAGCGGCCGCCGCGAGGCCGTCATGGTGAGCGACTTCGACCAGATCCCATCCGGTGCCGAGCGCGTGCTGTTCTGGCCGCGCGCCGCCGGCGGCTGCGCCTGAGGGACGGCGGGTGGCGGGGCTCGTCGTCCTGCTGCTGGTGGTGAGCCTGGGCGCCCTGGCCCTGGCGATGCGCGGCGGCATGGAGCTGCCCCGGCCGCGGATGCGCCGGACCGTGCGGCCCCCCTGGGTGCGCGAGGCGCCGGTGAGCCGCGCCGAGGCCGAACGGCGGTCGCTGGCCCTGCTCCGGTCGGTGGTGAACCCGGACGAGTGGGCGATGTTCACGGAGCTCGGGTTCATGTGCGTGACGGGCCGGCGGGCCGGGAGCGGGCCGGGCGCCCTGCCGCGGTACCGCTACCTCGTGTACCCGCACCTGCCGCTGGTCGCGCTGCTGCCGCGGTCGCTCGCACCGGTGCGGGAGTACTGCGTGCAGTTCCCGGAGCGCGCCGGGCGGCCGGATCTGCCCACCGGCGACGACGTCCTGGCGAAGTGGATGACCCTGCGCGCGGACGAGGACCGGCTGCTGCGGTACGCGAACATCTCGAGCCCCGGGTGCCAGATCCCGCTGGGCCAGATCGACCGCGACATCGACCGCCTGCGGCGGTGGGAACGCCGGCGGGCGGCGATGCCGGTGCTCAGCCGAGCAGGCTGACGCCGATGTCGGTCGCCGCGAGGACGGTCGCGGCGACGATGAGGGCCAGGGAGATGGTGCGGGCGCGCCCCGCGACGGGCGCGGTGGGCGGCGAGATCATCGCGGCGGCACCGGCGAGCGCCATCGACAGCCCGATGAGGGCCTGCCCCGCCCAGGCGACCACGACGCCGCCCATGGCGACGACGGCGAACAGCCAGATCATGGGGGCCGGTGGCGGGCGCCGTGGCGCGGCCTGCGCCGCGGCGAATCGCCATGAACGGGGCTTGGAACCGGGTTCCCGCCGCTGCGCCGCCGCGGGCGGGCGCCGCGCCGCGCGGCCCTTCGCCGCCGGCGGGTCCGCGGCCCCGCCCTGGATCACGCGCAGTTTGGGACGGCTCCTGCAGGTTGGGTCGGCGCGGCGGCGCCGCGGCTTGAGCGTTCCCCCGGGCGGCGGGGTGCCGCTCGGAGCCGGCCCGGACCCCCCGGGCCGCCGTTCAGAAGGGCCCGGGCTCCTGCGGGACCGCCGGCTGTCCCTGGGCCGTGAGCTCCTCGATGCGCCGCTGGGCGACCGCCAGCCGCTCCCGGCACGCCCGCAGGTGCCGCTGCCCCTCCTCGAACAGCGTCACGGCCTCCTCCAGCCCCACCTCCCCGCCCTCCAGGCGGGCGACGACCTGGTCCAGGCTGGCGAGGGCCTGCTCGAACGTGGCGGGGTCGTCCTGTGTCATCCCTGCACCTCCGTGATGCGGGCCTGCGCGGAACCATCGCGCATCTGGATGGTGACGTCGCCGCCGGCCGTCAGCGCCGCCGCGTCCACCAGTGGCCGCGTCGTCGCGGCGTCCCGGACGATGGCGTAGCCCCGCGCCAGGGTCCGCTGCGGTCCGAGGGCGTCCAGCATGGCGGCCGCGGCCGACAGCCGCACGCCCGCCTCCCGGGCGTGCACCGCGACGGCCCTGCGCATGCGGTCCTCGTGTCCGTGCACGCCGGCCGCGGCGCGCTCGGCGTGCCGTGCGAGCGCGGGTGCCAGGCGGTCGCCGGCGGTCGCGACGCGACTCTCGGCGCGGGTGCCCACCGCCCGCAGGGCGGCGGCCAGCCCGGGGCTGCGCTGCTCCAGGCGGGCCTCCGCCTGGCCGCGGGCACGCACGAGCCCCCGGATGAGGCCCAGCTCCAGCGCCTCCAGGCGCCCCGCGAGCTCCCGGGCGTCCGGCACCACCGCGCGGGCGGCCGCGGTGGGCGTGGAGACGCGCAGGTCGGCGACCAGGTCGCACAGGGTGACGTCCCGTTCGTGCCCCACCGCCGACACCACCGGGGCGCGGCACGCCGCGACCGCCCGGCAGACCTCCTCGGAGTTGAACGCCATGAGGTCCTCCAGGGCGCCCCCGCCGCGCGTGACGATCACCACGTCCACGTCGGGGATCTCCGCGAGCCGCCGCAGGGCCCGCACGATCGCCGGCGCCGCGGCGTCGCCCTGCACCGGCACGTCCACCAGCACCACGTCGCCGTCCGGGAACCGCTCCCACAGGTTCCGCAGGACGTCGTCGCGCGCGGCGCCGGTCGCCGAGGTCACCAGGCCCACCCGGCGCGGCAGCAGCGGCAGCCGGCGCTTGCGCCCCTCGGCGAGCAGGCCCTCGCGATCCAGGACGGCCCGCAGCGCCTCCATCTGGGCCACCAGGAGCCCCTCGCCGGCCAGCTCGATGCGCTCCACGCGCATCCGCAGCTGCGTCCGCTCGGCCCAGAACTCCACGCGCCCGTAGGCGTGCACCAGGCTCCCGTCCCGGGGCGGTGCCGGCAGCCGGTCGAACACCACGGCGTTCATGGACGCGTCGACCTGGTGCTCGTCGCGCAGGGTGAAGTACACCTGCCCGCGCTGCCCGCGCAGGTTGTGGACCTCCGCCTCCACCCACAGCGACGGGATGTCCTCCAGGCGGCGGGCGAGGGCGCCGGTCACGTCCCGGACGCTCCAGACCCTGCGCGACCCGACGCGCTTCACCTTCAGGCCGGCGCGGCCAGCAGGGCGTCGGCGGCGGCACCGCCGCTCCGCACCGCGCCCTCGATGGAGGGATGGGTGGTCAGGTCTCCCGCCACAAGCAGGCGCGGCACCCGCGTGCGCGTGCCGGGCAGGTCGTCCCGCACGCCGGGCGCCGGCCGGTACTGCGCGAACTCGTGCGCCGTGACCCCGATGAGCTCGGCGTGCGCCGCCCACGCGTACCCGGGCGACCACCGGGCGACCGTCCGTCCCACCGCCTCCGCCAGGCCGGAGCCGTCCGCCGGCCCGGGCGTCGTGACGCTGGACGCCAGCAGGATGTGCGGCCCCCCCACCGCCTCGGGCCGCGTCACGTTGGTGGTCTGGCACATCAGATCCACCCTCGGCGTGCCGGCGTCCTCGCGGTCCGCGTTCACCAGGATCACGCGCCCCCGGTACAGGGGCCGCGCCAGCGCGAACGCGGCGGTCACCACGCCGGCCGCCGCCCCCGCGGGCACGCGGCGCGCGGTGTCGGGGTCCACGGGCTCCAGCAGCTCACGCGTCGCGGGCGCCTCGGTCGCGACCACGACGGCCCGGGCGGGGAGGGTCCGGCCGTCGGCCGTCCGCACGCCGGAGGCCCCGCCGTCATCGCCCCGCACGATCTCGCTCACCCTCACGCCCAGCTCCACGTGACCGCCCCGCTGTCGGATGGCGGCCGCCGCCCATTCGGCGATCATGCCGAGGCCGTCGGCGGGCAGCACCGCGGGACCGCGCAGCAGGCTGCCGAGCAGGAAGCGGAAGTACCCCGCGTCGGCGCTCAGGCTCCGGTCGAGGAACACCACGCCCCAGAACGGGCGGAAGAACCCCTCGATCGCCGCGTCGCCGAAGCCGGCCGCCCGCAGATCCTCCTCGGTCGTCCGCCCCGCCGCGGGGTCGTCCAGCCAGTGCTCGGCGGGGCGCCGCAGGACCTCGGCGGCCAGGCGGGCCAGCCGCAGCCGGTCACCGGGCGCCAACCCGCCGAACCGCGCCAGCGACGGCGGGGTGGGTGCCAGCCGGTTCCACCCGGTGCCGTTCCAGAAGGCCGCGCCGCCGCTGAAGGCGCGCATGTCGTGCCGCGGGATCCCCAGTTCACGCACCAGGGCGCGTGCGGCGGGGTACCGGCCCAACAGCACCTGGAACCCCAGGTCCACGGGCCGTCCCTCATGCCATTCGGTGCGGGCCCGGCCGCCGGGGGACCTCCCGGCCTCCAGCACGCGCACGGTGCGGCCGCGGGCCGCCAGCCGGTGGGCGCACGCGAGCCCCGCCAGACCGGCCCCGATCACGATGACGTCGTCGCCCCGCGGCGTGGTGTCGCTCGTCACGTGGCGATGCTACCAACGGCCACCGGCCGGCCCCCATGGGGATCGGTCCCGGGAACGCGAAAGGGCCGCCACCCCACATGGGATGACGGCCCTTCGCAATGCAAGCCCGGCAGCGACCTACTCTCCCGCGAGCCCTCGCTCGGAGTACCATCGGCGCGGTGAGGCTTAACGACTCTGTTCGGAATGGGAAGAGGTGGATCCCTCACGCTATAGCCACCGGGACATCTTGAGGGCATACCCTCAATACTGCATAGGGCACAAGGTGTGAAAAAGAATGTGAGTCAAGCCCTCGGCGGATTAGTACCGGTCTGCTGAACGCATTGCTGCGATTACACATCCGGCCTATCGACCAAGTGGTCTACTTGGAGCCTTACCCTCTCAAGGAGGTGGGAGAACTCATCTCAAGGTGGGCTTCCCGCTTAGATGCTTTCAGCGGTTATCCCGTCCAGGCGTAGCTAGCCAGCAGTGCCGTTGGCACGACAACTGATACACCAGAGGCCTGTCCATCCCGGTCCTCTCGTACTAGGGACAGATCCTTTCAATTCTCCAGCGCCCACCGCAGATAGGGACCGAACTGTCTCACGACGTTCTGAACCCAGCTCGCGTACCGCTTTAATGGGCGAACAGCCCAACCCTTGGGACCTACTCCAGCCCCAGGATGCGACGAGCCGACATCGAGGTGCCAAAC
>JADLHW010000130.1 GCA_020848615.1 Thermoleophilia bacterium
CGACGGCGCGGCGCTGTTCACGGTGACGCCGTCCACGGCCACGCTGGTGGTGACGCCCGACACGACGGTCTTGGACAGCGGCACCGCCGACGGCGTCACGACCGGCAGCGGCTGCTTCGACGCCTGCAGGCCGAACTTCGCGGCCGCCGAGGTCCCGCTGAGGCCGGTGAGCGCGGCGCTGCCGGCGGCCAGGTCCTTCGTGTCGCCGATCGTGATGGTCGCGCCCGCCGGGACGCGGCGCACCAGCGCCGAGTCGGTCACCGGGATGCCGTTGCTCGCGGTGAACGTGACCGTGACGGTCACGCCGTACGCGTCGAGGACCGTGCTGGGGTTCGTGACGTCGGCGGCCCACGCGTAGGAGGTGGTGCCGAGCGCCCCCTGCAGCCGGGGACCGAGCGCCGGGGTGACGGTCACCTTCACCGACGGCGGCAGCACCCGCGCGACGCTCATGGTGCGCTTCGCGATGCCGTTGCACGTGGCGGTGACCCGGTAGCGCTTGGGGGCGAGCGTCCTGGGGAGCTTGACCTTGGCGATCCGGTTCTTCCCGGAGGCGTCGAGCCTGATGACCGCGTTCACGCCCTTCACGCCCGCCACGCGCACCACGCAGGTGCGGGCGCGCCGCAGGGTCGAGGGCACGGAGGCGCCCACCGCGACGCGCAGCGTGGTGCCGGCCTTCGCCGACTTCGCCGGCTGCAGCCGCACCGTCGACGACGTCTGGGCACCCGCGGCAGCGGGAAGCGCAAGGAGTACCGGCAGGGCGGCCGCGGCCGCCAGGTGACGCCTCTTCATCTCGTTCGACCCCCGTCCGTGGTCACGGTTTTCCGCACAGCGACTTCGATCCTGCCCGCACCGTCCCGGAAAACGCAACCCCGCGCCGGGGCCGTTCGGCCCGGTTCGCGCGGCGTCGGGCGTGCCGTTCAGGTTCCCCCCCGCCCGCCGTCCATGCGGCCCGCGTCGACCACGCGCTGCAGGAACCGCCGGGTGCGGGCCTCCTGCGGAGCCGTGAAGATCCGCTCGGGAGCGCCCTCCTCCAGGATCTGGCCCTCGTCGAGGAAGCACACGCGGTGCGCGATGTCGCGGGCGAACCCCATCTCGTGGGTTGCGATGACCATTGTCATCCCCCCTTCGGCGAGATCTCGGATCATTTCCAGCACATCCGCCACAAGTTCGGGGTCCAGGGCACTGGTGATCTCGTCCAGCAGGAGCAGCTCCGGCCGCATCGCCAGCGCCCGGATGATCGCGACGCGCTGCTGCTGGCCGCCGGACAGGCGGTCGGGGTAGTCCCTCGCGCGATCCGCCAGTCCGAACCGCTCCAGCAGGGCCATCGCCTCGTCGCGGGCCTCCGCCCGGGACCGCCCCAGCGCCTTCACCGGGCCCAGCGTGACGTTGCGCAGCACCGGCATGTGCGGGAACAGGTTGTAGGACTGGAACACGATCCCCACGCGCCGCCGGACCGCGTTCACGCGCACGCCGCGGCGGGTGATGTCCTCCCCGCCCAGGGTGATGCGGCCCGCGTCGATGGGCTCCAGCAGGTTCACGCAGCGCAGGAGCGTGGACTTGCCGGACCCGGAGGCCCCGATGAGGCACACCACCTGGTGCGGCTCCACGGCGAGGTCGATGCCGCGCAGCACCGGCTTGCGCCCGAAGGACTTGTGGAGCCCCTCGATCACCAGGCCCGCGTCGCCGGTCATGCGATCGCTCCCCCCGCCTGGCGGCGGCGGCGGTCGCGCGCGATGAGCCAGTCCGTCAACCGCGTCATGGGGATCGTGATCGCCAGGAAGAACACCGTGGTCACCAGGTACGGCGTGTAGTTGAACGTCGCGGACGCGTCGATGGACGCCTGGTTGAGCGCCTCCACCACGCCCAGCTGGAACACCAGGGCCGTGTCCTTCTGCAGGCCGATGAAGTCGTTGAGCAACGGCGGGATCACGCGGCGCACCGCCTGGGGCAGCACCACGTGCCGCAGCGACCGGAACCGCCCGAGCCCGAGGGACCGGGCGGCGGCGTCCTGGCTGGGGTGCACCGAGTCGATGCCCGCGCGGTACACCTCCGACACGTACGCGCTGTACACCAGCACCAGCGCGACCCCGCCCCAGAACATCTCGTCGGAGGGGATCCCCTCCACCTGCAGCGCCGGCACCCCGAAGCCCAGCAGCAGGATGAGCAGGATCGTGGGGATGCCGCGGAACACGTCCGCGTAGATCACGGCGAGGGCCCGCACCGGGAAGAACACCGGGCCGGGCAGGCTGCGCATCACGGCGATCACCAGGGCGAGCACCAGCACGATCGCCTCGACGACCATGAACAGCTTGATGTTGGTCTTGAAGGCCTCCCCGATGCCGTCGAAGCTGTCGCGGAACTGGGCCCGGTCGAAGAAGGTGGCCTTCACCTCCTCGAACCCCTTGGACTTCGGGATGAGCCACACCAGCAGGCCCACGACGACCGCGGTCGACGCCAGCGCGATCAGCGACGACGTGAGCGCGGCCGTCCAGCGGCCGCCGGCGCCCGCGAGGATCCGCGAGCGCCGGAAGCCGTGGTCATGCGGCGGTACGGGGTCCGCCACGGCCGGGTCCTACCTCAGGAACGGCGCCGACGCGCCCGCGAGCCACCGCTGCTCGAACTTGGCGAGCGTCTTGTCGCGGCGCATCTGACGCAGGGCCTTGTTCACGCAGCCCATCAGCGGGCTGCCCTTCTGGGCGACCGCCCCGAAGCGCTCGGGGTCCGCCTGGGCCGGCAGCTGGCCCACGATCCTGCTGTTCGGGACCTGCGCCGCCGTGACGTAGTACGCGGTGGGGAGGTCGACCACCAGGCCGTCGATCTGCCCGTTCTTCAGGGCGTTCACCGCGTTCACGTTGGTGGGGTACACCCGCGGCGTCTGGTCGGGCTGGATGCGGGTGCGGATCGCGTCGAGGCTGGTGGTGCCCCGCTGCGCCCCGAACCGGTACGGCTTGAGCGCCGCGATGCTGCGGGCCCGTGCGATCGCCGTGCCGCTCTTCACGACCACGGCCTGGGTGACGTTGTAGTACGAGATGCTGAACGCCACGTTCCTGGCGCGGGCCGGGTTGTAGGACACCTGGTTGAAGAACAGGTCGAAGTCCTTGTCGCCCGGCGCGAACGACTTGTCGAACGGCGTGTAGATCCACTTGACCTTGCTCCGGGCGAAGCCGATCCGCCGGGCGACCTCGTAGGCCACGGCGGACTCGTAGCCCTTGCCGGTGGCCGGATCGTTGACCTTCCACGGCGGGTTCTTCTCACCGCCGCCGAACCACGGCGGGAACGCCGGGTTGTCGGTGCTGAGGGTGAGGACGCCCCGCTCCTGCAGGGCGGATGAGCCCGTGAGGTTGCAGACGGGCTTCGTTGCGGCCGCGGCCTGGCCTGCGAGGAGCAGCGGCACTGCGACGGCGGTGGCGGCGAGCGTGGACCGGCGCACCATGGGACCTCCGTGATCAGGGGTCGGGAGAGGGCGCGAATCTACCAACCGGGCGCGCGCCCGGTTGGGTCCCGCACCTCATTCCGGACGAATCGGATCGCGGAACGTCCGGGCCGCTCAGTTCCGGTCCCCGGAGGGCCGATGCCCTGGAGGCGCATCCCGGACGGACCGCGCCCCCATTCACGGATGATGAGCCCCCACACCCCGCACCGGACGTCGCCCAGCTGGCAGGCCGTGGGCCGGCACCTGCGGACGCTCCAGCTCATCCAGCTCGCGGGCCTCGTGGTGCTGGGCCTGGCGGGCATCGCGGTGAGCGTGTGGTTCGGGCACAGCATCACCGACGCCTCCGCGCGGCAGGCGCGCCACCAGGAGCAGTACCGCGTGCTCGTGGAGGCGAACCTCGACATGCGGGAGCTGGAGGCCCAGTACTGGCGCGCCCGCGCCGAGGGCCGGCCGGGCATCCCGCCGCGCGTGCTGCTGTCGTTCGCCCTGGCGGCCAGCCGGGTCGAGCGCATCGCCGCGGAGGACCACACGCGCTCCGGCGAGGAGGCCGCCGCCCGGGACGACACCCGGCGGATGCTGCACCGGCTGATGGCCGTGGCCACCGCGCCGGGCCCCGCGAGCGGGGTCGTCAACGAGGCCTACCAGCTGCTGCCGCCCCTCAGCGCGGCGTTCGGCCGGTGGATCGACGCGAACGGCCGGGAGGTCGCGAGGGCCCGCGACGAGACCAGCGCGGCGGTCCGCGGCTACACGCTGGGCATGGCGGTCGCGATCGTGCTGCTCCTGCTGAGCGCGTCGGCGCTGTGGTGGCGCATCGAGAAGGCCCGCGCGAGGGCGGTCGCGGCCGCCGAGGGACGGGAGCGGCGGTTCGCCGCGCTCGTGCAGAACTCCTCGGACCTGGTGCTGGTGATCGACGAGGCCGGCGGCGTGGACTTCGCGTCCCCGGCGTCGGAGCGGCAGCTCGGCACCGTGCCCGCCGCGATCGAGGGGCGGCGACTCGTGGAGCTCGTCCACCCGGACGACGCCGCCCAGGTCGCGCTGCTGGTGGGACTCCGCGGGGGCGGGCACACCGGCGACCCGGTCACCGTGCGGTTGCTCCACGCCGACGGGCAGTGGCGGTGGATGGAGATCGTCGCGACGGACCTCACCGAGGAGCCGTCGGTGCGGGGCGTGGTGCTGAACACCCGCGACGTGTCCGACCGCCGCGCGGTGGAGGACGAGCTCGCCCACCAGGCGTTCCACGACGGCCTGACGGGCCTGGCGAACCGCGCCCTGTTCGAGGACCGCGTGGAGCACGCCATCGAGCGGAACCGCCGCGAGGGGCGGCCGGTGGCGATGATGCTGCTGGACCTCGACGACTTCAAGACGGTGAACGACAGCCTGGGCCACCAGACCGGCGACCAGCTCATCCGGCAGGTCGCGCGGCGGATCCGGGGCGCGCTGCGCTCGGGTGACACCGCCGCCCGCCTGGGCGGCGACGAGTTCGCGATGCTGCTGGAGACCTGCGACGGGGAGGAGGACGCCTCCCAGGCCGCCATCCGCGTGCTGCGCGCCGTGTCGGAGCCCATCACGCTGGAGGGCTACGAGATGGTGGTGCGCGGCAGCCTGGGCATCGCGGTGGCCCGCAGCTCCGAGGCCGACGCCGACGAGATGCTGCGATCCGCCGACATCGCGATGTACGCGGCGAAGGCCCGGGGCCGCGGCGGGTTCGAGCTGTTCCGGCCCGAGATGCTCGACCTCGCCCGGGAGCGCCTGGAGCTGAAGGCCGACCTGGACCACGCCCTGGGCCGTGGGGAGTTCTTCCTGAACTACCAGCCCATCGTGGAGCTCGACTCCGGCGCGGTGAGCGGCGTGGAGGCCCTGCTGCGCTGGCAGCACCCCACCCGCGGCCTGGTGCGTCCCGACGAGTTCATCCCGCTGGCCGAGGAATCCGGGCTCATCGTGCCGATCGGCCGGTGGGTGCTGGAGCGCGCCTGCGTCGACGCGCGCCGGTGGCTCACCGTGGCATGCAACCCCGACACGTTCTACGTGAGCGTCAACGTGTCACCGCGCCAGCTCGACGACCCGGACCTGCCCGACGTGGTCGACGCCGCCCTGCGCGCCGCCGGCCTGCCGGCGCGCGCCCTGGTGCTCGAGGTCACCGAGAGCGTGCTGATGAACGACCCGGAGCGCACGATGCGCACCCTGGAGTCCCTGCGGGACCTCGGCACGCGCATCGCGATCGACGACTTCGGCACCGGCTACTCCTCGCTGTCGTACCTGGGCCGGCTGCCCATCGACCTGGTGAAGATCGACCGCAGCTTCGTGAGCGGCGTGGGCAGCGCGGAGCGCGACAAGGACCTCGCCGCGATGATCGTGCAGCTGGTGGGGGTCCTGAACTTCGAGGCCATCGCCGAGGGCATCCAGGCCGTCGAGCAGGTGCAGGGGCTGCAGCGCCTGGGCTGCGCCCTGGGCCAGGGCTTCTACTTCTCCCGCCCCGTCGCACCCGAGCAGATCGACACGCTGCTCGCCTCCGAGCGCCGTGAGCGGGGCCTGGACGTGCTCACTCCCTGACCGCGGGGCCGGGGGTGACCGGGGCGGGGCGTAGGATCGGGCGGTCCGGCACACCCCCGTTCGGAGCCTTCGACACCCGATGCGCCGCACTCCTCCACTGCGCCGTTGGCAGGTCGCGGTGCCGCTGCTGGTGGCACTGTCCCTCGGCGGGACCGTCGCGGGCTGCGCGATGGTGGAGTCCGACGTCGCCGGGAAGTCGCGGGCCGCGCTCGCGGATCGCGGTATCGAGGGCGTCTCGGTGTCGGTGCGGTATCGGGACGTCACGTTGCGGGGACCCGCCGAGCTGCGTGACCGGGCGCTCGCCGCCGTGTCGGGCCTGGGGGCCGTCCACGACACGACCTATGCGCCCACCACCAGCGCACCGGTCGCGGTGGCCCCCGTGCTGGGGGCCCGCTACGACGGCCGCCGCCTCATCCTCACCGGGACGGTGTCCGCGGTCGCCCAGCGCACCGCGCTCGCCGACGCCGCCCGCGCCGCGCGTCCGGCCGCGACCATCGACGACCGCCTGGACGTCGATGCGGACGCCGCCACCGTGGACGTCGCGGACCTGGGCCTGTTCGTCGCCGTGGTCCGGGCGATGCCCGCCGCCCTGCGCAGCGGCAGCGCGACGCTCGAGGACGGCCGGCTCACCGTCGCGGGTGAGCGGCGCACCGCCACGGCGGGGGCGCTCGCCGCGCCGCTGCGGGCCGCGCGGTCCGGCGGCCTGGACGTGACCGACAACAGCGTGCCGGGCGCGGCCGTCTCCGCCCAGCCGCAGGTGGTGGAGCGCCGGCTCGCGAACCTGCTGGCCGGCACGACCATCCGGTTCGACACGGCGTCGGCGGACATCCGGCCGGAGTCCGTGGCCCTCGTGGACCGGGTCGCGGCGGTCGTCCGCCCCGCCGTGCGCGCCAACCGGATCCTCACGGTCCGGGTGGAGGGGCACACCGACAACCAGGGAAACGCGGCCCGCAACCAGAACCTCTCCCTGCGGCGCGCACGCGCCGTGGTGGACGCCCTCGTCGCGCGCGGCGTGCCCCGGGGGCGGTTGGTGGCGATCGGGTACGGCGCGTCGCGCCCGGTGGCGGACAACGGCACGCAGGCCGGCCGGGAGCAGAACCGGCGGATCGCGTTCACGGTGCTGGGGGGCTGATCGGTATGGGGTACGTGTTCGGGGAGATCTGGCCGGTGGTGGTCGTCGCCCTGCTGGTGGGCGCCGTGCTGGGCTGGTTCGCCCGCATGCAGCTGGTCCAGTCCCAGGAGGCCGCGCACGCCGCCGACCTGGCCGCGCGCGACGAGCGCATCGCGGCGCTCGAGTCGCATGCCTCGGAGCTGGGGCACACCGAGGAGGACCTCTCCATCGCCAGGGCGCGCATCGTCCAGCTGGAGGGCGAGACGGCCCTCATGGACGAGCACCGCGCACGCATCGCCGCCCTCGAGGACGAGGTGCGCCACGGCGTGGCGATCGCCGATCACCTGGGCGAGGTGGAGCCGGTCGCCGCGCGCGTGCCGGGCCTGGAGGCGCAGGTCGCCGAGCTGGAGGAGAAGGGCGCGGAGCTCGAGAGCTTCCGCACCCGCTTCGTGTCGGCCGACCGGGAGGCGTCGACCCTGCGCGCACGCGTCGCCGAGCTGGAGTCCGAGGACCGCCTGCCGGCCCTGCAGGCGCGCATCGGGGAGCTGGAGACCGCCGCGCGGGAACGCGACGACCTGCGCGGCCGCGCGCAGGACCTCGAGCGGCGGCTGGCCGCCGCCGAGGGTGAGGGCGACTCCCGCAGGCTGCGGGAGGTCCAGGAGGAGCTCGACCGCCTGCAGGCGCGGCACCGTGAGGAGGTCGCCCTGCTGGCGGAGGCCCGCGGCCGCATCGCCGAGCTGGAGGGCGGCGCGGTGCGCCAGCCGTCCCTGTTCGCTTCGGAACCCGCCCCGGCGCAGGCCGATTCCCGGCCGGAGCCCGGTCCGGCACCCGACCTGCACCGTGCGGCCCGCGTCCTGGGCGTGCGCGTCCGCATGGACGACCTCACCATGGTGGAGGGCATCGGCCCCAAGATCGGCCGCCTGTGCCGCGAGGGCGGCGTGGGCACCTGGCGGGAGCTGTCCGGCACGCCGGTGGAGCGCCTGCGGGAGATCCTCGACGCGGCGGGCCCGCACTTCCGCATGCACGACCCCGCGACCTGGCCGCGGCAGGCGGGGCTGCTCGCCGACGGCCGGTGGGAGGACTTCGCCGCCTACGCGGGCGAGCTGCGGGCGGGTCGCACCGCGGGTTAGGCGGGCGCCGGCCCCTCGCACCCGCCCAGCCCGGCGGCGTCGAGGGCGGCGATCTCCAGGTCCAGCTCGTGCACCGACCGGGACGCCGGCCCGTCGCCGTGCGTCGCGTACATGTGGCGCACGATCCGCTGCGACCCCACGATCACGCGGTCGCCGTCCACCAGCACCGGCACGCGCGCCTGG
Organism: Thermoleophilia bacterium; assembly: GCA_020848615.1. Lineage (GTDB taxonomy): Bacteria > Actinomycetota > Thermoleophilia > Miltoncostaeales > Miltoncostaeaceae. The sequence continues at coordinate 8,408 of JADLHW010000130.1, forward strand.
CCGCTGGCGGCCAGCACCTCGTGCCGGTCGGCACGGTCGTACGGCACCTCCACCAGCTCCACCGCGGCCCCCGTGTTGCCGATGCCCTGGCGGGCCGC
>JADLHW010000131.1 GCA_020848615.1 Thermoleophilia bacterium
CTGCGCTGGGGGGCCCGCGGCGGCGCCGTGGTGACCTTCCTGCTCACCGCCGGGGTGCTCGCCCCGGGCCTGGTGGCGTCCCGCGATCGGCTGCTGGCCGCCCGGCACGCCGTGCCGTTCGAGCGCACCGACCCGGTGTTCGGCCGCGACGTGTCGTTCTTCGTGTTCACCGAGCCGGCGATCCGGGACGTGGTGCAGGTCGCGGCGTCCTCCCTGTTCCTCGCCGCCCTGGGGGTCCTCGCGACGGGCCTGTCCATCTGGTACTCGGAGCGGCAGCGGGGCGCCCTGCTGCGCTCCGTGGCGGTCCTGGACCGCACCCTGCGGGCCGCGTTCCTGCTGGGCGGCGCGTTCCTTCTGTGCATGTCGGCGCTGCTGTGGCTGTCGCGGTACACGCTCACGGTGGGGACCGGGGACGTCATCGCCGGGGCCGGGGCGGCCACCCGGAACATCGACATCCCGACGCGCGCGGTCGGGGCGGTCACCCTCGCCGTGCTGTCGGTGGGGCTCATGGCGCTCAGCGGACGCCGGCTACGGCAGCGCATGGGCATCACCCGCGTCGGCACCGCCGTGCCGCTCGGCCTGCTGCTGTGGGCGGTGGCGGCCGTGGCGCTGGTCGTCGTCGCGAGCCCGTGGTGGCTGGTGCTGGCCCTGCCGCTGGTGGTGGCCGCCGGCGTGGCGTGGCGCGGGCGGGGGCTGTCGTGGGGTCACGAGGACACCCCGGTGTGGGGCGTCCCGGCGTTCTGCGCGGCCTCGGCGATCCTGCTGAGCGCCCTGGGCCCGGTGGGGGCGCTCCTGAACGACGCGATCGTCCTGCGCGGCACCCAGCTGCAGGTGGAGGAGCAGAACATCCAGGCGACCCTGGACGCCACGCGGCGGGCGTCGGGGATCGACACGGCGGGCATCGTCGCGTCCCGGTACTCCCCGGGCGGCGTCACCGCGAAGGCGGTGGCCGACTCCCCGGCGTCGGTCGGCTCCCTGCGGTTCCTGGACCAGGAGCCCGCCCAGCAGGACTGCCAGCGCCTGCTCACCCAGATCAGCCCGTTCTACGCGTGCGCCGACACCGACGTGGACCGCTATGTCATCGGCGGGCGGCCGCGCACCGTGTTCACGGTGGGCGGGGAGATCAACTACCAGCGCGCCCCGGACTTCCAGCGCCGGCACTTCACCTACACGCACGGCAACGGCCTGCTGGCCGCGGCGGTGAACGAGATCGACCCGGTTGACGGCCGGCCGGTGTGGTCCGGGTTCGGGGTGCAGCAGGAGGACGTCACCCAGCTCACGCCGCCCCTCACGCACCCGGAGATCTACTTCGGCGCGCAGGCCGACACCCCGTGGGCGGTCGCCAACACCCGGCAGGCGGTGTTCGACCGCGGTGAGAACCGGCCGGACGTGACCTGGTGCACCGGGGAGGACGCCGCGCGGTGCGGCGGGGAGGGCGGCACCGGCATCCGCATCGGCTCCGGGTGGCGGCGCCTGGCGATCACCGAGTTCCTGGGCGGCCTGCCGTACATCGGCGGCGGCCGGCGCGTGTGGAACGCCACCTCCGGCAGCGCCAGGGCACCGGCGAACGCGGACAGCAGCCTGCTGCTGTACCGCGACATCGGGGCGCGGGTGAACGAGCTGGCACCGTTCCTGGTGCCCGACAGCGACCCGTGGTTCGTGGCCGCCGAGGGCCGCATGTGGGTGCTGCAGAACCTGTACGTCGCGACCGACCGCTACCCGTACGCCGCGCGGTTCAACGGCGTGAACTACGAGCGCCAGCCGGTGGTCGCGGCCATGGACGCCTACTCCGGTGAGACGCACCTGTTCGTGACCGACGCCGACGAGCCGATGCTCGCGACGTACCGGAAGGTGTACCCGGGGCTGTTCACCGACGGCACGGAGATGGACCGCCTGGCACCGGGGCTGCGCGGGCACCTGCGCTACGGGGAGGACCTGTTCGACTTCCAGAGCCAGGCGACGCTGCGGTTCCACGTGACCACCGCCGAGACGCTGTACAACGGCTCGGAGCTGTGGGCCCCCACCCAGGAGCGCCTGGGCAGCGGGGCGGAGGGCGTGCTGCAGAACTCCGCGGCCCGCTACACCTACGCGGTGCTGCCCGGCGAGCAGCGGGAGCGGTTCCTGCTCATCCGGTCGTTCAAGCCGCAGGCCGAGGGCGCCACGGGCTTCTCGGGGTGGCTGGCGGTGTCCAGCGACCCGGGGGACTTCGGGAAGCTCACGCTCATCGACTTCCGCACCTCACCGGGCCTGGAGTCCCTGCAGACCTTCACCCAGACGGTGGGCAACGACGCGACCCTCTCCGGTGAGCTGGGCCTGCGGAACCGCAGCATCCTGCGCGGCAACGCGCTGGTGGTGCCCATCGGGCAGGGCCTGCTGTACGTGCAGCCCATCTACCTGGACTCCGGGGGCCTGCTGCCCACCCTGTTCCGCGTGGTGGTGGGGCTCGGCGACGGGCGCGTGGCGTCCGGGAAGACCTTCCAGGCGGCGCTCGGCAGCCTGCTGGGCGGCGAGGACGCCGGCGACCAGCAGCCCAACGCGACCGTGGCCGACCTGGTGGCCGCCGCGGCCGCGCAGTTCGACGCGTACCAGCAGGCCGTGACGGCCGGGGACTTCGAGGCGGCGGGGCGGCACCTGGCCGCGGCGCGGCGCCTGGTCGAGCGGGCCCGGAACCTGTCGGACCGGGGCGGGCGGGCCGGGGGCTGAGCCCCCGGCCACGGCGCCCGGCTACCGCGGGTCGTTCTGGCCCTGCTCGTCGGGCATCCGGATCCTGCGACGGCGGTCGGCCCGCTCCGGCTCCCACACCGTGAACTTGCTCACCAGCTCGTCCAGGTAGGAGACGGCGGCCTGCACCTCGCGGGCCGTCACGGCGACGCTGTCGGCCGCGGCGGAGGTCTCCTGCACGGCTGCGGCGATCTCCGTGCCGGACGCGGCGTTCTGCTCGCTCACCGCGGCGACCTCGCTCATGCGGTCCTGGACGTTCAGGGCGAACTGCTCCAGGTCGCTGCAGGCGGTGGACACGCTCTCCACCTCGGTGGAGACGGCGCTCACCCGCTCGCGGATGGCGGCGAACGCGGTGCCGGCGTGCTCCACGATCTGCGCGCCGTTGCTCACCTCCTCACGGCCCTGGTCCATGGCGGCCACGGCCCGCTCGGTCTCCTGCTGCAGGTCGCCGATGATCTCGGCGATCGACCCGACGGCGCCCTGGGACTGCTCGGCGAGCTTGCGGACCTCCTCGGCCACCACGGCGAAGCCACGGCCGTGCTCCCCGGCCCGGGCCGCCTCGATGGCGGCGTTCAGGGCCAGCAGGTTGGTCTGGGCGGAGATCTCCCCGATGGTCTGCACGATCGCGCCGATCTCCCGGCCCCGGTCGCCGAGGGCCGTGACGACCTCGTGGACGTCGCCCACGGACCGCTCGATGGAGTCCATGGCCCCCTGCACCTGGGCGATGCTGCGCTCGCCCTCGGCCGCCCGCTCGTCGGCCTCCCCGGCGACGCTGGCGACGCTGCGGCCGGCGTCGGACGCCCGGCCGATGGCGATGCCCATGTCCTCCACCAGGCCGCCCACCTCCGTCACGCGCTCGGCCTGGAGGGTGGTGGCGGCCGCCATGCCGTCGACGGTCCCGGCGGTCTGGGCGACGGCCTCACCGGCCTCGGCGGCGGACATCACCAGCGTGTCGGCGTTCCGGGCGAGGCCGTCGGAGGCCTGGCTGGAGAGCCGCACGATGTCGTGCACGGTGGCGGCGAAGCGGTTGAAGTTCTTCGCGACCTGGCCCACCTCGTCCTGGCCGCGCACCTCGATGCGCCTGGTGAGGTCGCCGTCGCCCTCGGCGAGCTCCCACATGCGGTCCCGCAGCTCCCGCAGGGGGGAGGTGATGAGGCGGTACAGCAGGTGCGAGAGCCCGCCGCCGATGAGCAGCGCGAGGATCCCGACGATGCCGATCACCCACTTCGCGCGGTTCGCGGCGGACACGGCGTCCGCCTGGGTGCGGTCCGCGACGGCCGTCACGCGCCTCAGGACGATGTCGCCCTGGGCGATCTGCTGGTCCACCAGGTCCCGGGCCCGCTCGGCGGCGGCCCTCACGTCGGCGGCGCGTCCCGCGCGGACGGCGGGCACCAGCCGGTCGAACACCGTGGGGTCGTGCAGCGCGTCGGCGGCCTCGGCCTTCCGGATGGCGGCCTGGATGACGGCGTCGTCGGGGAAGATCGCCTGGACGGCCTTGCGGCCGGCCGCGGCACGGCCGGCGGACGCCGTGAACTCGTCCAGGAGCGCCTGGTCGGCGACGACGGCGAACTCGGCCTGCAGCGAGCGCTGGGCGAGCTGCTCGCGGGGGATCGTGGAGGCGGCATCGACGGCGCGCCGGGACGTCTCGATCCTGTCGAACGCGGCGGACGCCGACCGCAGCGACATCACGGCGATGGCGACGGCCACCACGAGGAGCATGAGGATCGACCCCGTGACGATCGCGATCTTGCGACCGATGGGGAGATTGACAACGCGCGAGACCACCGGGTCCCTCCTGATCAGCCGTC
>JADLHW010000132.1 GCA_020848615.1 Thermoleophilia bacterium
AGCCGGTGTCCGCGATGCTCGACGACGTGATCTGGCGGCACCGCCAGCGGGTGGTCACGCCGCGCACCGCCGGGCAGAAGGACTACGTGGACGCCATCCGCGACAACACGATCACGTTCGGCATCGGCCCGGCCGGCACCGGCAAGACCTACCTGGCGGTGGCGCTGGCGACGGCGGCGCTCACCCGCCGCGAGGTGGGCCGCATCATCCTCACCCGGCCCGCCGTGGAGGCCGGGGAGCGGCTGGGCTTTCTGCCGGGCGACCTCGCCGCGAAGGTCGACCCGTACCTGCGTCCCCTGTTCGACGCGCTGCACGACATGCTCGACGCCGACCGCGTCGAGACGCTCGTGACCCGCGGGCAGATCGAGATCGCGCCCTTGGCGTTCATGCGCGGCCGCACCCTCAACGACAGCTTCATCATCCTCGACGAGGCGCAGAACACCACCGCCGAGCAGATGCGCATGTTCCTCACCCGCCTGGGCTTCGGCTCCCGCATGGTGGTGACCGGCGACGTGACCCAGGTGGACCTGCCGCGCGACCGGCAGTCCGGCCTGGTGGCCGTCCGGAAGGTGCTGCAGGGCGTGCCGGACATCGCGTTCTGCTCGTTCGACCGCCGTGACGTGGTGCGGCACCGGCTGGTGCAGAGCATCGTGGACGCGTACGCGGCCGCGGACCTGGACGAGGGGAACGGGGCGTGATCGAGGTCGAGGTCCGGGCCGACGCGGCGACGGCGGCCGCCCTGGAGGAGGTCGTGCGGTTCACCTGCGGCCGGCTGGGGGTGGCGCGGGCCACGGTGGGCCTGATGGTCGTGGGCCCCGAGGAGATGGCCGGCATCAACGGGGAGCACCGCGACAGGCCCGAAGCCACCGACGTGCTGGCGTTCCCCGTGGACGGCCCGGACGTGCTGGGCGGCTGGCCGGAGGACGGGCCCCCGCCCGAGCTCGGCGACGTGGTGATCTGCCCGGAGGCCGCGCAGGAGCCCCTCACGACGCTGGCGGTGCACGGCCTGCTGCACCTCCTGGGCTACGACCACGAGACCGACGCGGGCGAGATGCTCGCCCTGCAGGACCGGCTCGTGGACGAGCACGCCGCGGCATGACCACGATCCGCCCGAAGGACCCGCAGAAGCGCGCCCGCCTGCGCGACCGCGTGGGGCGCCTGCGCATCCTGCGCCGCCGCCGCGCCCCCGCGCTGCCGCGCCAGGGGTCGCTGCGCTGGTCGTTCACGTGGGCGTTCGAGGGCATCGTCTACGTGCTGCGCACCCAGCGGAACATGCAGCTGCACGTCGCCGCGGGGGCCTTGGCGCTGGTGATGGGCCTCGCCCTCAACCTCACGCGCCTGGAGCTGCTGGCGATCGTGCTCGCGGTGAGCCTGGTGTTCGTCGCCGAGATGTTCAACACGGCGCTGGAGGCCGCCATCGACGCGGTGATCACCGACTACCACCCGCTCATCAAGGTCGCGAAGGACGTCGCGGCGGGGGCGGTGCTGGTGGCCGCGGTGAACGCCACCGCCGTGGCCTACCTGGTGTTCTACGACCACATCGCGGGGCCGAGGCGGGACATGGTGGACGGGGTCCGTGACAGCCCGACGCTGCTGGTCGTGGTCGCCATGATCCTCACGATCCTGGCGACCATCGTGATCAAGGCCGCCACGGGGCGCGGCACGCCCCTGCGCGGCGGCTGGCCCTCGGGCCACGCGGCGGCGGCGTTCGCCGCGTGGTCGGCCATCACGATCATCGCGGAGCCGCTGCGGCACGCCACGCTCATCTCGATGCTGGCGTTCCTCATGGCGGTCCTGGTCGCGCAGTCCCGCGTGGAGGCCGGCATCCACTCCGCCGTGGAGGTCGCCGCCGGCGCCGTCCTGGGGACGGGGCTCACCGTCGTGCTCTTCCAGGTGTGGCAGTGAGCGCCCACCGGTCGGGGATGGTGGCCCTCGCCGGCCGTCCCAACGTCGGCAAGTCGACGCTCGCCAACGCCCTGTCCGGCACCCACGTGGCGGCGGTGTCCCCGCGCCCGCAGACCACCCGGCGACGCCTCGCGGTGGCGGTGCACGGGGACGCCTGGCAGGCGGTGCTGCTCGACATCCCCGGGTTCCAGACGCCGCGTGACGCGCTCACCCGCCGCATGCAGCAGACCGTGGACGCGACCCTCGCGGACTGCGACGCCGCGATCTTCATGGTGAACGCCGCCGAGCCGGTGGGCGGCGGCGACCGGTTCATCGCCGAGCGGCTGGTGGCCTCGGGCCTGCCGGTGCTCGCCGTGGTGAACAAGGTCGACGAGGTGCCCCCGCAACGCATCGCCGAGACCATCGCGGCGGTGTCGGAGCTGGTGCCGGACCTGGCCGCCCTGCACCCGGTGAGCGCCCTCACCGGCGACGGCATGGACGCGCTGCGCGCCGGGCTGCCCGCCCTGCTGCCGGAGGGCCCCCCGTACTTCCCGCCCGGCATGACCACCGACCAGACCATGGACGAGCTCGCGTCGGAGCTCATCCGGGAGGCCGCCCTGGTGCGCCTGCGCGAGGAGGTGCCGCACGCAATGGCCGTCCAGGTGGAGGAGATCGAGCCGGCCCGCGAGGGCATCCGGGTGGAGGCCGTGATCTACGTGGAGAACCCGTCCCAGAAGGGCATCGTGGTCGGCAAGGGCGGGCACATGGTCCGGGAGATCGGCTCCGCCGCCCGCCGCGCCCTCGGCGTCGCGTGGGGGGCGGAGGTGCACCTGGGCCTCATGGTGAAGGTGCGCCGCAAATGGCGTGAGGACGAATCGATGCTCACGCGCCTGGGGTTGTGAGCCCCGGCCGTCAGATCCCCGTGACGGCGAACGCCAGGAGCGCCACCGTCACGAACGGGACCAGGGCGCACAGCACGGTCCCGCGGGCGCCGCGGATGCGGTTGTCGTTCACCAGCGCGTAGAGGGCCAGGCTCGCCATCCCGACGGCCACGAAGGCGATGGCCACCACCACCGGCGAGGCGGACACCCGGTGGGCCAGCAGCGCCAGGGCGAGGGCCTGGATGAACGGCGCCGCCAGCAGGGCGGTGCCGACGCCGGTGAGCAGCGTCACGGCCGCGGCACCGAGGTTGCGCGGCGGGTCTCCGGACGGCGTGAGGGGCACCCGTTCCATGCCCCGATCATCGACCCTTCCGCAACTCCCTCAACTGGACGAAGGACGAGGCCCGCCCGCCCGGCCGGGGGGACTTGCCCCGTACGGCGGACCTATCGGCCGGGCGGCGGGGGCGGCGGCTGGGAGGTCGCCGTGCGGCCCATGCGGCTCATGATCCACCGGCGCAACGCGGCCACGCGTGTGAACACGCCGGTGACGTTCCGGCAGGTCACGTCCTCGATGGCGAGGCTCGTGATGCCCACCAGACGCCGGGTGCCGTCCGCCGCGTCCACCACCAGCGGGCCGCCGCTGTCGCCGGGGCAGATCCCCTGGCGGTCGGACGCCGCGCACACCTGGCTCCTCTGGAACGCGTCGACCAGGCCGGGCGTGACGCAGTTGAACGGGGAGAGCATCTCCAGCCGGGCGGTGCGCGCCCTGCGCTGGGAGACCGGCTGCCCGACCCGGGTGATCCCGAAGCCCACCGCCGTGGCCTGCGCCCCCTGGCCGGCGAGGTCCCGTTCCTCGTCCGGGGTCGCCACCTTGACCCCGGTGCCCAGGGGCTTGGCGAGGGTGAGGATCGCCAGGTCGTAGCCGGCGCGCGTGTCGGTGAGGCGGTACCGCGGGTGCACCGACACCCGGATCACGCGAGCCAGCCGGGCATGGCGGCCCGGGTTGCCCACGCGCACGGCGCGCCCGACGGTGATGACCCGGCCGCCAGGCCGCTCCGGCCGCACGCAGTGCGCGGCGGTGAGCACGTACCGCCGGTTCACGAGCGCACCGCTGCACTCGGCGATCGACGGGCCCTCCAGCACCGTGAAGTACGCGGTGAACGCCGACTCGCGGGGGGTCGCGGCCCGGCCGCCGTAGGTCGCCGACGCGGGGGCGGCGAGCACCGCGAGCATCGCGATCGCGGCGAGCAGGGACCGCCTCACCGCAGGAGCCGGCTCATCCGCCGGTCGGCGTACATGCGTCCACCCGTCTGGCACGCCGGGCAATAAACCAGTTCGTACTCGGAGAACCCAACCCGGGCGAGAGATGTTCCACATCTCAGACACGGCTCGCCGAAGTGCCCGTGCACGTAGGTGAGGCGCTGCTCCCGGTCGGGCAGGTTGGTGGTGATGCGCTCCCGCGCCCGGTCGAGGGCCGCGCCGAGCACCTGGTCGGCGGCGGCCGCGAGCCGCTCCCAGGCGTCGTCCGGCAGGCGGTCCGTGCGGGCCAGCGGCGGCAGCCGCGCCGCCCACATGATCTCCGAGGCGTAGCACCGGCCCACGCCGGCGACGCGCCGGCCCTCCCGCAGGGCGTTCTGCAGGACCCCCGGCGGGGCGGTGAGCCGCTCCCGCCACTCCGGCGCGGTGAGGCCCATGGGCTCGGGGCCCAGGCGGGCGAGCTGCGGGTGGTGCTCCAGGCCGGTGACGGGCACCAGGGAGGCGCTGGCCCGCCGTCTGGTGGACAGCTCCCGCAGGCGCAGCTCCCGGCCGTCGTCGAGGACGAGCCCGATGCCCGCGGTGCGCGGCGGCCGGCCCTTCGGCGGGGTCGTGAGGCCCAGGCGGCCGGAGGACATGAGGTGCATCACCAGCACCAGGTCGCCGGCCTCCACCAGCATGAGCTTGCCGCGACGGCGCACCGCGCGCACCTCGCCGCCGGCGAGCGCCTCCAGCGGCGGCTCCGCGGTGCGCAGCGTCGCGGGCGACCACGCGACGGCGCGTTCGACGCGCCGGCCGGCGATCTCGGCGGTGAGTCCCTCGGCGAGGGCCTCCAGTTCGGGCAGCTCAGGCATCGGTCGGACTCCCTGACCGGCCAGGACGGTGGCCGGACCGGTTCCTTATACTGGCCCGCATGTCCGACAAGCGCCTGTGATGCGCGCCGAGGATCTGTCGAAAACCCTGGACCACCTGGTCCTGGCGCCCGACACGGACGTGGCGGAGATCGAGGCGGCCTGTGACCTGGCCGTCCAGTACCACTTCGCCGCCCTCTGCGCGTTGCCCGAGTTCGTGCCCCTCATCGCCGACCGCCTTCGCGGTACGGACGTCAAGACCTGCGCCACCATCGGGTATCCCGACGGGACGGGCGGCATGGCGAACCTGCGGGCCGCCGAGCAGGCGGTCACCGACGGCGCGAACGAGCTGGACGTCGTGATGAACGTGCCGGCGATGCTGGGCGGCCAGTTCACGCTGGTGCGGGACGAGCTGGTGCGCATCGTGCGTGCCGTCCGTTCTCGCGCCGCGAACAACGGCCGCGGCGATGTGATCGTGAAGGTCATCATCGAGGCGCCGCTCCTGGACGACAAGCTCGTGCGGCTGGCCTGCAAGATCGTGGACGACGCCGGCGCGGACTTCGCGATCACCTCCACCGGGTACGACGGCCGGCTGGCCACCACCCACGACGTCGAGGTCATGCGCGACGCGCTGCCGGAGCGGGTGGGCGTGCAGGCCGCGGGCGGCGTGGCGGCCCTCGAGGACGTGCAGGCGATGATCTCCGCGGGCGCCGCCCGCGTGGGCACGGACTGCGCGGTGGCGGTGCTGGAGGAGCTCTTGGCGGCGGATGGCGGGCCGGCGCGGTGAGCGGCGGGCCGGCGGCCGCCGCTGACGCCGCCGACCGCGTGAGGTTCGGCCCCGACGGCCTGGTGCCGGCGGTGGTGCAGGACGCCTCCAGCGGGCGGGTGCTCACCCTCGCCTACATGAACCGGGAGTCCCTGGAGCGGACCCTGGAGACCGGGCAGACGTGGTTCTGGAGCCGGTCCCGCGGCGAGCTGTGGCACAAGGGCGCCACCAGCGGCAACACCCAGGACGTGCGCGCGGTGCTGCTGGACTGTGACCGCGACGCGGTGGTGGTGCGGGTGGACCCGGCGGGCCCGGCGTGCCACACCGGCGCGCGGGACTGCTTCGGCGACGTCCTGGCCGGCGGCGACGACGCGCCGTTCGCGGCGATCGCGGACCTGGTGGCCGTCATCGCCGACCGCGCCGCCGCGGCCGACCCGGAGTCGTCCTACACCGCCCGGCTGCTGGCCAAGGGCATCGACACGGTCTGCAAGAAGGTGGGCGAGGAGGCGACCGAGGTGGTGCTGGCCGCCAAGGGCGCCGAGCACGGCCAGGCGGTGTACGAGAGCGCCGACCTGCTGTACCACCTCGCCGTGCTGTGGCAGGCCGTGGGGGTGACCCCGCAGGAGGTCGCCGCCGAGCTCGCCCGCCGCCACGTCCCCGCCGCGAAGTGACGGACCTGCGCCTGGAGCTCCCGGTGCGCGCGTCGGCCCTGGAGATCTACCCGGGCCTCGACGAGCTGCGCGCCCTGCAGGGGCGGCGCGGGCAGGTGGTGCTCTCCCACACCTGGATCGCGGACTGCGACACCCCGGTGGGGGTGTTCCTCAAGCTGCGCGACGGCGGTCCGGCGTTCCTGCTGGAGTCCGCCGAGCACGGCCGGCTGGGCCGGTACTCGATGCTGGGCGTGCGCCCGCAGGCCGTGATCCGCGGCACCGCGGAGCGGCTGGTGCTCACCGACGCCCGGGGCGCGGAGCACGAGCTGGACGCCTCCGACCCGTTCGGCGCGGTGCAGGACGTGGTGGACGGCGTGGGGATGCTCACCGTGCCCGGCGCCCGCACGCCGCCGTTCCCCGGCGGGGCGGTGGGGTACTTCGGGTACGACCTGGTGCGGCGGGTGGAGCGCCTGCCCGAGGTGCCGCCGGACGACCTGGGCCTGCCCGAGCTGCTCATGATCATCACCGGCCCGGTGGTGGCGTTCGACCACGTGGCCCGCACGCTCACGGTGTCGGTGCCGTGCCACGTGGATCCCGACGAGGACGTGGAGTCCGCGTACTGGCGGGCCGTCGCCACGGTGGCGGAGCTCAAGGCGTCGCTCACCGGCCCGGTGCCGCGCGCCGGCCGTCACGCCGAGGGCGCCGGGAAGCCCACCCTGGGCGAGGTGACCAGCAACATCGGGCGGGAGCGCTTCGAGGAGATCGTGGAGGCCTGCCGCGAGTACATCTTCGCCGGCGACGCCTTCCAGGTCGTGCCCTCGCAGCGGTTCAGCGCCGAGGTGGACCTCGACCCGTTCGCGATCTACCGCGGCCTGCGGGCCGTGAACCCCTCGCCGTACATGTTCTTCCTGGAGTTCCCGGACCTGGCGCTCGCCGGGTCGTCCCCGGAGATCCTGGTGAAGGTGGAGGGCCGCACCGTCCACACCCGGCCCATCGCCGGCACCCGGCCCCGCGGCCGGGACGACGAGGAGGACCGCCGCCTCGGGGAGGATCTGCTGGCCGACCCCAAGGAACGGGCCGAGCACGTGATGCTCGTCGACCTGGGCCGGAACGACCTGGGCCGCGTGTGCACCGTCGGGTCGGTGCACGTGGAGGAGCTGATGGTGGTGGAGCGCTACAGCCACGTGATGCACATCGAGAGCTCCGTGGCGGGCGAGCTCGCCGAGGGCCGCCGCGCGTGCGACGCGCTGCGCGCGACGTTCCCGGCCGGCACCCTGTCCGGGGCGCCGAAGGTGCGGGCCATGGAGATCATCGACGAGATGGAGCCCAGCAAGCGCGGCACGTACGGCGGCGCCGTGGGGTTCCTGGGATTCGACGGTGACCTGGACACGTGCATCACCATCCGCACCGTGGCGTGCAAGGACGGGCGCATCCACGTGCAGGCCGGCGCCGGCATCGTGGCGGACTCGGTTCCGGCCACCGAGTACGAGGAGACCCAGAACAAGGCCCGCGCGATGTTCCGGGCGATCGAGGTGGCCGCGGGGCAGGGGGACTGGTGAGCACGCCGCGGGTGGTTCTCGTCGACAACTACGACAGCTTCACCTACAACCTGGTGCAGTACCTGGGCGAGCTGGGCGCCGAGGTGCTGGTGCACCGCAACGACGCCATCGACCTGGACGGGATCGCCGCCCTGGAACCCTCGCACCTGGTCATCAGCCCGGGCCCCAGGACCCCGCGGGAAGCGGGGATCTCCGTGGAGGCGATCACCCGGTTCGCCGGCGTGGTGCCGGTGCTGGGGGTGTGCCTGGGGCACCAGGCCATCGGGGAGGCGTTCGGCGCGCGGGTCGTGCGCGGCCGGGAACCGGTGCACGGCAAGACCAGCAGCATCAGCCACGACGGGCGCGGCGTGTTCGCGGGCGTCGAGGACCCCATGACCGCCACCCGGTACCACTCCCTGGTCGTCCACCCGGACCTGGCGCCCGGCCTGGAGCGCACCGCGTGGTGCGACGGGGACGTGGTGATGGGCGTCCGTCACCGCGACTTCCCGGTGGAGGGCGTGCAGTTCCACCCCGAGTCGATCCTCACGGACCTCGGGAGGTCCCTGCTCGGCAACTTCCTGGAGATGACCGCCTGATGTCCCAGCCCGTGCTCGCGGAGGCCATCGACCGCCTGCTCGCCGGGGAGGACCTGGGACGCGAGGGCGCCGCGGTGGCCCTGGACGTGGTGATGAGCGGCCAGGCGGACCCCGCCCAGACCGCCGGGTTCCTCATCGCGCTGCGGGCGAAGGGCGAGAGCGCCGCGGAGCTGGCGGGGCTGGCGAGCGTCATCCGGGACCGCGCGGTGCGGGTCACCCCGCCGGACGGCCCGTTCGTGGACACCTGCGGGACCGGCGGCGGCATCTCCACGTTCAACGTGTCCACCGCCGCGGCGTTCGTGGCGGCCGGCGCCGGCGTCGCGGTCGCCAAGCACGGCGCCCGGTCGAACAGCTCGCTCAGCGGCAGCGCCGACGTGCTGGAGGCCCTGGGCGCCCGCATCGACCTCACCGCCGATGCCGTGGCGGAGTGCCTGGCCGAGGTGGGCTTCGGGTTCATGTTCGCCCCCAACCACCACCCCGCGTTCGCCCACGTGGTGCCCGTGCGCAGGGCCCTGGGCGTGCGGACCGTGTTCAACCTCATCGGCCCGCTGGCGAACCCCGCCGGCGCCCGCCGGCAGGTGGTCGGGGTGGCGCAGGAGAGCGACCTGCGGCGCATCGGGGACGCCCTCGCGGAGCTCGGCGCGGAACGGGCCCTGGTGGTGCGCGGGCGCGACGGCATGGACGAGCTGTCCACCGCCTCGCTCAGCGACGCGATCCAGGTGCACGACGGCGCCGTGCGGCACATCGAGGTGGACCCGGAGGAGTTCGGGATCGGGTCGCCGCCGGAGTGGGCGCTGGCCGGCGCCGGCCCGGACGACAACGCCGGGGTGATCCGCGCGGTGCTGGACGGCGACCTGGGTCCCGCCGGGGACGTGGTGGCCCTCAACGCCGGGGCGGCGGTGTGGGTGTCCGGGCAGGCCGACACACTGGCCGAGGGCGTCGAGATGGCACGTGAGAGCATCCGGTCCGGCGCCGCACGCGACCGGATGGACCGGTTCGTCGCGGCGACGAACCGGCTGGCGCCCAAGGCCTGACCCAGGGAGCGGCGTGAGCACCTTCCTCGAGACCGTCGTGGAGCACACCCGGAAGCTGGTGGGGCAGCGCAGGCTGGAGCTGCCCGAGGCCGAGCTGCTGCGGCGCATGGAGCCCGTCCCGCGGGGCCGTCCGTTCTCGGAGGCGCTGATCGCGGAGGGCATCAGCCTGATCGCCGAGATGAAGCGCTCCAGCCCCAGCAGGGGGCCGATCCGCCCGGACGCCGGGGTCACCGAGATCGTGACCGCCTACCAGGACGCGGGGGCGTCGGCGGTGTCGGTGCTCACCGAGCCGAAGTGGTTCGGCGGGAGCCTGGACGACCTGGTGGAGGCGCGGGCCGCGATCCACCTGCCGATCCTGCGCAAGGACTTCATCGTGGAGCCCTATCAGCTGCTCGAGGCCCGGGTGGCGGGTGCGGACGCCGCGCTGCTCATCGTCGCGGCCCTCGGCCGCGAGCGCCTGGAGGAGCTCATGGCCGCCGCCGGGGAGATCGGCCTGGACACCCTCGTGGAGGTCCACGACGACGACGAGGTCGCCACGGCGGTGGAGACGGGCGCGGAGATCATCGGCATCAACAACCGCGACCTGCACAGCCTGGAGGTCGACCTGCGCACCGGCTTCCGGCTGCTGGCCGACGTGCCGGCCGGCACCGTGGTGGTGGCGGAGTCCGGGATCACCGGCCGGCAGGACGTGCTGGAGCTGGAGGAGGCCGGGGTGGACGCCATCCTGGTGGGCGAGGCCCTCATGCGTCACACGGATCCGCGTGACGGCGTGCGCGCCCTCCTGGGCTGAGCGCGGCTAGGCTTCGGGACGTGAGCGAAGCGGTCGAACCCGCCGCACCGGCGGACGAGCCCGAGGACGGGCGCGGATGGGACCGCCGCCGCGTCCTCTGGGCGGCGGCGACGGGCGTCGTCATCGCCGCGATCGCCGTGCTGCTGGTGGTGGGCCTCCTGAACCGGGGCGTGGACAACAGCATCGATGAGGCCATCGCGAGGGGGGAGCGCGCCGAGGCGCCGGCCTTCACCCTGCCGGTGCTGTTCACGGCTCCGGGCCTGCCGGCCGCCGGCCGGGACCTTCAGCTGTCCGCCCTGAAGGGGAAGGTCGTGGTCCTGAACATCTGGGCGTCGTGGTGCGACCCGTGCCGCGACGAGGCGCCCATCCTCCAGTCGATGTGGAACCGCTACAGGGCACGCGACGTGGTGGTGCTGGGAGCGAACGTCCGTGACCTGGAGGACGAGGCCGAGGAGTTCCACGACACCTACGGGATGTCGTTCCCGTCGGTCCGGGACGGGGAGGGCGACATCATGGGGCGCTACGGGGCGACAGGGGTGCCGGAGACGTTCATCATCGACCGTGACGGCCGCGTGGCCGCCGCCCTGCGCGGTGCCCTGGTGAGCGGCGGCGGCACCGCCAACCTGGCCGCGTTCCAGAACGTCCTGGACACGGTGATCGCCGAGAAGGCGGGTACCCCGTGACGCGCCGGGTGCTCGCCGCGCTGTGCGCGCTGATGGTGGCCCTGGTGGCGGTGTCGCCGGCCATGGGCGACGTGGACATCAAGGGCTTGGAGAAGGAGCTCCGGTGCATCACCTGCAACACGCCGCTGGACATCTCCAACGCCCCGAGCGCCCTGGACATGAAGGAGTACATCCGGGAGAAGGCCGCGGCCGGGTGGACGAAGGACCAGATCAAGGACGCCCTGGTGGCGCAGTTCGGCCGCGAGGTGCTGGCGACGCCGCCCAAGGAGGGCTTCGACCTGGTGGCGTGGCTGGTGCCGGCCATCGCGGTGGCCGCCGGCCTGGCCGCGATCCCGTTCCTCACGCGCGTCTGGGCGCGGCGCGGCGGGGCCCGCCCCGCGCCGGCCGGCGCGGACGCCTCCGATGAGGAACGCGAGCGGCTGCAGCGGGAGCTCGACGACCTCGAGATCTGACGCGCCCCGGGCCCGTGTCATCACAAGGTGATAACTGGTGGGGGCCTCCGGCCGCCGGAACGGCATGGACATGGCGTTCCGGGTGAGTCCGTGACCGTGTTGCGCGGCGAGCGGGTGATGCTGCGCCCCGTGGGCGACGGCGACCGCGATGCGCTGGCGGCGATCCTCGCCGAGGAGTCGGTGGCCCGGTGGTGGAGCCCCGGCACCCCGGAGGAGCATGCGGACGCCTGGCTGGAGGACGACCCGGACACCACGGTGTGGGTGATCGAGGCGGACGGCGCGGTCGCGGGCAGCATCTCCGCGTGGGAGCAGGCCGATCCCGACTACCGCCACGCCGGCATCGACGTGTTCCTGTCTGCGGCCCACCAGGGGCGGGGGCTGGGAACCGACGCGATCCGGGCCGTCGCCCGGCATCTGCTCCGCGACCGCGGCCACCACCGCCTCACCATCGACCCCTCCGCCACGAACGCGCGGGCGATCGCCGCGTACCGGCGGGTGGGGTTCCGGGAGGTCGGGGTGCTCCGGTCGTACGAACGGGGCCGTGATGGGACCTTCCACGACGGCCTGCTCATGGACCTCCTGGAGGGCGAGCTCACATAGCGGCTTTTCCCCGGTGCGCCCGCGTCCGGCCCCGGCATAGGCTCCGCCAGGTTCGTCAAGGGGGAGACCCATGCCGCAGCACCGCTACCTGCTCACCGAGGACCGGATCCCGGCGCGCTGGTACAACATCGCCGCTGACCTGCCGACCCCGATGCCGCCGCCCCTGGCGCCCGACGGCGGTCCGCTGCAGCCGGACATGATGACCCCCATCTTCCCGATGGAGCTCATCCTGCAGGAGGTCAGCCAGGAGCGGTTCATCCCGATCCCCGACCCGGTGCGGGAGATGTACGCGCTGTGGCGTCCCACCCCGCTGTACCGGGCGCTGAACTGGGAGCGGGCCCTGGGGACCGACTGCCGGATCTTCTACAAGTACGAGGGCGTGAGTCCCGCGGGCAGCCACAAGCCCAACACCTCCGTGCCGCAGGCGTACTACAACGCCCAGGCGGGGGTGAAGCGCCTGTCCACCGAGACCGGTGCCGGCCAGTGGGGCAGCAGCCTCGCGATGGCGTGCCAGCTGTACGGCCTGGAGTGCAAGGTCTACATGGTGCGGGTGAGCTACGACGCCAAGCCGTACCGGCGCCTGATGATGGAGACCTGGGGCGGGCAGTGCGTCGCCAGCCCGTCGCAGGAGACCAATGCCGGCCGGGCGATCCTCGCCGAGCATCCGGACTCGCCGGGCAGCCTCGGCATCGCGATCAGCGAGGCCGTGGAGGACGCCGCGACCCGTGAGGACACCAACTACGCGCTGGGCAGCGTGCTGAACCACGTGCTGCTGCACCAGACGGTGGTGGGCCAGGAGGCCGTGGAGCAGCTCAGGATGGCCGGCGCGGAGCCGGACGTGGTGATCGGCTGCGTCGGCGGCGGGTCGAACTTCGCGGGCATCTCGTTCCCGTTCCTCGCCGAGAAGTTCGCCGGCAAGGACATCCAGGTGATCGCCGCGGAGCCGGCGGCGTGCCCCAGCCTCACCCGCGGGCACTACGGCTACGACTTCGGCGACACCGCCGGGATGACCCCGCTGCTGCCCATGCACACCCTGGGCCACTCGTTCGTGCCGCCCGCGATCCACTCCGGGGGCCTGCGGTACCACGGCATGGCGCCGCTGGTGTCGCACCTGGTGCACACCGGCCTGGTGGAGGCCCGCGCCTACAGCCAGGTGGAGTGCTTCACGGAGGCCGTCGGCTTCGCCCGGGCGGAGGGCATCATCCCCGCCCCGGAGCCGTCGCACGCGATCCGCGCGGTGGTGGAGGAGGTCCAGCGGGCCAAGGAGGAGGGGAAGGCCAAGACCATCCTCTTCAACCTCTGCGGCCACGGGAACTTCGACATGGCGGCGTACGAGAGCCACCTCACCGGCCAGATGGTCGACCTGGAGCTGCCGCAGGACGAGCTGGACCGCGCCGCGGCCGAGCTGTCCTCGATGCCGGCCGTCGGCTGACCCACGTCCCACCCGCGGGGCGGCACGGATGCGGCCCCGCGGGGAACCCCGGGAACATGGAGCTTCTGGAAGGTTGCCGTTGAGCGTTCACGCCGTCCTGCCGATGACCTGAACCGGAGTCACGACGCGGCAGGGAGGCCGGGTGACCAGCAGCACTCGACACGACGGGAACGACACGCGCGCCGAGCGCCTCGCCGAGGCGGTCCAGGTGCTCGCGGGCGAGCGCGACATCGACCGGATGTGCGGCCTCGCCCTGGACGCCGCCATGGACCTGGCGGGCGCCGCGGCGGGACACGTCGCGACGGCCGACGGGACCGGGGGTCTCGAGACCCGCGTGGCCAAGGGCGAGCCTGGCGAGGGGCCCGGCGCCGAGGAGCCCGTCACCGTCGCCGGTGAGCGGGTGGGGGTGATCGTGCTGTGGGGGGCGGACGACGCGGCCCGGCCCGCCGTGCGGGTGCTGGCGACCCAGCTGTCCCAGGGGTTCGCGAACGTCGAGATGGAGCGCCGCGCGGCGCAGCAGCGCGGCCGGGCCCGGCGGTTCGCCGAGGCGGTCCGCGCGCTGCGCGGCGTGCAGCCCACCGAGCAGGCCGTGCTGTGCCTGGTCGACGAGGCCCGCAAGCTCGTCGCGGGCGCCGCGTCCGCGCTGGTCACCGGCCTGCCCGGCGACCCGGGACCCGCGGTGAGCCTGGGCCTGGACCCGGACTCCGAGCGCCTCCTGGCGGGCATCGTCGCAGGGGAGCTCAGCTCCCTGGTGGTGCACGGCAGGCCGTGGGCGGGCCCGGTGCCCAACGACGTCCCGCTGCGCGAGCAGGGCCTGGTGGGCCTCGCCCTGGTCCCCGTGGGCGACGAGACCGACCGCATCGGGACGCTCGCGGTGCTCACCCGTGACCCGGTCGGCGTGACCCTCGACGAGCTCGAGGCCCTGTGGAGCCTCGCGGACCACGCCACCGCCGCCCTCGGCGCCGCCGCCCTGCGGGAGCGCCTGGACGAGCTCGGGACCGTGGACCCCGCGACCCGGTTCTTCAACGCCCGGTACTTCACGACGCGCCTGGAGCAGGAGACCCACCGGGCCCTGCGGTCGCGGGAGGGCCTGTCCCTGGCGGTCTTCGGCATCGACGGGCTCACCCAGCTGCGGGCGACCGCGGGGGACCGCGCCGCCGAGGACGCGGTGTCGGCCCTGGCGGAGCACATGGTGCCGCGGCTGCGGGCCACCGACGTGGGATGCCGCACCGCCGTCGACGAGCTGGCGGTGATCCTGCCGGGCTCCGACGGCCTCGACGCGTACCGCATCTCGGAGCGCATCCGCGCGGGGTTCGCCGCGGAGGCGGCCCTGACCCACGGCGTGTCGCTGTCGGTCGGTGTCGCGAACTTCCCCTCGCAGGCCGGCACCGCCGACCAGCTGGCGGGGTTCGCCCGCACGGCCCTCACGCTCGCCCGCCGTCACGGCGGGGAGCGCACGTTCCTGTACGACCGCGAGGTCGCGGCGATGCTGGACGAGGAGGACCGCCGCGGCCGGGTGGTGGAGGAGTCGCTGGTCACCACGATCTCCACGCTGGCGGTGGCCGTCGACGAGCGGCACCACACGACCCGTGACCATTCCCAGAATGTCGCCCGTGTGGCGGCCATGCTGGCGTCCGAGCTCGGGATGGACCCCGAGCGCGTCGAGGAGGTCCGCCTGGCGGGCCTGCTCCACGACGTCGGCAAGATCGGCGTGAGCGAGGAGCTGCTCACCCGAGGCGGACCCCTCGAGCCCCATGAGTGGGACGAGATCCGCCAGCACCCGGAGATCGGGTACCGGATGCTGTCCGGCACCCGTCTCCGCAACGTCCGCGAGTTCGTCCGCCACCATCACGAGCGGTGGGACGGCGGCGGCTACCCGACGGGTCTCTCGGGGGAGGAGATCCCGCTGGAGAGCCGCGTCATCGCCGTGGCGAACGCGCTGGACAGCATGGTCAACGACCGCCCGTACCGGATGGCCCTGCCGTTCGAGGACGCGCTGGAGCTGATCGTGCAGAAGGCCGGGGGGCAGTTCTGCCCGGTCGCCGTCGAGGCATTGCAGCGGCTGGCCGAGCGTGACCCGGCATGGCTGCGTCCCGAGCCGAACGCGTAGGAAAGGAATCCACGCCGATGGGCACCAACACCGCGGCGGCGCACCTGCGCGTCGTCGAATCCCCACCGCAGAAGGCGCCCCAGGACCGTCCTGGCCGTGACCTCCTCACCCAGAAGGCCGTCGCCGAGGCGGCGGAGAAGCTGGCCGCGCCGTCGGCCGTCGTGAGCAGCGTGCTGGAGCTCATCGACGGTGGCTCGGCACCGGTCCGCGCGATCGCGCAGCGTGTGGCGCAGAGCCCGGAGATCGCGGCGCAGCTGCTGCGTCTCGCGAACTCCGCCCTGTTCGGTGAGCCCGTCGACTCCCTCGACCGCGCCATCGTGCGCATCGGCGAGCGGAGCCTGCGGGGCCTGCTGCTCGCCGCGTCGACGTACCGGCTGCTGGAGGGCGAGCTGCGCATCTACGGCGTGCCGCGCCTGGCGCTGTTCACCCACTCCAACGAGGTCGCGACGATGGCGCAGGCCATCGCCACGCGCATCGCCGCGCCGGTCGCGCCGCAGGCGTTCCTGGCGGGCCTGGTGCACGACCTCGGCAAGCCGATCCTGGCGGAGGTCGCCCGCACCCGGGTGGAGCTGCCGGTGGTGCGCAACGTCAGCGAGGAGCGTGCGGTGTTCGGGACGGACCACGCCCGCGTCGGCACGTGGATCGCGAAGCGCTGGTCGCTGCCGCAGGACCTGTGCGAGGCGATGGAGCACCATCACGCCGCCACGCCGCCGGATGCGCCGGTCGGGCGGGCCGTGTGGCTCGCGGATCTGGTGGTGCGCGCCCAGCAGGGCGAGGCGGACGCCATCTCCCGGCTGCCCGCCGGCGCGGAGGCCTGCGGCATGCCGTCGGAGGTCCTGGAGTCGCTCCTCACCGCGACCTCCGTGGAGTCCGAGGAGCCGCAGCGGCCCTCCGGCCTCACGGACCGTGAGCTGCAGGTGCTGCGGATGCTCGCCACGGGTGCCGCCGCCAAGCAGGTCGCCCACCAGCTGGGCTGCTCGGTGTCGACGGTGCACAACCACCTGCACCACGTGTACCGCAAGCTGAACGTGACGGGCCAGGCGCAGGCGCTGCTGCTGGCCCGTGAGATGGGCTGGGTCTAGGCCTCAGCCATCGGACTCGCGGCCGGGCGTCCCGCCCGGTCGCCGCCCGGACGGGCGCGCGGGTCGCGTCCGTCGCCAAATGGCGCTCACCTGGGTCGCCGTCAGGCCCAGGTGCGCGCCCAGGCGCCGCGTCGACATCCCCTGCTCGATGAGCCGGATGACCGCGCGGTCGCGGAGTCGCCGCAGCGCGACCACCTTCTCCTCCGCCTCACGGACGGCGGCCGCGAGCTCCACGGCCTGCCTGAGGGTGTCGGGCTGCTCCGCCATCGGCCCGGAAGGCTCGCAGACGGGGAGGGCACCGCCAACACCGGGTTGACCCTTAGCCATCTGCGCAGCCAAGATTAGCCATATGCACACGCCGGATCAGCCAAATGCACAGGGTCCCCGCGGGCCGATCTACGAGCGCGCCGCGACCCGGCTGGTGGAGGAGGCGCTCGAGGACACCCGTGTCGTCTTCGTGAGCGGTGCGCGGCAGGTCGGCAAGAGCACCCTGGCACGGGCGATCGCGTCGCGACGGGGCATGCCCTACGTCACGCTTGACGATGACACGGTGGCCGACGCCGCTCGGACGGACGCTCGAGGATTCCTCGCGGGTTTCGGTGAACCTCTGGTCATCGACGAGATCCAGCGAGCGCCTCAACTGGTCACCGCCATCAAGCGTCGCGTCGATATCGACGACCGACCCGGTCGCTTCCTGCTCACCGGATCCGCCAACGTGTTCGCGTCGCGCCTGGCACCGGAGGCGCTGACCGGTCGTCTGGAGACGGTCAGGCTCTGGCCCCTGAGCCAGTCGGAGATCCGCGGGACACGCGCGAACGCGGTCGACATGCTGTTCGCCGGCCGCCCTCCTGATGTGGTTGGTGCGCCGGTCGGCCGGGCGGCGTTCGCCGACGTCACCCTCGCCGGTGGATACCCCGAGGCACTCCGCAGGAATCCCGGCGGCCGGCGGGACCGGTGGTTCGCGGCGTATCTGGACGCCTCGCTCACGCGTGACCTCCGTGATGTCTCGGATGCCCTCAAACTCGCCGAGATGCCGAGACTGATGCGGTTGCTCGCGGCTCAGGCGGCGGGCGAGCTGTCATACCGCAACCTCGCCTCACGCCTGGAGATCACCCGAGACACGGTGCAGAGCTACATCCGCCTCCTCGAACTTGTATTCCTCACCGTCACGCTGCCGGGATGGCGGCCCGGGATCGGCGCACGCGAAACCCAGCGGCCGAAGGGCTATGTCGCCGACTCCGGTCTGCTTGCACACCTGCTCAATGCGGACGACGCTCGGATCCGCAATGACGACCAGGTCACGGGCCGTCTCCTGGAGAACTTCGTTGCGATGGAGCTCGTGCGCCTGGCGGACGGCTCGACGACACGTCCTTCCCTCTCCCACTACCGGCAGGGTCGCGAGGAGGTCGACGTAATCATGGAACGACGCTCGGGCGCGATCGTCGGAGTGGAGGTGAAGGCGGCGGCGACACTCCGACCGAGCGACTGGGCGGGCCTCGTGCGTCTCCGGGATGCCCGCGGCGACGCGTTCACCTGCGGCATCGTCCTCCACGCCGGCGATCGAACCGTCCCGCTGGCGGAACGCGTCTGGGCCGTGCCGATCAGCGGACTCTGGGCCGGCGCGTCCGGCTGACATGTCCACCACGTCGCCGTTCACCGCCATGCTCGCCGGGGGCGATCCCCGGTCGCTGGGGCGCACCGCCGAGGTCGTGGACGTGGTGCTCGCCGACCCGGGTCGTCTGGGCGAGCTGTTCGCCTGCCTGGACAGCCCGGACCCGGTGGTGCGGATGCGCGCCGCCGACGGGCTCGAGAAGGCCTGCCGGGCGCGGCCGGAGCGGTTCACGCGGTTCGTGCCGCGCCTGCTGGGCGAGGTCGCGGCAATCGCGCAGCCGTCGGTGCGGTGGCATCTGGCGCAGATGCTTGGCGAGGTCGCGCTCCGGCCGTCGGAGGCGGAGGCCGCGCGGGGGGTCCTGCGGGACCAGCTCGCGGGCTCGTCGGATTGGATCGTCCTCACCTCGGCGATGTCGAGCCTCGCCGCGCTGGCGGGCGACGACCCCGCGCTCCGGGCCGACGCGGTGCGGTGGATCGGCCGGTTCGCCGACGATCCGCGTCCGGCGGTCGCCAAGCGGGCGGCCCGCGTGCTGACCGCCCTGGGGGCGTCGTGAGCATCCTGGTCGGCACCGCGTCCTGGACGGACCCGGAGTTCATCAGGGCCGGTTGGTACCCGGACGAGGTGAAGAACGACGCGGAGGGGCGCCTGCGGTACTACGCGGACCGCTTCCCGATGGTGGAGGTGAACGCCACCTTCTACGCGCTGCCCACGGTCGAGACCGTGGGGGCGTGGACGCGTCGCACGCCGGAGGGGTTCCGGTTCTTCGTGAAGGCCCATCAGGTGATCTCCGGGCACCCGTCCGAACCCGGCCGCCTGCCGGCGGTGCTGCGGGAGCTGCCGTTCACCCCGGACAAGCGGGGGCGGATCCGGCGTCCGAGCCGGGAGATGCGCGACGCGGTCATCGACGGCCTGCTGGAGGCCCTCGGCCCGATGGGGACCAAGCTCGGGGGGATCCTGCTGCAGCTCCCGCCGTACGTCGTCGCCGGCGACGCCCAGAGGGCGGAGGTGGAGCGCATCATCGCCCGGTGCGCCCCGGTGCGCGTGGCGGTGGAGTTCCGGCACCGGTCGTGGGTGGCGGAGGGGGAGCGGGAACGCACGATGGACATGCTCGGCGCCCGCGACGCCGCGTACGTGTGCGTCGACGCGCCGCGAATCGACACCGCCTCGGCGATGCCGCCGATCGCGGAGGTCACCTGCCCGGAGCTCGCGTACCTGCGCCTGCACGGCCGGAACGCCGCGACCTGGCACACCGGCACGACCGTCGCCGAACGCTACGACCACGTCTACACGCGCGACGAGATGACCGAGTGGCTCGACCCGGTCCTGGAGATGGCCGAGCGCGCCCAGGAGGTCGCGGTGGTGTTCAACAACAACGCCAGGGACCACGCCCTCAGGAACGCCGCCGACTTCAGGAATCTCCTGCAAGAGCGGGCATCCGAGGGCGGATGAGAGGGCGAAGACCTTCTCCCCGGGGCCGTGCTGAGTCGAGAGCGACTGCGCGGCGCTGCACGCCGCGGCCCGGGTGCCGCTCTACGCCCTGTTCGCGTACCTGGGTGACCGACCACGAGGCGCGGGAGCGCGAGCAGTGGTGCGGCGTGCAGCGCGCAGCCAGGGACGCCAAAGCGAACGGTCCTCGGACCCGTCGCGTGGGCCGCCGGATCTGGAGGCCTTGGAGCGCGACGTGACCAGGCGCCTGCCAGGGCGCCGCCGAGCTGCAGCACATCGCCGGGGCCCATGCCATCCGCGACTGGCTCACCGGCCGCTGAAGAGAACCCATCTGGCTGGTCGTCCTCCCCGGAATCCGCCCTCGGGTCGACCGACGACGCCCTGGTGACGGCCCTCCATGCCCAGAACGGGACGGATTCGGTGTCGTGCGTCCCGCCGAGGTGCCGCTCCTGGGCCGGTACCCGCCCGCACGTGGCCAGGCACAGCGGCGGGCTGAACGTCTGGACCGGGCTGTAGAACAAGCCGATGCTCGCGGAGGCGTCTCCAAGGTGAGCGGCGGGGCGGAGAGCTTCGTCGTGGTCTACGACCACGACGCGGCGCGGGAGCTCCAGGACATCCGCGACAAGCGCCTGCGCGCGGCGATCTTCACCGCGGTGGAGAAGCTGCGGGTCCTCGGTCCCAAGACGATCGAGCCGCATGGCAGGAAGGTCCAGGGCGCCACCAAGCTTCGAGAGCTGCGGCCCCGTGGTGGGCAGTGCACGGTGCGACCCCTCTACGTCCAGCGCGACGAGCGCGAGTACGTGGTCCTGGCGATCGCCCCGGAGGCCATGGAGAACCCCTCGGGGTTCAACACCTCGGTCGAACGGGCAAGGGCTCGGGCTCGGAACCGCTACGGGATCGATGCCTGAGGCGACGCTCAAGGTCTCTCCATGGTCGGGCGATAACACGCGTGGTATCGTCACTCACGGATCGCCGTCCGTGACAGAGGGCGGGAGATGAGGGGGCACCGATGACTCGCATCAATGCGGGCGACCTCACGACCCATGGTCAGCTGGTCGCCGAGGAGATCAACACCGACGCCGAGTTCCGTCAGGAGTGGGAGCGGCTCGCCCTCGCGCGCGCGGTCGCCGCCGAGGTCGTCCGGTACCGCGCCGACCACGACCTGTCCCAGCGGGACCTGGCGCGCACCCTTGGCATCCGTCAGCCGCAGGTCGCACGCTTGGAGAACGCCGAGCACAACCCGTCGCACGAGACGCTGGTGATGCTCGCAAGCCGGCTGGGCATCGAGTTCAACATCAGCATCGTGCCGGCGGACAAGACCCCCGCCTTGCTCACCAAGAAGGGGCGTGAGGACGCCACCGCGTGCATCCGGGCAGACGACGCGGTGGTCCGGTTCAACGCGCGTTGAACCTCTCGTCGAGCGATCCGATCCGGCACGATGGTCTACCCGGATCGTGAGGCGGCCATGACCGAGTCTGCGCGTGAAGGTTCCATGACGAAGCCGGCGCCGGCCGGTGGAGGGTTCCTCAACAGTGGGCCTCTGGGGGCGAGATTGGCCGGCATTGACTACAAACCGGACGTTGCCGCGGCAGCGGCAAGCCTCGTGCTCTCTCGTCTTCCGATGCGCTTTCCAAAGGCGAGCGGCGAGCTTGCTGAGTGGGACGTTGCGGGACCGGCGATGGTCGTCCGGTCGAGCTTCACGGTGCGCGCGCTGCATCGGATGCCGCCGGAGGATTCGATGCCGCCCGCTGAGGCGGTGGCGCGGTCTCTCATTGAGCAGATCATCACGTTTGCCTGGCTCGCCGCGAAGCCTGAGGAGCGACTAGTTGAATGGGTCGGCTGGTTGTACACCGAGCGCATCAAGTCGGACAACAAGTTCAAGAAGTGGCTGCGGGGGCAGGGGAGGGACGGCGACCCCCTGTTCAGCGATGACGCCCGAACGGCGGCGGAAGAGGCCTCTGGCGGCAAAGCACTCGATCTAGGTTCCCGCGCAGTGCAGGCCGACGAAACCTGGCGCCCGCAGATCACCGCACTCGGTGAGAAGGGTTGCTCGTTCGCCGAGATCTACGCGAGCGCCTACACGAGCTACTCGTACTCCACGCATGCCCTCGCGCAACCCCTGCTCCGGTACACGGGGGCACACCCAGACGGAGGGGTCTATATCGGCCCGGAAGGCGCTCTCGGCGAAAGCACACCTTGGGGTGTCGGCTTGGTGGTCTACCTGCTTGGGCTGCTCGTCTCGTCACGAGCTGTCGGATGGCCCGATTCAGATGAGGTTTACAAGCTGCTTCGATCGGCCTAGACGTCCTGATGACTCAGCGGCAGAGAGATCACCTATTCCCGATCGCGACTGCTCAAGGCGACGGAGGGGTTCAGCCGGCCCGTTCCGACGATCGTGGTGCTCGCGGGCTACGCGATCGCCTTCACCCTGCTGGCGCATGTCGTCGGCCGCATGGACGTCGGCACCGCGTACGCGATCTGGTCCGGACTCGGCACGGCCGCCATCGTCATCGTCTCCGCGCTCGCCTACGGTCAGCGGCCGACGATCACTGCGCTCGGAGGCATCGGCCTGATCGTGACCGGCGTCGTCGTCCTCAACCTGTCCTCCCCCCACTGAGGCCACGGGCGTGCGGGACCTCCCGGGCGGAGCGGTGACCTCGGCTGCCGTCGGCTTCGTGGTCCCGTCGGCGCTGTGCGGACGCCGGCCGCGCGGAGGGCGGTGCACCGTGCGACCGCCCCGGGGCCATGGAGGACCGCCCTCCGGCCTCAGGGCATCGGTCGGGCGGGGGCGGGAACCGGCGGACGAGGAGGTGACGCTTCGCTTCGTGGGTTGCGTCGTGACGATGCTCGACCGACGAGCCGTCCGCTCCGCGGGCCGCACACGCGGGTGATGACGCGGAGGCGCGACCGCCGCTGCGGCAGCGGCACGCGAACGCGGATGTAAGCGCCGACGTCTCACCGGACATGATGGGGCATGACGCGGGATGCCGAGGCCAGGTTCGACGCGCTGTGGCATGACCACCACGGGGAGGTCATGCGGTACCTCGTGCGCCGGCAACCCGAGATGGCCGGCGACCTGTGCGCCGAGGTGTTCGCGGTCGCATGGCGCCGGATACGGGATGTGCCGGCGCAGCCGGTCCCGTGGCTGCTCGGGATCGCGCGCAACGTGCTGCGCAACCACCTCCGGGGCGAACGACGCCGGAAGCGGCTGGTCGTGCGACTCGGGCAGGAGCCGCCGGGAGTCTCACCCGAGCCGCTGGCGACGGGGCTGGATCCACGCCTGGCCGTGGCCCTTCGGGGGCTCTCCGCCCGCGATCGCGAGCTGGTGGCGCTGCTCGCCTGGGAGGAACTCACCCCGGGCGAGGCCGCCGCGGTGCTCGGCACCACGCGCGGGGCGATCGCGGTGCGGCTTCACCGCATCAAGACCCGCCTGGCCGGCAACGGCGACCCGGCGATCGACGAAACCGCGACGACGGAGGGGCGACCGTGAGCGTCGAGCTCGACGAGCTGATCCAGGCGGTGCGGCGGGCCGACCCCGCCAGGGGCGCCCCGATCCCGCAGATGGCGGATCCGGCGGCGATCCGCGCCGCGAACCCCCGTCGGCGCACAGCCCGCCCCCTCGCCGTGGCGGCGGCGTGCGCCGCGGTGATCGGCGGGGCGGTGTTCGTCGTCGCGACGCTGCCGAAGGGCGACGAGGAACCGCCACCCCCCGTCGCCGCGACGACGATCGGGATCCTCGACCGGGCCGCGGGTCCCGCGGATCGCCTTCCGGGGTGGGTCACCGACAGCCGTCAGCTCCGCGCCGACCCGCGGCTGGCACGGACCGCGCGCCTCGCAGGCGTGTTCGGCAATCGCCGGGTGTGGGTCGCGCGCGGAACGGACGACCGGGTGTGCACGATCGACGTGCTCATCGGCGCCCCCGCCGGCGCGGGTGATCGGGGCGCCGTGTCGTGCGGGTCCGCGCGGGCCCTGGACACGAGCCTCATCGTGTCGCCGCTGCGCGCCCGGGCCGCGAAGCCCTGGGACCTGATGGGGGTCGCTCCCGACGGGTTCGACACCGCGCGTTCGGGGTCCGTGCGGGGCGAGGTGCGGAACAACGTGTACGTCCTGCGTGGTGTGCGGGTCTGGGATCCGGTCGTCGCCACCGGATCCGCCGGAGCGCGGCGCGCCTGGACCGGGATCACAGCACCCGGGCCACAGCCGCGCGGCCCGAACCCGAGGCTTCGGGTGAGTCTGCTGGAGAGACCGCCCGTACCGGACACCCGGCTGCCCGCGAGGATCCGCCGCGCGGTGCGCGATGAGCCGGGCCGCCGGGCGTGGCGGGCGACGCCGGTGGGATCCACCCAACCGATCTGGATCCTCACGACGCTGCGACCCACGCGCCCAGGTCGCCACGGCGTCACCATCAGCGGCGGGACGGTCGGCGGGTTCATCTGGCCCACCCGGCAGCGCCCGGCATCGATGGCCACCGTGATGCGCGCGGCAGCGGACGGCACGCTCGACGACATCACCCTCTCGGGCATCGCCGGCGACGGCTACGACACGCTCACGGTCGGCGACCGGTCCGTCCCGATCCGCGACAACGTCTTCGAGATGCGCGGACTGCGCGGCCCCGAACCCCTGCGGGGCGTCTTCAGCGGCCCCGCCGGGGAGTGGACGACGACCACGTCCGGGTCGATGGCACTGGTTCCCAGGAGCATTCTGAGGCCACCCCGGCGCGCCTGAGCCGAGGTCCGCTCGGTCCCCCGGGCACCCGAACGCCCGCGCCGGCCCCACGGACAGGGCCGGCGCGGGCGAGGTGAGGTTCCCCGAGGCCCGTGCCCTGGCCTGGGGGAACCGACCGGCTCAGCGCCGGATGGCGTCCTTCACATCGTCGACCGCGTCCCGGATGTGCTCCTTGGCCTGGTCGATCTTGCCCTCGGACTGCTCGCGCTGGCCCTCACGGCGCCGCTCGTCGTCGTTGGTCAGCGCACCGGCGGCCTCCTTCGCGCGGCCGCCGATCTCCTTCGCCTTGCCGGAATCCATCGGGGGTCTCCTCGATCGCCTCTGGGGTCGAGAAGAGGGTTCCCGGGTCATGGCGCCGGAAACCGGCCCTGTCGCGCCGGAACAGCTACCCGTCCGGCCGCCGCCAGGGCGTCCCGGGGATCGCGTCGTCGAACACCCAGCGAAGCCAGAGCGTCTGCTCCCACCCACTGTCCCACGGCATGAAGGCGGTGGTGCCGCCCGGGACGGGGACCGCGACGTACGCCGTCCGCAGGATCCCGTCGAACGTCATCCGGACCCCGTCCCAGTCGCGGGCCGCGGACGCCCAGTCCACGCCGAGGAGTCCCCCGGGCAGGGTCAGGTCGTACAGCGGCTCGTCCATGGCGGTGAGCGGCCGGGGATGCGCCGTGACCAGCTCGGCCCAGCCGGCCGGGTCCCGGATCTCCAGCACCCGCGCCGACCGCGGGACGGTGAGCGCCCACACCGGGGCCCCGGGCGCCGTGCGGCGCTCCCACGGCACCGGCCACATGTCGCCGTCGTCAAGCGTCGTGGTGGTCGCGCCGAGCAGCGTGCAGCCGAACGGCGTGTACTCCGGCGCGGGCGGCGGGACGAACACGCCGGGATCCGGGGGTTCATCGACGTCCCCGCACACCCAGCCCTGCCGGTCACCGTCGAACGGCGCGAACCACGGATGGTCCCGGTGGCGTGCGAGCCAGGCCTCGGCGGCGGCACGATACCGCGGGGCATTCGCCTCGAGGTCCGTCACCGCGGCGTGTCGGTCGGCCGCGAACGGGGCGACGCACTCCACGATCCAGTACAGGTCCCCGCGCAGCTCCGCGCCCCGGGGGTCGAGCTCCAGGTCCCCCTCCAGCACGCTCCGCCCGAGTTCGAGCAGGGCGGGCGGAAGCTCCGGGGTGCTGAAGCCGTTCGCGTCCACCCGGGGAGTGAACCGGAAGAGGGAGGTCCCCGCCACCTGGAGAGGGAGGTGAGCGGGGACCAGGCTGCCGGAGCGAGGGCGCCTCGATGAGGACGCGCCCCGGGACCACCGACCCTCGGAAACGCGCGACGGATGACGGTCCGGCCGCACGGTCCACCGGCTTCATGCCGGGTATTCCCGGAAAGACGTGGTCACCGGGACCCGTGCGGGGGTCGCCCAGGCCCGGCGACGTCCACGCTACGGCCCGCCTCGCCACCCCCACATCCGTGAGGTCCACACGCTCACTGCGCCTCGCGCATCGCGCGCGAGATGCGAATGCATGTCCGTCGTGCGCTCCGGAGGCCTCAGTCCCGCGGATCGTCCTCCCGGTGAAGTCCCCCCAGGGCCCGGTGCAGGCCGGCGCGGCCCGTGATCCCGAGCTTGCGGTACGCCCGGGACAGGGTGGCCTCGACGGTGCGGCGGGTCACGAACAGGCGGGCCGCGATGGACGGGTTGTCGAGCCCCTCGGCCGCCAGGCGCGCCATCCGCATCTCGCTGGGCGAGAGCGTGCCGGTGGGGGAGCGGCTCCACGTGCGGCCCAGCTCCTCGGCGGCGCGGATGCGCCAGATGCCGCCCGCGTTGGCGGCGAACAGGTCGTGGGCGGTCTGCAGCGCCGCCCGGGCGGCGCCCCGCTGTCGTCGCCGCCGCTCGATCCCGCCCAGGACCAGGTGCGCGCGTCCCAGCTCGGTGGGGAAGCCCAGGCCGTCCAGCCGCTCGACCGCCTCGCCGGCCACCGCGACGGCCCCGTCCAGGTCTCCGTCGAGCGACAGCAGCAGGGCGCGGACGCGCACGCATGCGCCGGTGAGCCAGGCCCGGCCGAGCTCCCGGCAGCGATGCTCGTAGGGCTCCAGGAGGCCGAGCGCCGCGTGGACGTCCCCGGTGCGTCCCATCGCCTCCGCCGCCTCGGGGACGAAGAACGTGTGGGAAGGGTCGGGACCCGGGTCGACGCGCGGGTCGTGGAGCTCCAGCGCGGGACGCAGCCAGGCGTCGGCCGCGCGCGCGTCGCCGGTGGCCAGCTCGACCCTGCCCAGCACCCACGCCAGCCACGGCACCCACCCGCGCAGGCCGGTGGCCATCGCCGCGTCCAGTGACCGGCACCCCTCCTCCCGTGCGCCCGCCGCGTCGCCGGATGCCGTGAGCACCAGGGCGCGCAGGAGCGTCCGCGACGACTCCACCATCGCCGAGCCCATCTCCTCGGCGGCGCTCGTGCACCGGTCGGCCGACCGCACGAGGGTGGTCTCGTCCCCGGTCATCGCGGCGAACGTCCCGAGGTACACCGTGAGATACGGGAGCTCCGTGACGGCACCGACGGTGAGGGACCGTGCGATCTCGCCCGAGAGCACGTCCATGGCGTGCGGCATGTCGCCCGAGAGCCCGCGCATCACCGCCCGCACCACGTGGGCGCGCTGGTGGACCCGGGCCCTGCGGTCCCTGCCGCCGTGGGCGACCGCCCGGGTCAGTCCCGGCTCGTCGATGCCGCCCACCGTGCGCCACGCCGTGACGGCCCGCACGGTGAGGGCCTCCGGCAGGGGCCCGCCGGGGCCGGCCTCCTCAGCCCGGGTCACGGCGCGGTCGGCGTTCGCGAGGACGACCCTGCCGGGATACCCGGCGTGGTACGTGGCGTGCGCGAGGTCCATGTGGGCCTCCGCCGCGCCGGCGGGATCGGCGTCCAGCTGGACCAGCGACTCCTCGAGCAGGCCCACCGCCTCGGCCGTCCTGCCCTGCCACACCATCGTCTCCGCCATGAGCCGCATGGCGTGGCCCAGGGGAGGGCCCCGCAGCACGCCGAGCACCTCCTCCAGGATCCGCGGGAGCTCGGCGTGGTGGCCCGCCCGGGCACGCAGCTCGCAGGCCCGCAGGACCCTGCGGGCCGCCGCCGCATCGTGCCCGGCGGGGGTGAGGCGCCACGCCCGCTCCGCCAGGTCCGCGGCCTCCATGGGCGCGCCGCGGTTGGCCGCGAGCGCCGAGGCGGCCTCCAGTGCGGCTGCGACCTCGCCGTCCGGCCCGTCCGCGGCGATCGCCAGGTGCCGGGCGCGCTGCTCCGGGTCGTCGGTCCCCGCCGCCAGCTTCGCGTGGGCGCCGCGACGCTCCTGCGCCGTGCTGAGCGCCAGCACCGCGGTGCGGTACAGCGGATGCGTGAAGATCACGACCCCGTCCGCCCCGAGCCGCACGATCCCGGCGGCCTCCGCCGGGGCGAGCGATGCCTGGGAGCCCTCCAGCGGCTGGTCGCCGGGCATGCACGCCGCCAGCAGCAGCACCTCGCGAACCCCGGAGGGCAGGGACGCGAGCCGGCGTGAGACCAGGCCGGTGATGTCGCCCGGCAGGGGCGGCGGGGCATCCGGAGCCTGCTCGGCGGCGCCCCCCAGGGCACGGGCCATCTCGATCGCGGCCAGCGGGTTGCCGCGGGCACCGCGCACGATGCGCTGCACCGCCTCGTCGGATGCGCACGCGGCGGTGCGCTGCGTCACCAGGCGCGTCAGCGCCCGTTCGCTCAGCGGGCCCATGAGCACGCGGCGCAGCCGCCCGGGCGGGACGGCCCGTTCCACGGCGCGGGGAGCGGGGCCCTCCCCGATGCGGGCGCCGGCCAGCACGCCCACCGGGCTGTCCTTCGCCCGCCGCACCGCGAGCTCCACGGCCTGGGCGCCGGCGGGGTCGAGCCAGTGGATGTCATCGAGCACCAGCAGCAGCGGGCTGCTGCCGGCGAGGTCCGCCAGCAGGGTGGCGAGACCCGCGGCGACGGTCTGCCACTCGGACGCCACGTCCCCGGGGTCCATGCGGCGCAACGCCACCAGCAGGGCCCGCCGCTGCGGCGCGGGGAGCACCGACAGCGCATCGTCCTCGACGTCCGCCAGCAGCTCGATGAGCGCGGCATGCGGAAGCTGCAGCTCCCGCTCGGACGGCCGGCAGGAGAGCGTGCGGATCCCGCGCGCGACCGCCTCGGCTCCCACCGTCTCGATGAGGGCGGTCTTGCCGATACCGGGGTCACCCTCCAGCAGCAACGCGCAGGCGCCGTCGGTGAGGTCGTCCAGGAGGCGTGCGGCGGCGGCCAGCTCGGCCTGTCGCTCGAAGATCATCCGGGGGTCGGGTCGTGTCGGGGTGGCGGTCCGCATCCAGCGGATCGCAGGAACGCTGCGGAGCGCAACCTATCGCGCCGCGGCACGGCGCGCGCGACGCCTTCACGTGGCCCGCGGTGGTCCCTCGGGGGTCGTGAGATCCGCCGCCGCGATCGCCGCCGTCCTGCTCGGCGCCGGCCTCGCCGCGTGCGGCGGCGACGGCGCGTCCCCGAGGCCGCCCGCGGTCCCCGCGACGAACGGCATCGAGCACCTGCGCGTGGTGCGGGTGCTCGGCGGCGTGCGCACCGTGACCGAATCCCGGGAGTACCGGCCCGCCGATGGCTGCTGGAGCGCGCGCACGCCGCGGGTCTTCGCGCTGCCCTGACCGCCGGCGCGCCGGGACGGGGACCTGCGGTACGGTCACCGGCGATGGAACCTCGGCGGGCCGAGATCACCACCGAACGGGAGCTGCGGGAGCTGCTGGGGCCGCCCATGCCGCGGGCCATCACGAAGGACCGCACCCGGCTGCTCGACATTGACCGCGCGTTCCTCGCCGCGTCGCCGTTCTGCCTCATCGCGACCGCCGGTGCCGACGGCACGTGCGACGTGTCCCCGAAGGGCGACCCGCCGGGGTTCGCCCTGGTGCTCGACGACACCACCATCGCCATCCCGGACCGCCCCGGCAACCGGCGGGCCGACGGCTTCCGGAACATCCTCGCCAACCCCCGGGTGGGGCTCATCTTCATCGTGCCGGGCAGCCCCGACACCCTGCGCATCAACGGCCGCGCCCGGCTGGTGCGGGAGGCCCCGTTCCTGGACCGCATGACGGTGCGGGGGAACCGCCCGCCGCTGGCGCTGGTGGTGGAGGTGGAGCAGGTGTTCCTGCATTGCCCCAAGGCATTCATGCGCTCGCGCCTGTGGGATCCCGCCACCTGGGACCCCGCGGCACTGCCCGGCACCGCCGAGATGGTCAAGCGGGTGCAGGACGTCGAGGAGAGCCTGGACGAGCTGCGCGAGTACTACGGCCCGTCGTACGAGGGGCGCCTCTACGGACCGGGGCCGCCGGCGCGGTAGCCACGCCGCGACCCGTTCACCATGACGGGTGGTGCCACGGCGGGCCGGTGACCGCGACGGCCAGCGCCCGCCGCGCATCGTGCAGGACCGGTTCGCCGTGGGTCACCAGGACACGGTCCAACTCCAGGTCCAGCAGCGGCTCCAGCGTGGGGCGCAGCCTGGTGCGGTACCAGGTGGCGGTCGAGGGCTTCGGCGTGGTCTGCAGCCACACCCGGAGGGCCCCGTCGGCGACCACCAGGGAGTCCCCGGTCACCAGCGCCCGGTGGGACGGCAGCAGCACGGGGGTCTCGTACCGGCGCGGGTTCCCGATCGCGAACGCCGACGCGCCGCCGGGCAGCGGGACACCCGGCCGGATCTCCCGCACCCGGCCCGGATCGAGTCCGCGCCTGAGGATGGCCGGGTGGCCCCAGATCTCCCCGTCGTACCGCTCCGCCAGGGGAGCGGCGCTGCGCACGTGGTACGGGATGGTGACCAGCACCGCGACGGGCGGCCGCACGACGGCGTCGAGAGCGGTCACGACCTCGGCGTGGTCACGCGGCAGCAGCGGGTCGACGAGCCACGTGCCCTCCGCGTGCACGGCCGCGTAGGAGCTCACGACGTCCCCGAAGCCGCGGGGATGCCACTCCGGGTGGCGCGCCGTCCACCACCACAGCCCGTCCGCCAGCTCGTGCACCACGGCCGCCGTTTCGAAGAGGTTCGTCAGAGCAGCATAAGAGCGGCCGTTCCGGGCTTCTGCGGCGCCGCGCGATCCCGATGAAGGAGGTGGACACCCTCCGAACGACAGGAGCACCACCCATGCAGATCACCGCGAACAGCGGGGCCGCCAACACCCAGCGGGCCTTCGGCCCCGAGGGGGCCGGCCGGATGCCCCCGCCCCCGGGCGGCGGCCCGGCGAAGCTCGCCGAGACCCTCGGCGTGAGCACCGACGAGCTGAAGGCCGCCCGCGACTCGGGGACGACCCTCACCGAGCTCGCGGCGTCCAAGGGCATCTCCAAGGACGACCTCGTCGCCAAGCTCGTGCAGCAGATGAACGACGACCGGCCGGAGGACGCGCCGGAGATCTCCGACGAGGACCTGAAGGCCATGGTCACCGAGATGGTCGACCGCGTGCCCGGTCAGGGCGGCCCCGGCGGCCCGCGCGGCGCCGGCGGCGGTTCCGGGGACGGGGGCGGCACCGACGCGTGGCACCACCACCGCCACCGCGGCGGCGACAGCGACACCTCCGAGCAGGTCGACGAGGTCGCCTGATTCTCAGAGGTTCCTTATGCGCGCGCGGGATCGTTGCGGCATGAGGATCCTGGTGGTGGACGATGACCGCTCCGTCCGCGAGGCGCTCCGCCGTGCCCTGATCGTCGACGGGCACGAGGTGCGCCTCGCGGAGGACGGCACGCAGGCACTCGCCGCATGCGGGCCCGGCGCGCAGGACTGCGTGGTCCTCGACATCGGCCTGCCCGGCGTGAGCGGCCTCGAGGTGTGCCGCATCCTGCGGCGCGGCGGGAACCGCGTGCCGATCCTCATGCTCACCGCGCGTGACGCCGTGACCGCCCGCATCGAGGGGCTCGACGCCGGGGCGGACGACTACCTCGTCAAGCCCTTCGACCTCGGGGAGCTGCGGGCCCGGCTGCGGGCGCTGCAGCGCCGCACCACCGACGCGGATCCCGACGACCCGGCGTTCGAGGAGATCCGCCTCGACACCGCGCGGCACGGGGTGCTGGTGCGCCAGGAGTTCGTGGAGCTCACCCGTACCGAGTACAGCCTGCTGGAGCTCCTGCTGCGCAACCCCCGCCGCATCCTGTCGCGCAGCGCGATCCACGAGCAGGTGTGGGGGTACGACTTCGGCCCGGACTCCAACGGGCTGCGCGTGTACATCGGGTACCTGCGCAAGAAGCTGGAGGCGGCGGGCGCCCGGCAGCTCATCCACACCGTGCGTGGCGTCGGCTACGTGCTGCGCGAGCCATGACGCTGCGCACCCGGGTCGCGGCGGCCGCCGGCATCGCCGTGGCGATCACCGCGATCGCGCTGGCCGTCGGGAACTGGATCGCCACCCGCAACGCCCTGCGCGCGGAGATCGACCGGGCGCTCGTCCAGGCCGCCGGCAACTTCGCCCGGGTGCCGCAGGGAACTCCCGCGGACCGCGCGCCCCAGCCGGCGCCCGGCGGCACGTCCACGACCGGGTCACCTCCGACGCTCCCGCGGCAGCCGTTCGGCGGTGCCACCGGCACCGTCCAGATGGTGTCGTCCACCGGCACGGTGAGCCGCCCCACCGGGGCGAGCGCGCTGCCGGTGGACGACCTCACCCGGCGGATCGCCGACGAGGGCACCGGCCGGTACTTCCGCGATGTCACCGTCAACGGCGTGGAGCTGCGCGTCCTCACCGCCGGGGTCGGAACGCGCGGCGCCGTCCAGATCGCGCGGCCGCTCACCGAGGTGAACCGCACCCTCGACCGGATGCTCATGGCCGTCGTCGCCATCGGGGTCGGCGGCATCGCGTTGGCGGCGCTCCTGGGCGCCTGGGTGGCGCGCACCGCCCTCGCCCCGGTGCGGCGGTTCACGGACCGCACCGAGGCGATCGCCGACGACCCCGACCCCTCCCACCGCCTCGTCGTCGCCGGGCATGACGAGCTCACCCGGCTGGCGCGCAGCTTCAACCGCACCCTCGACGCCCTCGAGGCGTCCGTCGAGTCACAGCGGAACCTCGTTGCCGACGCGGGGCACGAGCTGCGCACGCCGCTGGCCAGCCTGCGCACGAACATCCAGGTGCTGGAGCACGCCGACCGGCTCCCGCCGGAGGACGTCGCGGCGCTGCGCGAGGACATCGTCGCCGAGCTCGACGAGCT
Source organism: Thermoleophilia bacterium (assembly GCA_020848615.1). GTDB lineage: Bacteria > Actinomycetota > Thermoleophilia > Miltoncostaeales > Miltoncostaeaceae. Next base: position 32,585 of record JADLHW010000132.1, read on the forward strand.
CACCGCCCTCGTGGCCGACGTGGTGGAGCTCGCCCGCGGCACCCGCCCCGGTGAGGTCGCCGACGCCGTCCAGCTCGACGAGGTGGTGACGAACCTCGTGGAGCGGTTCCAGCGCCGCATGCCGGACGTCGCGTTCCGCTGCTCCCTGGACGACACGGTGGTGGCGGGGGAGCCGGAGCGCATCGGGCGGGCCGTCTCGAACCTCCTGGACAACGCCCGCAAGTGGAGCCCGCCGGGGACGGAGGTGGAGGTGACGGTGCGCGACGGGTGGGTGAGCGTGCGCGACCACGGCCCGGGGTTCTCGCCCGCGGACCTGCCGCACGTGTTCGACCGCTTCTACCGCGCCGCCGACGCCCGCCGGCTCCCCGGCTCGGGCCTCGGCCTGGCGATCGTCCGCCAGGCCGCCGAGGCCCACGGCGGCCGCGCCGAGGCCGCCAACGCCGAGGGCGGCGGGGCCGTCGTGCGGATCCGGTTCACGCCCGTCGAGGCTCATGCGACCCCGTCCCTTACGCCGCTCTTCGACTGAGCACAGGGACGCCTCAGGCGCACCCGGTTCCATGGACGGCGTCAACGACGATGCGGAGCGCGACATGGAGCCCATCGAAGTGCCCGGCGGGGCGGCGACCCTCGACCGCCCCCACCGGCTTCCGGCCGAACGGCCCGGCCCCGAGGTGGAGATCGTGATCCCCGTGTACAACGAGGAGCGCGACCTGGGGCCGAGCGTCCGCCGCCTGCACGCGTACCTGCAGGACGCGTTCCCGTGGTCCGCACGGATCACGATCGCCGACAACGCCAGCACCGACGGCACGTGGTCGCAGGCCCTGCGCCTCGCGCAGGAACTGCCGGGCATCGAGGTGCTGCGGCTGGAGCGCAAGGGGCGCGGCAACGCGCTGCGCACCGCGTGGCTCGCCAGCGACGCCGCCGTGGTGGCGTACATGGACGTGGACCTCTCGACGGACCTCGCGGCCCTCCCACCGCTGGTCGCGCCCCTGATCTCGGGGCACAGTGACCTGGCGATCGGGTCGCGGCTCGGGCATGGGTCCCGGGTGGTGCGCGGCCCGAAGCGCGAGTTCATCTCCCGCTCCTACAACCTGCTGCTGCGCACCACCCTGCGGGCGCGCTTCAGCGACGCGCAGTGCGGCTTCAAGGCCATGCGGGCCGACCGAGCCCGTGACCTGCTGCCGCTGGTGGAGGACGGCGGGTGGTTCTTCGACACCGAGCTGCTGGTGCTCGCCGAGCGCGCGGGGCTGCGCATCCACGAGGTCCCGGTGGACTGGGTGGACGACCCGGACTCCCGCGTGGACATCGTGGCCACCGCGATGGCCGACCTGCGCGGCATCGGCCGGCTCGCCCATGGCCTGGCCACGGGCCGCCTGCCGGTCGCCGACCTGCGCCGCCGGCTCGGGCGCACCCCGCTCCCGGCCACCCGGGAAGCAGACGGGGAGCGGGGCACGCTCGGCACCCACGCGGTGCGGTTCGTGGCGGTCGGGATCGCCAGCACCATCGCCTACCTCCTGCTGTTCCTGCTCATGCGCGGCCCCCTGGGCGCGCAGGGCGCGAACCTCGCGGCGCTGGCGATCACCCAGGTGGCGAACACCGCTGCGAACCGGCGGTTCACGTTCGGCATCCGGGGTGAGGGCGGCGCGGCCCGCAGCCAGGTGGAGGGCTTCATGGTGTTCGGGATGGGCCTCGCGCTGACCGCCGGTTCCCTCGCGCTGCTGCACGTCCTGGTGGCGGACCCCGCCCGGGCCATGGAGCTCACCGTCCTGGTGGTCGCGAACCTCGCCGCCACCGTCGCCCGTTTCGTCGCCTTCCGTGCCTGGGTGTTCCACCCGGCCCGCACCCGCTGACCGTGAGGACCGCGATGACCACGCGTTCGCTTCCCTACATCGCCGGCCCCGGGAGACCGGGGACCGGTGACGCAACGGCCCCGGCCGCCGCGACCGCGGCGGCCGCAGGGCCCCGCTGGGTCCGTCCCGCACTCGCCGTGCTGCTGGCCGCCACCGCGGCCCTGTACCTGTGGGCGCTGGGGGACTCCGGCTGGGCCAACGACTTCTACGCCGCCGCCGTCCAGTCGGGCACGGAGTCGTGGAAGTCGTTCCTGTTCGGCTCCCTGGACTGGGGCAACGCGATCACGGTGGACAAGCCGCCGGCGTCCCTCTGGGTGATGGAGCTCTCGGGGCGGGTGTTCGGCTTCTCCAGCTGGAGCATGCTGGCCCCGCAGGCCCTGGAGGGCGTCGCCGCGGTGTGGCTGCTGTTCGCCGCGGTGCGGCGGGTCGCCGGACCCGTCGCCGGGCTGGTGTCCGGCGCGGCGCTCGCCGTGACGCCCGTCGCGGCCCTGATGTTCCGGTTCAACAACCCGGACGCCCTGCTGACGCTCCTGCTGGTGGCCGGCGGCTACTGCATGGTGCGGGCGGTCGAGCGCGGCGCGATCCGCTGGATCGCCCTCGCCGGCGCCGCCGTGGGCTTCGCGTTCCTCACCAAGATGCTGCAGGCGTTCCTGGTGGTCCCGGCGTTCGCCGCCATGTGGATGGTGGCGGCCCCCGTCGACCTCAGGCGCAGGTTCATGGGGCTGGCCGCCGGCCTGGGCGCGCTGGTCGCGTCGGCCGGCTGGTTCATCGCCCTGGTGGAGCTGTGGCCCTCGGGCAGCCGGCCGTACATCGGCGGCTCCACCGGCAACTCGATCCTCGAGCTCACCCTGGGCTACAACGGCCTGGACCGGCTGTCCGGGGGCTCCGGCCCCGGTGGCGGCGGTGGCGGCGGCGGCGGGACGGGCTTCGGGGGCACCGCGGGCCTGGGCCGCATGTTCAACGACGCGTTCGGCACGCAGGTGTCGTGGCTCATCCCGGCCGCGGCGATCCTCCTGGGCGCCGGCATCTGGTTCACGCTCCGCACGAAGCGCACCGACGCGACCCGGGCGTCGCTCATCCTGTGGGGCGGCTGGGCGCTGGTGACCGCCGGGGTGTTCTCGAAGATGAGCGGCATCGTGCACCCGTACTACGCGGTGGCCCTGGCCCCCGCGATCGCCGCCCTGTTGGGCATCGGCGGATGGGAGCTGTGGCGGCACCGCGATCGCCTGGAGGCCCGCGCGCTGGGCGCCGCGACCGTGGTGGTGTCGGGGTGGTGGGCGTCGCGCCTGCTGGACCGCACCCCGGACTGGCACCCGTGGCTGCGCGGCACCGTCCTCGCCGCGGGCCTGCTTGGCGCCGCCCTCATCCTGCTCCCGGCGGGCATGCGCACACGCTGGCACGGCGCCGCGGTGGGGACCGTGTGCGCGGTGGCGATGTTCGCCGCCCCCACGGCGTTCGCCCTGCAGACCGCCTCGACCCCGCACACCGGGTCCGTTCCCACCGCCGGCCCCACGGCCCAGGGCGGTGGCGGCGGCTTCGGCGGCGGGCCGTCCGGCGGGAACCTCCAGCCCCCGTCGGGAGGCACCGGCGGGGCCACGCCGCCCACCGACGGCGGCACCGGCGGGTTCACGCCGCCCGCGAACGGCACCGGCGGGTTCACGCCGCCGTCGGGTCGCGGGATGGACGGCGGCATGGGCACCGCCAGCAGCGAGCTCGTGACGCTCCTGAGGTCGGAGACCGGGCGCTGGGCCGCCGCGACCGTCGGCTCCCAGAGCCAGGCGGGGCTGCAGCTGGCGTCCGGGAAGGCCGTGATGGCCATCGGGGGCTTCAACGGCGGCGACGACGCCCCCACCCTGGAGCAGTTCCGGCAATGGGTGGCCGACGGGGAGATCGGGTACTTCATCTCCGGCGGGGGGATGGGCGGAGGTCGCGATGGTGGCGGCTCCGGCCAGCAGATCGCCCAGTGGGTGGCGGACAACTACACCGCCACCACCGTGGGCGGGCAGACCGTCTACGACCTCACCCCGTAGGGCACGCGGGCCGGTCGTGGAGAGGGGAGGGGGCCCAGGGCACGGGCCCCCTCCGTTCCCTCCGAGTCAGTTCACGCCGGAGGCCGTCGCCACGGGCGCACCGGAGGCGTCGTATCCGGTGATCGTCTTCGGCGGCGGCGCGTTCATGGCTGCGCCGTCATCGACCGCGAGGAACCAGCCGTTCCCGACGGCGGTGCGGTCGGCGCCCGAGATGCGGACCACCCGTTCGGCCACCCGGCCGTAGACATGGCCGGGACCGGCGCCGCAGATCCGCACCAGTGGGTGCGCCGGCGTGACCGGGCATGGCCCGCCGCCCCCGCCGCTCTGGGAGCCACCCCCGAGGCGCGGGTCGATCACCATCTCGACCACGTCGCCCTCCGAGTCGCGCGCGAGCCAGATGCTCCACTCGCCGTCGCCGTTGGTGAGCGCGACCATGCGGCGCAGGCTGTCGCGCACCAGCGTCCGCGAGCCACCGAACACGCCGTCCCGCAGGTACCCCTCGACCATGGGCGGGATGCCGGCCGCCGCGTCGCCGGTCGTGGAGCGCACCGATCCCGTGGGCTGCTCGGCGAGCACCTCGGGACGGCCGGGCAGCGTCCCGCCCGCGACGAACCGTGCGACGAACTCCGCGGACACGGCGTCGGGCGTCGTCGCGACCAACCGTGCGGCGGTGCTGCGCGCGGCATCGACGGTCGCGTAGACGGTGGGCGGGCCCACCTCCTGGAACAGCACGAGGCTCACCGGGGCGCCCGTGCGCCGCGCGGCCGCCCAACGGTCGCGTCCGTCCGGGGTCAGCGTCAGCGCGATGCCGGTCGCGGACCCCCGGATGCGTGCGACGGACGCGATGTCCGCCCCGGAGACGAGCGGCGTGTTCCGCTGGACCGAGAAGCGCTTCCAGCGCACGCCGGCGATGAGGGTGTACCCGGCGGGCACGTACCGAACGGTGAACTCCTTCGGGATCCGGCCCGTCCCGCCGAGCATCGCGCGCAGGCTCGCGATGTCGGGGGCGGGGCCCTGGATGGGATTCCCCTCGCGGTCGACCAGGTACAGCGTCGCGCCCTCGCGCCGCGGCGCAAGGGCCTCGCCGGCGCTCAGCACCTTCAGGAGGTCCGGGCCCTCGGCCACCCTCCCGGCGCCGGAGTCGTACACGGCGGCGTCGGCCGGCTGCAGCAGCTCGGTCAGCTCCCGCGCCGACCGCGCCACCGGGACCCACCTGTCGAGGGTGCCGTCCGCGTGCGGATCGGTGAGCAGCGTGTAGCCGTCCGCCTTGGCGCGGGCGTCGAACACGGTCGCGGTCGACCGGGCGGCGTCCGCGGCGGACTCACCGGTGCGCGGCGTCACGCGCAGCCGCAGGGCCACCCCGCCGTCGGCCTGGTGCTGGTAGGTGAGGGGCGCCGCGCCGCGGTCGCCGCCACCACCGCCGGGCGCGGCCACGATCGCGACGATCACCGCGATCACGGCGACGGCCGCACCGGCCGCGGCCATGACCGGCCCGATGAACCGGCGCGGGTGGCGGCGACCGGTCACGCGGGTCCAGTCCGGTCCTCCGGGCTGCTCGGGCGTGTGCCGCTCCAGGAGCGCGGTGATGCGGGGGTCGCGGTCGTCCGTGCCGGTCATTCGTCCTCCTCCATGCGCTTCCTGAGGGCGGCGTGGGCCTGCGTGAGGGTCGCGCCGACGGTGCCGCGCCGGACGCCGAGGGCGGCGGCGATGGCGTCGTAGTCGAGGTCCGCGTAGTAGCGGAGGAACAGCACCAGCCGCTGGCGCTCCGGCAGCTGGGCCACCATTGCGCGCACCGCGGGATCGGCGACGGCGGCGTCCGGTGCGGGCCGGGTGTCGCCGATGGGCTCGGTGCGGCGCAGGCGCAGGCGTGCCCACCGGCGCTGGTTGCGGGCGCGGTTCACCACGGCCCGCCACAGCCAGGCCTCCACGCCGCCCGGGCCGCCGCGGTAACCCCCGCGGGTGCGCAGGGCCTCGGCGAAGGCATCGTGGACGGCGTCGTCGGCGGATTCCCGGTCACCGGTGATCGCCGCGGCGACGCGCAGGAACTGGCGGTACCTCGTGCGGTACGCGCCCTCGATCTGCGCCTCTGAGGCGCCGGAGCCGGCGTGGGGGATGGGGTCCGCCCGGTCGGGGTCGGCGAGCGTTGAGAAGGGTGTCATCACACGCGGAGACACCCAAGGCGCCGGTCGTGCTTAGCGGGCCGCCGGATCGATGCGGCGAACCGTGGCCACGCGGTCCAGATCGCGGTCGAACGACGCGACGGCGCGCACCCCGTCCGCGGCCGCCGACGCCGCGAGGTACGCATCGGCGAAGTCGATGCCGAGCCGCTCGTAGTGGCGCAGGGCTCCGTGGATCACGCGTGGGTCCCTGATCCGGATGGATGGGAACGTCGTGACCGACTCGAGGATCGTCGCGATGTGGTTCCGCGTGAGGCGGTGGAACGACTCGAGGACGTACACCAGCTCAGCGATGACGAGTCGTGGAGGATCAGGTCGTCGGCGGTCGTCAGGAGCCGCGTCGCGGCGGCGGCCTGTGCCGGCGGGTCGCCCGTGAGGTGCCGGACCAGGACGTTCGTGTCCAGGTGGGCGGTCATCCGGCGTGACGAGCGGCTCGGGTGCGCCGCCGCACCTCGCTCCAGGGCACCCCACGCAGGTCCTCGGGCACGGCCACCGAGCCCGCCAACTCGAGGAGCCCCGGCGTGCGTCTGAGGGTCGCCACGCCATCCTCGACGCTGAACATCACCGTGTCGCCCGTGTCGATGCCGAGCGCATCGCGCACGGCCTTCGGGATCGTGACCTGCCCCTTCGACGTGACGCGCGATCCGACCACCATCACGGCTCCTTACCTCGTTGCCGAGGTAAGGTTAACGCGGTCACCGGCTACGGCTGCAGGGCGGGGAAGAACCTCCCCAGGGCGATGCGGGACTCCAGGATCGCCCGGTCGGTCTGCTCGGCGGCCCGGCGGTCCCGGTCCGCGTCGGGTTCGGGGCCGGGGTCCTCGGTCCAGCCGAGCGGCGGGTCGACGGCCCCCGCGTCGCGCATCGCCTGCCGCCACGCCTCCGGAAGGGGATCCTCGATGGCGACGCCCGCCATCCGCGCCGCGAGCGCCGCCCACGCCCGCGGCGGCGCCATGAGCGGGTTGTAGCCCCCGCCGCCCAGGGCCACCCACCGGCCCTCGCACACCTCGTCGGCCAGGTCCTTCAGCGTCCGCCACAGCTCCGGGTACAGCGGCATGGTGGTGATGAGGTGCGACAGGGGGTCCAGGTGGTGGTGGTCCACGCCGTTCTGGGTGACGATCGCCCGCGGCGCGAACCCGCGCACCACCGGCACCACCACCTCGGCCATCGCGCGCCGGTACGCGTCGTCGCCGGCGTACGGGGGCAGGGCGACGTTCGCCGCGGTGCCGGGGGCCTGCGCGCCGCCGGTCTCCGCCGGGAACCCCGAGCCGGGGAACAGGTACCGGCCGCTCTCGTGCACCGACACGGTGAGCACCCGCGGGTCGTCGTAGAAGATCCACTGCGTGCCGTTGCCGTGGTGGACGTCCACGTCGATGTACGCCACGCGCTCCATCCCGGCGTCCAGCAGCACCCGGATGGCCACGGCGGTCTCGTTGTAGATGCCGAACCCCTGCGCCTGGTTCGCCATGCCGTGGTGGGCGCCGCCGCTGGGCGCCAGGGCGCGCACGGCCTCGCCCGACGCCACCGCCTCCGCCGCGCGGGCGCAGGCGGCGCACGAACGGGCCGAGTCCTCGTGCATGCCCGGGTAGGCGTTGTTGTCGCCGCCGATGCCCCACTGGCGGGCCTGCGGCTCGCCGGCGAGCACCGGGTTCGCCGAGTACCGCCGGATCGCCCGGATGAACGCCGGGGCGAACACCCGCGCCAGGTCGTCGTCGCCCATCGGGGCCCCGGGGGCCGGCTCGCACCGCACGCCCGGGGCGTCCAGGATCCCCGCCTCCCGCATGAGGGCGACCGCGAGCCGGTGGCGCCGCTGGTCGGTGGGATGCCCCCCGCCGAAGTGCATGCCCAGGTCGTCGGAGTGGACGACCAGGAGCTCCGGGGGCGTCACGGCGGCGGCCAGGGCAGGTCCGTGGGCGACTCGACGTCGGGGCAGTCCGCGTACGCCTCCGCCGGGCTGCCGGTGGGCGCCCGCACCGACGCCCCGTACCTCGCGGCGACCTCGCTGACCGGGTAGTGGATGACGTTGCCGTCGCGCTTGGCGCCGATCATGAGGATCGCGCAGGGCCCGTCGCCGGCCCCCACGAGGATGTGCGGCGTACCGCCCGGGCAGTGGAGGAAGTCCCACGCCCGCATGCGGTGCTCGGTGTCGTGGACGATGCAGACGCACTCCCCGGAGAGCACCAGGAAGTCCTCCTGGACGCGCTCGGAGTGGTAGCGACCGTTCGGCTCGCCCGGCCGCAGCACCGTGACGTTGATGCCGGTGTCGGCGAACGGCGCCTCCCGCGGGGCGAGCCGGAAGTACGCCCCGAACGGCGGCTCCGCGTACGCCGGGGTGTCCGCGACGTTCCGGATGAACCAGGCGTCCTCCACCGACCTAGGACCCGGTGGACGGCGGGTACGGCGGCGGGATCGACGCGGGTCCCTCGTTCTTGGCGGCCTCCGTGATCGCCCCGAGCATGGGGCCCATGCTCGCCAGCGCCTGCGCGAAGTCGTTCGGCACGATCCACATCTTGTTGGCGTCGCCCTGCGCGATCTGCGGCAGCATCTGGAGGTACTGGTACGCCAGCAGCTCCGCGTCCGGCCGGCCGTCGTGGATGGCGCGGAACACCGAGGAGATCGCCTGGGCCTGTCCCTGGGCGCGCAGGATCTCCGCCTGCTTGTCGCCCTCGGCGCGCAGCACCTTCGCCTGCTGCTCACCCTCCGCGGTGAGGATCGCCGACTGCTTCTCGCCCTCCGCCGTGAGGATCGCGGCGCGCTTGTCGCGATCCGCGCGCATCTGGGTCTCCATGGCCTGCTGGATGGAGGCGGGCGGGTCGATGGACTTCAGCTCCACCCGGTTCACCCGGATGCCCCAGCGGCCCGTGGCCTCGTCCAGCACGCCGCGCAGTTGCTGGTTGATGTCGTCACGGGAGGTGAGGGTGCGTTCCAGGCTCATGCCGCCGATCACGTTCCGCAGGGTCGTGACGGTGATCTGCTCGATGCCGATGATGAAGTTCGCGATCTCGTAGACCGCGGAGCGGGGATCGGTGACCTGGAAGTAGACGACGCTGTCGATGTTCACCACGAGGTTGTCCTCGGTGATCACCGGCTGCGGCGGGAAGGACTGCACCTGCTCCCGCAGGTCCACCGTGGAGCGGACGCGGTCGATGAACGGGATGAGGACGTGCAGACCCGGGTCGAGGGTGCGCCGGTAGCGGCCCAGGCGCTCCACGATCGATGCCTGCGCCTGCGGCACGATGCGCAGGCCCGTCGACAGCACGATGAGCACCACGACGGCCACGACGGCCACGGCGATGAGGGTTCCCACTCAGTCCCCTTTCAGGACGAGGGCGGTGGCGCCCTCGATCTTCACGACCTGGACGTGGTCCCCGGGCTCGATGACCTGCTGCCCGTCCCACGACCGCGCCGACCAGACCTCGCCGGCGAGCCTCACGCGGCCGCCGTCGCCGTCCACCCGCTCCAGCACGGCCGCCGTCTGGCCCACCAGGGCCGCGATGCCCGTGCGCTGCGCCGACGGCGTGCGCAGGTGGCGCTTGGCGACGGGACGGACCACCAGCAGCGTCGCGGCCGTCACGACCGTGAACACCACGAGCTGGACGACCTCGTCGGCCCCGAGGGCCGCGGCGGCCGCCGCGGCGACGGCCCCGGCCGCCGCCATGGCGAGGACCAAGGTGAGGGTGAGTGCTTCGACGGCCAACAGGCCGCCGGCGACGATCACCCAGATGACCCACGCGGACACATGCTCATTCCACCATGTGCGGGGGTCGGGTGCGAGCGGCCCCGGCCGCCGCCCGCACCGCCGGAGCGGGGGGTCAGTGGCCCCCGCCGGCCTTCACCGTCGCGCGCGTGGTGGCGAAGAGGCCGACCGCGCCCTTGGTCGCGTTGGTGAAGTCGTGGGTCACGAAGGGGTAGACGCCCTCCTGGTCGAGCGTGAACTCGGCGACGGCGCCCTGCGAGGCCGACAGGTTGAGGGTCTGGTTGCCGATGCTCAGGTTCTCGGGGTGGACCCCGTCGATCCAGGCCCTGTCGAAGATCGTCCCCACCACGTGGAAGGCGGACCACGTGTTGGGCCCGGCGGCCAGGACGAACGCGCGGACCGGCTCGTTGGCGCGCACCCGGATGGGGGTGTCCTTGTACTGGCCGGCGTAGCCGTTGAACGCCACGACGTCGGGCTGCTCGTTCATGAGCTTGGTGTTGTCCGCGGGCCGGCCGGGCGTGTCCGAGACGTAGAACTCGCTCTGGACGAACGCGTACTCCTGCTTCACCGGCGGCAGGCCGCCCTCGGGCTCCACGATGATCATCCCGTACATGCCGTTGGCGAGGTGGTGCACCACCGGCGCGGTGCCGCAGTGGTACATGAACACGCCCGGCGTGGTCGCGCGGAACGAGAACGTGTGGCTCTTGCCCGGGTCGACGTTCACGAAGGCCTTGTCGGGGGCGATGCGTGCGGCGTGCAGGTCGATGCTGTGCTGGATCGTGCCCCTGTTGTTGATGGTGACCTGCACGAGGTCGCCCACCCGCACGCGGATGACGGGGCCCGGCACCTTCTTGCCGAAGGTCCAGACCTTCACGACCTTCCCGGGTGCGATCTCCATGTCCTTCTCGAACATGTCGAGGACGACGCGCTGGACCTTGCCCGGCTTGTACTTCGGGGCGGCGGCGTCCTGGGTGTTCTTCTCGGCGTTCACCACCGCGGGGTCGGTGGATGTGGTGGACGTCATGGCCATCGACTCATGCGTCGTGGCGGCCTGCGCGTCGGCGGTCGCCTCTGAGGATCCGCAACCGCTGACGGCGACTGCCGCCGACCCGAGCCCCGCGGCGAGCGCGGAGGCGACGAGGAGGGAGAGGGTGCGGTTCCTGCGGCGGGCGGGCATCTGAGGCCTCTTTCATGGATGAAGAATTTCTCTGGTGCAGACAGGGTAAAACTGTCCTCGGCATTTGCAACGGGTAATCCAGTGAAAAATAGGCCCGAGGCGTCCGGCCGGGACATTTGCACTGGCGCGACAGGGAAAAATAGGGTCGCCCGGGGGTGTCCCTATGCTTGGGAATTGCCGCGGATGGACCCGTCCAGTAGATTTGTCCTATGGCTACCGGAAAAATTGAGTCGGTTGCCGACCCCCTGCCCGCCGGGGTTGCCCAGGCATCGGCCCTGGCCCACCCGTCCCGGCACCGGATCGCCCTCCTGCTCGCCGAGGCGCCGGACGGGCTGAGCGCCGCCGAGATCTCGGCCGGCACGGGTCTGCACCACAACGTGGTGCGCGAGCACCTGCGCACCCTCGCCTCCGCCGGCGTCGTGGCGTCCGAGCGGGAGAAGCCGAAGGGGCGGGGGCGTCCCAGCGAGCGTTACGTCCTGGTGGACGACACCGCACCGCAGGCCGCCGCGCACCAGGAACTGGTGCGCCTCATGGTCGGCCTGCTGCACGAGGCGGGCCTGACCGGGGAGCAGGCCGAGGCGTTCGGCCGCGCCCAGGGACCGGCCCTCATGGACGGCGATCCGCCCGGCCGCTCCGCCATCCAGGCGCGCATGGCCCGGCTGGGGTTCGCGCCCCGGGAGGTCTCGTCCGCGGCGGAGGCCCGGTCGGGGATCCTGGACGTGCGGCTCGAGCACTGCCCGTTCCGCGAGGCGGTGCTGGCGCCCGGTGGCGAGGTGATCTGCGCGCTGCACTCGGGCCTGGTGACGGGGATGGCGGCCGCATCGGGCCCGGACGCCCGCCTGGCG
>JADLHW010000133.1 GCA_020848615.1 Thermoleophilia bacterium
ACGCTCCCAGCCAAAGCAGGCGTGGCCCGGCGACGGGTCCGCAAGGACCCGCTGGGGAAGGGCGGACGACCGCCCAACCCGGCGTCCACGCCGGCCGTGAGCGTGCAATTGGACGCGCGCATGTGCAATTGCACACTCCCCCCGCACGCGGGCGGACCAGCAGGCTCGGCACACGGACCCACCCCTCGAGGGGCCCGCACCAAGCGACGGTCGGCACCGGGAAGTGATCCGGAAACGCACGCGGAACTCCGGGGTCCTGACGGGCATCCGACCCTGGATCCACGGAGCGCCGGAGAGTCAGGGCGGTGCGATTGCGCGGGGTTGGGCACGGAGACGTGCGGAAGGTGGTGCGGTGCGTGCGCCATGGGTGCGGGTTCGGGTGGGAACCTCGGCCGATGGCGCGGACCGCGTACAAGGGGGAACGGCTCGGGGGGACGCCGCAGTGCCTGCTGTGCGTCGGAGCGGGCGAGGGGGAGCGGCGGCACGTGGACCTGGGGTACGGCCTGGGCGTGTGGCTGTGCGCGGCGCACCGGGCGGAGGGGTTCTGGACGGCGCGGGCCGGGCGGGACGTGGTGACGAGCCTGATGCACGCGTGGCGGGCGGCGGGGTGCTTTGACCGGCGCAGGGAACGGGCGCTGGAGGCGCTGCTCACGGGGATCGCGGACGGGAGGCCACGGGCCGACGGGTTGCCCGGCAGCTACGCGTGGCCCCGGCTGCGGGCGGAGGCGGAGCGGATGGCGGCCGCCGGTGGGCGGGGACCGCAGATCATCCGGGACATCCGGTCGAAGGTGCGGGAGGGCGGTGCGGCACGGGGACCGTCGGAGGCGACGGTGCGGCGGTGGATCCGGGAGGCCCGCGCGGCGGGCCGGAGGTCAGTCGCGGCGCGCGGTGAGCAGGCCGGCCCCCCGGAGGGCGTCGGCCGCGTCGCGGATCACCGGGAACGACAGGCCGGAGCGCTCCGCGCAGTCCACGAGGGTGTGCCGGCCGTCGGCGAGGTTCAGGACCCACAGCAGGGCCATCTCGTGGTCCCCGCCCTTCTCCCCGCCCCGGCGGCGGGTGAGGCCCCGGCGGCCCAGCTGCGGCTCGCCGAACGGGCTGGTGGACACGGGCCGCTCGTCGCCCTCCAGCACATCGAGGATGTCCAGCACCGCTCCCAGGCTGCCCTCCAGGGCGGCGGCGGTGACGAGGGTGAGGTCGTCGTCGGAGGTGTGGTTCTCCGGGTACTCGCCGGGCGGGGTGCGGGAGATCGCACCGACCGGCAGGTCGTAGCCGGGAGAGCAGAACTGCCGCTCGTCGCCGCCCCAGGGGATGAAGTCCCGCAGCGCGTGCGGTTCGGGCCGGTGGCGGAGGGCGAGGGCGGCGGCCCGGTCGACGGGGGCGTCGCCGCGGCGGCTCGCCTTGTAGGTGATCGCCCCGGGGTCGCCCGCGCACATCACCGCGAGGCCGCCGCGGATGCGGTCCAGGTGGTCGCGGTTCGCGGCGAGCCACGCGATGGGCCCCACGGTGCCGGGCGACAGCAGGATGCGGTGCGTCCGGCGCGGCGGTTCCGGACGCTGCGCGAGGACCCGGCCGAGCTCGGCGAGCAGGGCGACGCCGGACAGGTTGTCGTTCGCCAGCCCCGGGTGGCACACGGGGGTGCTCAGCAGCACCTCCTCCGGCCCCGTGCCGTCGATCACGATCTCGCCGGTCGTCATCGACCCCGCAGGGTCGTGCTCGGTGTCGACGACCACCTCGTAGTCGCCCTCCGGCAGGGCCTCGACGTCCCGGTGCCGCATGCAGAAGCCCCATTCCGGCACCCAGTAGGAGGTGCGGTACGGCACGGCCCCGGGGCGGTCCGGCAGGGAGTGCACGTGCGCGAGGAGCTCGGCGCGGGTGAGGCGCCCGCGGAACGCGGTGCTGTACCCCACCAGGTGCAGGGGCGAGTCGGCGACATCGACGATCCGGCGCCCGCCGGGACCGGTGACGTGGGCGGCACGGACCCGCCACTCGGGCGGCACGGTCCAGTCACCGGCCGGCGTGCCGGACGGCACCTCGGTCACGCGCACCGGCACCAGCCGGGCGATGGCCGCGAGGGTGTCCCGCACCCCGTCACCGGTGAGGCTGCGGGGCAGGTCGAGGGTCTCCCGCATGAGGGTGAGCATGCGCTCACCCGACCCCTGGGTCTCAGGCGTCACGCCAGCGCAGCTCGTCGTCGAGCCGGCCGGCGCCCGCGAGCTCGGAGATCCGGGCGAGGCGGGTGTACCGGGCACCCTCCAGCTGGGCGGCGGTGAGGCCGTGCGCGGTGAAAGCATCCAGCAGCTCCCGGACGCCGTCGGCGACGGTCATCCGCGGCACCGCATCGGGCAGGAGCTCCTCCAGCAGGGAGCAGTCGACACGGTAGTTGCGCAGGTCCGGCCCGGCGCCGTCGGCGATGGTGAGCACGCTGCCGGGGATCGCGTCATGGACGATCTCGGCGACCTCGCGGATGCGGTGGTTCTCGGTGCTGCGGCCCACGTTCACCGCGAGGTTGTGGATCGTGTCGCGCGGCGCGGCGAGGATCCCGGCGGCCACACGGCACACGTCGCGCACGTGCACCAGCGGCCGCCACGGGGAGCCGTCGCTCTTGAGCACGACCTTCCCGGTGGCGAAGCCCAGGCCCGTGAGGTTGTTCACCACCACGTCGCCGCGCAGCCGCGGGGACGCGCCGTACACGGTGGCGTTCCGCATGAACGTGGGCGAGAAGTCGTCGGTCGCGAGCGGCGCGATGTCGCGCTCGGCGAGCACCTTGCTCTCACCGTAGGCGGTGACCGGCAGGAAGTCGGCCCGCTCGTCCAGCAGGCCCTCCCCCGCGCCCGCGCCGTACAGGCTGCAGGACGACGCGAACACGAACCGGGATGCGCCCGCCGCACGGGCCAGCTCCGCCAGCCGCACCGAGGCCCGGTGGTTGATCGCGTACGTGACGTCCGGGTTGAGCTGCCCGATGGGGTCGTTCGAGATGGCCGCCAGGTGCACCACGGCATCGACGCCCCGCAGGTCGTCGGCGGTGACGTCCCGGACGTCGCGGCCGATCACCGGGACCGGCGCCGGCGCGGGCCCCAGGTCGCAGCCCGCGTACAGGCCGCTGTCGAGACCCACCACCTCGTGACCGGCGTCCGCGAGGACGCCCGTCATCACCGCCCCGATGTACCCCTCGTGCCCGGTCACCAGCACCCGCATCCGCGTCACCCTCCGTCGGTGGTGGACCGCGCCTCGCGCGGCGTCCGCTCCCAGCCGGCGGACGCCCGGCCACCCGCCATCCGCCGGTACACCCCGAGCTTCCACGCGAGGAACCCCGGCACCTGCGCGGCGAGGCGCAGCACCCCGGACCGGCCGTGGGCGGCGGTCGCCCCCACGCCCAGGTACGCCGCCAGCAGGCCCGCCGCCAGCACCGCCGGTGCCGCCACCGACCGCCGGGCGCCGAACAGCACCGCCAGGCCGCTCGCGCCGGCGAGCCCCGCCCCCCCGGCCGCCGCGAGCGCCAGAGGCGGGGCGGAGCTGTCGGTGAGGGCGATGAGGCCGCGCCAGTCGCCGCGGGCCGCGAGCCGCACCGCGACGCCGGGCACGCCGGCCATCGCGCGCAGGCTGCCGCCCTCCCACCGCTCCCGCTGGGAGGTGAGCCCCGCGCTGTCGGGCGGGGCGTCGGAGCTCACGCGCGCGGCGGGCACGAAGCCCACGTGCACGCCGCGGGCGAGGAGCCGGCGGGACAGCGCGAGGTCCTCGGCCTGCTCGTCCCCGAACCTCATGAGGTCGAGGTGATCGCCGCGCACCGCCATCCCGGTGCCGCTGAGCATCACGGGGGCGCCCATGCGGGCGAGCCCGGCGGGCCGCAGGAGGTTGCGCAGGTACATGCCGAGCGCGACGCCGCCGGCCGCCGAGTCGCCGCCGCCGTCGCCCACCAGGTTCGCGGTCTGCACGACGGGCGCGCGCCGCAGCGCCTCCACGACGTGGGCGGGGAGGCCCGGCGAGCACCGGCAGTCGGCGTCCACGAACAGCAGGCCGTCGCCGCGGCCCTCCTGCCCGGCGTACCAGGCGAGGCCGTCCCGCAGCGCGGCGGGCTTGCCCCGCGGGCCCGTCTCCCGGCGCAGCACCCGGGCCCCGAGGCCGCGGGCGACGTCCGCGGTGCCGTCGGAGCAGTGGTCGGCGATGACCAGCACGCGGCCCAGGCCGGGGGCGCCGTCGGGAAGCCCGAGGCTGCCCAGCAGCACCGGCAGGTTCCGTTCCTCGTCGTGTGCCGGGACGATCACGTCGACGTGGCCGCTGGTGGCCGGCGGCCGCGCGGCCCGCGCCCGCCGCAGCGCGCCGGCGCCGGCGACCGCCGTGGCGAGCCAGGTGCCCCACCATGCCACCAGGGGCGCGCCCAGCAGCCACGGGAGGCGCTTCACGCGGCGGACCCCACGGTGTCGCGCAGGATCCCGGCGAGCGTGGCGGCGGACCTCGCGACGTCGAACTCGCGCACCACCATCTCCCGGCCGGCGGCACCCATGCGGGCCCGCACCGCGGGATCGGCGAGCCCCTCCAGGGCGTCGGCGAGCAGGTCGGCGCGCCCCGGGCGCACCAGCACGCCGGACACGCCGTCCTCCACCAGCTCCCCGATGCCGGCGATGCGGGTGGTCACCACCGGCATGCCCATCGACATCGCCTCCATGAGCACCACGGGGACGCCCTCCGCGAAGCTCGGCAGGCAGAAGACGTCGGCGGCCGCGTAGTGGTGACGCATCGTGTCCTGTCCGACCGCGCCGGCGAGGGTGACGGCGTCGCCCAGGCCGAGATCCCGCACGTGCTGCTCCAAGTGGGCGCGGTCGGGGCCGTCCCCCACCAGCTCCAGGCGGGCGTCCACGCCGCGTTGCCGCAGCATCCCGATGGCGTCCACCAGCAGCGACTGGCCCTTGTCGGGAACCAGCCGGCCCACGCACACCACGCGCAGGGCGCCGTCGTCCGCCCGCGGCGGCGGCGGCGCGTACACCTGCGGGTCCACGCCGCACCGCACCAGGTGCAGCTTGTCCCAGTGCTCGCGGTCCACCAGCTTCATGAGCTGGCTGCGGCAGAAGTCGCTGATGCACGACACGAACCGGGCGTCACGGGTCTTGTCGGCCAGCCGGTGCCCGGGCACGTCGAAGAACTCGGTGGGGCCGTGCATCGTGAAGCTCCAGGTCCACCCGGGCCCGCCGATCGCCGCCGCCAGCTGCGCGACGTCCGCGCCGACGTTCGCGAAGTGGGCGTGCACGTGCCGGATGCCGCGACGCCGGCACTCGTCCCACACCAGGACGGCCTCCCCCACGTAGAACATCTGCCACACCGCGGCGCGCGGGCCCACCGCAAGGCCCCGTCGCACGGCGCCCAGCGCCGCCCGGGCGAACCGTCCGCGGCCGGTGGCCGCCGCCCGTGCGACCGCGCCGGCGAAGCGCCTGGGGTCGGGGGGCAGCAGCACCAGGGTGGAGGCGGCCTCCTCGCGGTCCTCCGGGGCGATGAGCTGCTCGGCGGGGGTGCGGCGGACGCTGAACGACAGCACCTCGACGCCGTTCGCCCGGAGCCCCCGCACCTCCCTCAGGATGAAGCTGTGGGACAGCGACGGGTACAGGCTCGTGATGTAGGCGACATTCATGACGGGGGTTATCCTGCCGAAGGTTTCGACGGCACCGCCGTCACATCGGCCGCCGGGCGCCGCCCCTGAAGCGGGGGGAGCATCCTCGCGGCCACCACCCCCAACACTGGCAGATCCGCCCGTGACCACCCAGGAACACGCACCGGCGAGGGATCTCCCTCCCGTCCGCCGGTCACTCGCCGAAGCCGTCCGCGCCCGTCCCCGGCTGGTCGCCGGCGCGGCGCTGCTGGTGATCGTCGCGGCGATCGTCGCCGGCCTGCTGCGCACCCCCGTGTACACCGCCAGCACGCGGATGTCGGTGGCGCGCATCGACTCGACGAGCAGCACGGAGGCCGGGTTCCAGGACGGTGTCGCGAACGTCGCGAATGCCTACGCGCGGCTGGTGAGCGCGCGCGGCGTGCTTGCGGAGGTCGCCCGGACGCTCAGCGTCCCCGAGGACGCGGTGTCGGGCCGGCTGTCCGCCGCGGCCCTCCCGGACTCCCCCATGTTCGATGTCACCGCGACGGCGGGGAACGCCGATGACGCGCGGGTCACCGCGAACGCCGCGGCGAACGCCCTGCGCACCTACGTGGCGCGCATCACCGCGACGAACCCGGACGCGGACCGCCTGTTCCAGGACTACCAGGTTGCCTCCCGCCAGCTCGCCACCGCCCGCGCCGCGCTGGGCTCCGCCCGCCGCCAGGCCGACGCCCGCGGCGCCACCCCCCAGGACGCCGACCGGGCGATCCGCGCCCAGGCCCGCGTCGACGCGGCGCAACTGCGGGCCCAGGCGGTTGGCGACCTGTACCGGCAGAGCCTGTCGGGCACGGCGTCCGGGAACGTCATCCAGATCCTCAACCCCGCGGGGCCGGCGGCGTCCGATCGCAGGCGGACGCTGGTGCGGTACGCCGCCGTGGGGCTCATCGCCGGTTGCCTGCTCGGCCTCGCGCTCGCCGTGGCGGCGCCCGGGGCCCGTTCGCGGGCGCACCTGCCGACCCACATCCCCGAGCGCTGACCGGCCAGGCACAGCCCCGCGTGGCCGTCGTGATCCCCTGCTGGGACGACGGCGCCTTCGTCGGGGAGGCCGTCGCCTCCGTGCAGGGGCAGGACGAACCCGCCGAGCTGGTGGTGGTGGACGACGGGTCCACCGACCCGGCGACCCTCGCCGAGCTGGAGCGGCTGCGCGGCACGGGCGTCCGGGTGGTGCGGCGCGCCAACGGCGGCGCGAGCGCCGCGCGGATGACCGGCCTGGCGGAGACCACCGCGCCGTACGTGCTGCCGCTGGACAGCGACGACCGCCTCGCGCCCGCCGTGCTGCGGGCGCTGGTGGACGCCCTCGACGCGCGGCCCGGCGCCGCGGCGGCCTGGGGCGACACCCGGGCGTTCGGGGCCATGGACGGGGTCTTCCCCACCTGGCGGTCGCTCGACCCGTGGCTCATCACCTACATGAACCGCGTGCCGGTGACGGGCCTGTACCGGCGCACCGCGCTGAAGGACGTGGGGGGCTGGACCTCCACCGCCGGCTACGAGGACTGGGACCTGTGGCTGGCGCTCGCCGCCCAGGGGTGGACCGGGACGCACATCGGCCGGGTGCACCTGGAGTACCGGCAGCACGAGCGTCCGCGTGCCCTGGCGACGCACCGTGAGCGCCACGCCCAGACGATGCGCGACTTCCGCGTGCGGCACGCGGGCCTGTTCGCGGCACGGCGGCAGACCGCGCGGGAGTCGCTGGCGCCGCGGCGCGTGCGGATCGCGTTCCGGCTGATCGACCGGATCCCGTCGATCGGCGAGGATCGCCGTCACCGCCTGTACGACATCGCGCTGCGCACGCTCATGCCGGAGACCCGCTCGGTCGCCGGCGGCGTCCGCGAGGCGGCGCCATTGCGGGTGCTGGTGCGCCGGCTCACCCGGCGCGGCTGACCCCGGGCGGTCCGGTGGGGTAGCGTCCCGCGGGTGAACGTTTTTCCCAGGTTCGCCGTCGGCGTGGCCGTGGCGGGGCTCGTCGCCGTCCCCGCGGCCGGCGCGGCCCCCGCATGCACCCCGTCCAAGGGCACGGCGCTCACCCGCGTCGCGGTGCCCGCCCCCGCGCGGCCCGTGCTGCGGCTGCCCGCCTCCCGGGGCTGCGGCGACCTGCTGCGCCTCCCCGCGAGCGGCGTGCGGGTGAGCGCGGCCTCCGGGGGCCGCTTCGTGCTGCGCGCCGGCGGGAGCATCGTGCGCCTGCGCCCGGGTGCCCGCCGGGTGGTGCTCTCCGGCGACGCCGCCCGCGATCGTCTGGTGGTGGCCTACGGGCGCCGCAGGATCGTCATCCGCGTGGCCCTGCGCGCCGAGCGCACGGTGCTGGTGCGCCGCGCGGCGGGGCGGGGGACCGCGCCCACCGGGCCCACGGCCCCCGGGACGCCCGCCACCGGCGGCGGGGCGTCACCGGGCACCCCTGGCTCGGGCGGCGGATCGGGTGGCGGTGGGTCCACGCCGGCGCCACGCCCCGTGCCGGCGACCCGCCCCGACATGCTGTTCGCGGCGAGCAGCGTGTGGAACCGGCGGGTGGAGGGCGCGGCCGTGGCCCCGGACAGCGCCGCGGTGTCCGCGGACCTGCGCCGGCAGGCGATCGAGACCGGGACGTGGATGAACACCGACCGCTGGAGCGTGCCGGTGTACGTCGTCGGCGGCGACCAGGCCCGGGTGACGGTGAAGGACGCCGACGACGGGGAGATGAACCTCCCCGGGCCGTGGCGGTGGGGCACCGTGCCGCTGCCGCCGGGCGCCGTCGCCGCGGCGCCGCATCCGGACGGCGACAACCACCTGGTGGTGTGGCAGCCGTCCAGCGACACGATGTGGGAGTTCTGGCGGTTCAGCCGCACCGCCGCGGGCCCCCAGGCCCTGCACGGCGCCCGCATCGAGGGGGTCTCCCGGTCGGACGGGTCGATCCCCGCGCCGTACGGGGCGTCGGCGAGCGGCATCGCGGTGGCCGCCGGGATCGTGACCGCGCGCGACCTCGCGGCGGGCAGCATCGACCACGCCCTGGCCATCGGGATCCCCGAGACCCGGGCGTCGGTGTTCGTGGCCCCGGCGACCCGCACCGACGGGTACGTCACCCGCGCCTCGGCGCCGGTGATGGGCAGCCGCTTCCGGCTGGACCCCTCGGTGGACGTGAACGCCCTGGGCCTGCCGCGCCTCACCCGCATGGTCGCCGTCGCCGCCCAGCGGTACGGCATCGTGGTGCGCGACCGGTCGGGATCGGTGAGCTTCTACGGCGACGACCCGGTGGTGACCGGCACCGACCCGTTCACCGCCGTGCTCGCAGGCGGGGAGATCGGCGAGGTCATGCGGACGTTCCCGTGGGAGCACATCCAGCTGGTCGCGCCCGGCGGCTGACCGTCAGCGGCGCGCCCGCGACATGAGGGCGCTGCACCCGAGCCTCCCGGCGAACGGCAGGCCCTGGAGCACGTACCGCACGAACAGCCGGCGCGGTTCCTGCAGCAGCCGCCACCCCCATTCCAGGCCGGAGCGCTGCACCCATCCCGGGGCGCGGGCGACCTCCCCGGACACGAAGCTGAAGCTGATGCCGAGGCCCAGGAACCAGGCGCCCGGCAGGTCGGCGCGCAGCGACTCCGCCACCCGGCCGGACCGCGGGAAGCTCACGCCCACGAACACCACGTCCGGTGACGCGTCGCGCAGGGCGGCGCGCACCTCATCCATGCGTGCCGCGTCCGCGTCGAACCCCATGGGCGGGCACATCGTCCCGGCGACGCGCAGGCCCGGGAAGCGCTCCTCCAGGATCCGCGCGGCGTCGTCGGCGGCGCCCGGATTGCCGCCCAGCAGGTACACGGACCGCCCCGCCGCGGCGCACGCCTCCGACAGGCTCCAGATGAGGTCCGACCCCGCCACCCGTTCCGGCAGCGGCCGGCCCGCGATCCGCGAGGCCCACACCAACGGCATGCCGTCGGCGAGCACCAGGTCCGCGGTGGCGTACAGCTCCCGCACCGCCCGTTCCCGGGTGAACTGGCGCAGGTGATCGAGGTTCGGCGTGATCACCACGCCGCCGCGGCCCGCGGCGAGCTCGGCGGCGATGCGCGCCACCGCCTCCCCCTGGGTGAGCGGGTCGATGCTCATGCCCATCAGCGGCACGCGCAGGGGGTGGGTCACGGGGGCACTCCGGGGGCTCGGGGGACGCGTTCTGGGGATCCGCCGGGTGGCGACGCTAGCATTCCCGGAGCCTCATGCTGGACTCCCCGCACACAACACGTCCCGGCGGCACCCCTGGGATCTCCTCGGCCCCTGGGCCGCGTGTCTCAAGGGGCCGGGTGACCCGCCGATGAGCACCGACATGGATCCCCAGCCGCCCGCGGCGCCGGGCACGGCCGTGGCCGCGACCCCCGCCGACCCGAACGACCTGGTCACGGTGCTGGGCGCCCAGCCCCGCGGCGGGCGCCGCGTGGTGGAGGCCATCAGGGAACGCCCCGCCCTGTTCCTGGCGCCGGTGGCGATCGGCCTCATCCTGGGGCTGCTGGCCGGCCTGGTGCGGTCCCCCACCTACACGGCGGAGTCGCGGCTGGCGATCGCCCGGGTGAGCGTCGCGACGCAGGCGCTGCCGGGGTTCGCCGCGGGCGTGCAGGACCTGGCGGTCACCTATTCCCGCCTGGCGACCGCGGACGACGTGACCAGGGAGGCCGCCCGCCTCCTGAACACCCAGCCGCAGGACGTCCGTGGACACATCACGGGCTCCCCCATCCCCAAGAGCCCGCTGTTCCGGCTGGAGGCGACCGGGTCGTCGGCCGACGAGGCGATCGCCACCGCGAACGCCACGGGCCAGGCCCTGCGCACCTACGTGTCGGAGCTGAACGCCGACAACCCCGACAGTGAGCGCATCTACGGCGCCTTCCTGCTCGCCGCCCGCGACCGGGTGGAGGCGCAGCGGGCCGTGCGGGCGGCCGAGGCCGCGGCGGTGCGCCGCCCGAATGCCCGGTCGCTGCAGCGCCTGGTGAACGCCCAGAGCAGGGCGGCGGGCGCCGCGCTGCGCGCCGACTCCCTGCGGGACCAGTACTCGGCGAGCATCGCGGGCACCGGGTCGGCGAGCATCCTGCAGGTCGTCAACCCGGCGAGCTCGGCGAGGTCCGACCGCGGCGACGCCATCCAGCGCCTCGCGGTGCTCGGGCTGCTGTTCGGCCTGCTCATCGGCCTGATGCTGGTGGTGCTGTGGCCGTCCGCCGAACCGCAGGGGTACACGCCGCTGCATGCCCGCCGCTCCTGATCGCAGCGCGCTGACCTCCCGCCCGGTCCTGCTGGCCGGTGCCGGCTCGGTCGCCGCCCTCGCGGCGGGCGCCGCCCTGTCGGCGGCGGGGCCGTCCACCGCGGTGGCGGTGGTCGCCCTGCTCGGGCTGGTGTCGGCGGCGGTGCTGGTGCGGGGCATGCCCGTCACGCCCGCCCACGTCCTGTGCGCCGGTGTCGCCCTGTCGATGTTGTCGGGGAACTGGGGGCTGCTGGGCTTCCCGTTCGGCGTGGACCGGCTCGTGGTGCTCGCCGGCGTGGCGGCGACCCTGGTGGCGGCGTCCCGGGACCCCGAGGTGCGCCTGGTGGCGCGGCCCGTGCACCTGGCCCTCGCCGCGACCTCCGCGTGGGCGATCTGCTCCGCCGTCCTCGCGGGCACCCTGTCCAGCAGCGTCGCGGTCTACTCGCTGATGGACCGCTTCGGGGTGGTGCCGTTCCTCGCGTTCTTCGCGGCGCCGTACGCGTTCCGGACGCTGGCGGCCCGCGTGGCGCTCATCCGCACGCTCGTGGTGATGGGCGCCTACCTGGGGCTCACCGCGGTGTTCGAGGAGGTGGGACCCACGGCCCTGGTGTACCCGCGGTTCATCATGGATCCCGCGGTGGGCCTGCACTTCGACCGGGCACGGGGCCCGTTCCTGGAGGCGTCGGCGAACGGCCTGGCGCTGGTGATGTGCGCGGTGGTGTGCGCGCTCGCCGTCCGCCAGTTCCGTGGGCGGTGGCGGCAGGCGGCGGTCGCGGCCGGCGCGCTGTGCCTGGTGGGGGTGGCCCTCACCCTCACGCGGTCCGCGTGGATCGCGGTGGTGCTGGGCGGTGCCGCGGCCCTCACCTACGCCCCGCACCTGCGCCGGTACCTGCTGCCGGCCGCCGGCGGCCTGGTGGCCGTGGTGCTGGCGCTGCTGCTGATGGTGCCCGGGTTCGCGGGCAGCGCCCAGCAGCGCGCCGAGGACCAGTCGCCGGTGTGGGACCGGCAGAACCTGGTGACCGCCAGCGCCCGCATCATCGACGACCACCCCCTGTTCGGCCTGGGATGGTCGCGGTACCCCACCGACAGCCCCGAGTACTTCCGGCAGGCCGACTCCTACCCGCTGCAGGGCGAGGGCCTGGTGGTGCACAACGTCCCGCTGCTCTACCTCACCGAGCTGGGGATCCTGGGGTTCGCGGTGTGGGTGCTGGGGGCCGCGGTCGCCCTCGTCGGGCCCCTGCGCCGGCGCCTGCCGGCGCCCATGGCGGACTGGCAGGCCGCGCACCTGGCGATCCTCGTCGCGTGGGCGACCGTCGCCCAGTTCGCCCCGCTCGCCCAGTCCATGCCGAACCTGCTGGTGTTCCTGTGGGCCGGCGTGACCGCCGGCTGCGTCCCGTGGATGAGCCCGTTCAGTGCCCGGCCGGGTGGCGCACGGCCCGCGCGTGCGCCGCGCGGAACACCAGCCGATGTGCGGCCAGCAACGCCCGTGCCGTCCTGAAGCCCTCGTCCCTGAGGCGCCCGTCGATGTGCTCCAGCAGGTGGTGGTGCAGTGTCGCGAACGCCGGTTCGCGCAGGGGCCGGCCCAGGGCCACCGCCTTGGTGAGGCTGCGGGCGTACCGGGCGGTCACCGACGTCACCCGCCGGCGCAGCTCATCGGGATCCAGGAACCGCTGGCCCACGATGAGCAGGGCGTCGAGGTCCCCGGGCACCTGCAGCCGCATCCGCTCGGCGACGGTGCTCTGCGCCCCGGCGTTGTCGGTGTCGTACGTGAGCACCTGCGGCAGGAACACGAACCCCCCGTGCTCCAGGATGTCGGCGTACCCGATCTTGTCGGTGGACGGTCCCGGCTCCCCGTCGGGGTGGTTCGGCGGCCAGGCCTCCGGCGGGTACAGCGCGTCGATGCCGTCGAGGGCGGCGGTGCGGTACAGGCACGCCGACGGCGTCCCGAACGTGTCGGGGCCGCCCAGCAGCCAACTGCGCATCGCATCCCGCCCGGACATGCGGAACGGGTCGGGCACCGGGCGCGTGGGCGCCACGACGGTGCCCTCCCGCCAGCGTGCCGCGACCATCGCGACCCGCGGGTCCTCGGCGGCCGCCAGCATCCGTCCCAGGCAGTCGGGCGTCATGCGGTCGTCGGCGCCCAGGTGCTTCACGAACTCCGCGCCGTCCGGGACCTGGCGCATCGCGCGGTTCCATGAGCCGAGCATGGACAGGTGCTCCTCGAACCGGACCAACCGGACCCGGTGGTCGGCGGCGGCGAGTTCCTCCACGATGCGCGGGGTGTCGTCGGTGCTGGCGTTGTCCACGACCAGGTGCACCCAGTCCTGATGGTCCTGGGCCCGCACCGATGCCACGCATCCCGCGATGTGCGCCGCGCCGTTGTAGACCGGCGTGATGACGGCGACCTGGGGTGGCCTGGGATCTCCGCTGTCCGCTCCTGTCACTCTTCGCCCATCGTAGGCCAGAAAGGTGCCGATACGTGAATCCTGCATGCGCTCCCGGCACGCCGTCGACGACGGCCCGCGCCCTTCAGGAACGGGCCCATCGCCTCATCCCGGGCGGCTCCCACACCTACGCCAAGGGCGACGACCAGTATCCGCGGTGCGCTCCGCCCCTCATCGTCCGGGGCGAGGGCTGCCATGAGTGGGACGCCGACGGGAACCGGTTCATCGGGTACGCCCTGGGGCAGCGGTGCGTGACCCTGGGCCACGGCCGGCGGGAGGTGGTGGAGGCCGCGTCCCGCGCCCTGCGGGACGGCACGAACTTCAACCGCCCGTCGGTGCTGGAGGGTGACGCCGCGGAGGCGCTGCTGGAGCTGGTGCCGTCCGGGGAGATGGTGAAGTTCACGAAGGACGGGTCCACGGCGAACACCGCGGCGGTGAAGCTCGCCCGGGCCGCCACCGGCAGGCGCATCGTGGGGTTGTGCAGCGACCACCCGTTCTTCTCCTACGACGACTGGGCGATGGGCATCACCCCCGTCGACGCGGGCATCCCCCCGGAGAACGTGGCGCTCACCGGCACGTTCCGGTTCAACGACCTGGCGTCGGTGGACGCCCTGTTCGACCGTCATCCCGGGGACGTGGCGTGCCTCATGCTCGAGCCGTGCCGGCCGGACGTCGACCCCGAGCCGGGGTTCCTGGAGGGCCTGCGGGAGCGGTGCACCCGGCACGGGGCGGTGCTGGTGTTCGATGAGATGACCACGGGGTTCCGCTTTCACATGGGCGGCGGGCAGGCGCTGTTCGGCGTGGCGCCCGACGTGTCGACTTTCGGGAAGGCCATGGGCAACGGCGTCGCGATCTCGGCGATGGTCGGTCCCCGGTCGCTGATGGACCTGGGGGGCCTCACCACGCCCGAGCCCAGGGTGTTCCTGCTGTCCACCACCCACGGGGCGGAGTCCCCGGGGCTCGCCGCGATGCGCGAGGTGATCCGCATCTACCGTGAGGAGGGCGTGGTGGAGCGCCTCGCCGCGACCGGTGAGCGGCTCCGCGGCCTCGTGCAGGACGCCATCGACGTCTCGGGGGTCGGCGGGGCCGTGGACGTGCGCGGCCGGCCGCAGGGCCTGCTGTTCGGGAACCGCGACCCGGAGGGCAACCCCTCCCAGGCGTACCGCACCCTGTTCCTGCAGGAGCTCATCCGCCGCGGCGTGCTGGCCCCGTCGTTCCTGGTGAGCAACGCCCACACCGACGCCGACCTGGATCGCACCGCCGGAGCGGTGTCCGCCGCCCTCGCCGTGTACCGGCGGGCCCTGGACGCCGGTTCGGTGGAGGGGTTCCTGGACGGCCCGCCCAGCAAGAGCGTGTACCGGCGGCACAACTGAGGACGCTCCTGGTCATCGGCGCGATCATCGGGCTGGTGGGGGTGGCCGCCGTGGTCACCATGCGCCCCGGTGACCGCGGGGAGGTCCCGCCCAGCCCGCATCGCGGCAGCTTCGTCGCCGCGGACAGCGTCTGGAACACCCGCGTCCCGTCCGACGCCGAGTTGGATGCGACCTCCGGCGTGGTGGTCGCCGAGCTCGCCCGGCAGGCGTCCGCGGGCGCCACCATCAACGTGGGGTCGTACTCCACCCCCGTGTATACGGTGCCCGCGGATCAGCCCACCGTGATGGTGCGGGACATCGACGACGGCTTCCTCAACGAGCCCGGCGAGTTCTCGTGGGGACCCGTGCCGCTGCCCGCGGACGCGACCGGTGCGGAGGGCGAGGACCGGCACCTGGTGGTGTGGCAGCCGTCGACCGACACGATGTGGGAGTTCTGGGATCTGCAGGTCACCGCGGACGGCCCCACCGCCCGGCACGGGGCCCGCATCCCCGATGTGTCCACGAGCGCGGGGACGCTGCCCGCCCCGTACGGCGCGACCGCGACGGGCCTTCCGGTGATCGCCGGGACGGTCCTCGCCGAGGACGTCGCCCGCGGCCGGATCGACCATGCCCTCGCCCTGGCGATCCCCGAGCCGCGGCGGGAGTGGCTCACCGCCCCCGCGACCCGCACCGACGGCTGGTCCACGCGCCCGGAGACCCCCATCGAGGGCTCCCACTTCCGCCTGGACCCCACCCTCGACGTCGATTCCCTCGGCCTGCACCCGTTCGTCGCGATGCTCGCCCACGCCGCCCAGGACTACGGGCTCATCCTGCGCGACAAGGCCGGTGGCGTCGCACTGTTCGGAGAGGACCCCAAGGGCCTGGACGCGAACCCCTTCGACG
>JADLHW010000134.1 GCA_020848615.1 Thermoleophilia bacterium
GAGTTGGTGAGGTCGATCCAGACCTTGGGGCGGCTCATGAGGGGCAGCGATCGGCGATCAGAGGACGTCGACGTTGCCCGGAACCGGGCCTGCCGGAGCGCCGCCGAGCGAGGTCCGCACGGCGTTTCGGAGGTCCACCACGAGGCGTGCCCCGGCCACCACCGGCCCCAGGTCGACCGCCCGGTGGGCCGTCGCGATGACCACGCAGTCGGCCGCGGCGACGCGTTCCGGCGTCAGCGGCACGGAGTCCATCTCCAGCCCGTTGACATGCGCCACGTGCGGGTCGTGATACTCCACCTCCGCGCCGTCCTTGCGCAGCAGCTCCACGAGCTTGAGCGACGGGCTCTCGCGCAGGTCGCCCACGTTCGCCTTGTAGGCCATGCCCAGCAGCAGCACCTTCGCGCCCTTCATCGCCCGACCCTGCTCGTTGAGGGCGCGCGCGATCCGGGCGACCGCGTAGTAGGGCATGTTCGTGTTGACGCGGCCCGCCAGCTCCACGAACTCCGTGTTCATGTCGAACGCCTTGGCGCGCCACGTGAGGTAGAACGGGTCGACCGGGATGCAGTGGCCGCCCAGGCCCGGGCCCGGCCAGAACGGCATGAACCCGAACGGTTTGGTGGACGCCGCCGCGAGCGTCTCCCAGATGTCGATGCCCATCCGGTCGGCGAGCATCGCGAGCTCGTTGACAAGCGCGATGTTCACGGCTCGGAACGTGTTCTCGACGATCTTGGAGAGCTCCGCGCTCTCGGGCGTGGAGACCACGTGGACCATGTCGCACACCGCGGCGTAGAGCTCGGCGGCGCGGCGGGTGCACTCGGCGGTCATGCCGCCCACGACCTTGGGCGTGTTCCGGATGCCGTAGGTCGGGTTGCCGGGGTCGACGCGTTCCGGGGAGAACGCGAGGAAGACGTCCTCGCCGACGCGTCGGCCGGTGCGCTCCAGGATGGGTGCGACGATCTCGCGCGTCGTGCCGGGGTAGGTGGTGCTCTCCAGGACCAACAGCGCGCCCGGGGCGAGATGGGCGGCGGCCGTCTCCGTGCCCGCCAGCACGTAGGACAGGTCCGGGTTGCGGTGCTCGTCGAGGGGTGTGGGGAGGCAGATGATGATCGCCTCGCGGTCGTCAAGGGCCGCCGCGTCCGTGGTCGCGACGAAGCGGCCGGTCGTGGTGGCCTCCGCGAGCTCGGCGTCCGAGATGTCCTCGATGTACGTGCGGCCCGCCGCGATCGCTTCGCTCTTGCGGGGGTCCACGTCCACGCCCACGACATGGGCGCCGGCCCGAGCGAACTCGACGGCCAGGGGCAGGCCGACGTAGCCCAGGCCGATGATCCCTACGCGTGTCATCGATGGGCGACTCTAGCACCCCGGCCCGTTCCGGCCGGCGCGGAGGCAGCCGTGGCCATCCCCGGTGGAGATCGCCGCGTCCGGGCGCGTCTCGTGCCCGGATGGGGCACCCTTGACGCATCCCACCCACGAGGCAGCCACGCATGACCGACCCACGACTCACCCCGCTGCGCATGACCCCCGACCTGCGCGTCCGCCCCTGGGCGGGTGATCGCCTGGCGCCCGCCGACCAGGGCATCGGCGAGGCGTGGCTGGCCGGACCGTGGTCGGCAGTCGCGGAGGGTCCCTTCTCGGGGCGCACCCTGGGCGAGCTGGCGGCCGAGCTGGGAGAGCCGCTCATCGGCACACGCGGTGCGATCCACGGCCGGGGCGGTTTCCCGGTGCTGGTGAAGCTCATCGATGCGGCCGAGTGGCTGAGCGTCCAGGTCCACCCGGACGACGCGCAGGCGCTGGAGCTCGAAGGGGAGCCGGGCATCGGCAAGGCCGAGGCGTGGCTGGTGCTTGATGCGGCACCCGAGGCCGAGCTGTTGCTGGGCCGGCGCGCCGACGCCGACCCGGAGGCGGTCCGCGCGGCGATCGGGTCGGCCGGCTTGATGGACCTCCTGGAGCGGATCGCGATCCAGGCCGGCGACTGTCTCGACGTGCCTGCCGGGATGCTCCATGCGATCGGGCCGGGGACGTTCGTGTACGAGATCCAGCAGCCGTGCGACATCACCTACCGCGTCTGGGACTGGGGCCGCACCGACCGGACGATCCACGTCGAGCAGTCGCGCCGCGTGGCGGATCCGGCGCTGCGGGGCCTGCGGCGGCACGTCCCCACCGACGCTCCGGACGCGGTCGTGGCCGCGTCCCCGTTCTTCCTGGCGCGGCAGGTCCTGATCGGGCCCGGCGGCACGTCGGGCGCCACGGATGGCTCGTCGCCGCACGTCGTCACGGTGCTCGACGGAAGCGCGGACCTCGTCACGGACCATGGTGCGACGCGCCTGGCACGGTACGAGACCGTCGTGTTGCCGGCCGCCACGGGGGGGTACCGCCTCGATGGGTCGGGCCCAGCGCGCGTGGTGGTCGCCACTGTCCCCTGAGCCGGCCACCGCCGGGGGCGACCGCGTCGGTGGGCCGGGAACGGCGCGCGTGGTGGTCGCCACCGTCCCCTGGGCCGGCCGCCACCGGGGGCGACAGCGTCGATGGGCCGGGGCCGGCGCGGGTGGTGGTCGCCACCGTCCCCTGGGCCGGCGGCCACCGTTCGCGGCCCCGCCCTGTCGGCGGCCACCGTTCGCGGCCCCGCCCTGCCGGCGTCCGCACGGGCCTGCCCACGCCCCCGGCGCGGGCGTGGCATCCTCGGGTTCATGCCCCAGCCCACCGAGTCCACCGATCCGCCCGTTCCCGCGTCCGCCGCGGCCCCCACCGCGGCGCCGGTCGTCCACATCGTCGGTGCGCGCCCCAACTTCATCAAGTGCGCCCCGGTGATGCGCGCCATGGCCGCGGCGGGCATCCCGCAGCGCCTCGTGCACACCGGCCAGCACTACGACGTGCGGATGTCGGACGTCTTCGTCCGCGACCTCGACCTGCCGCAGCCCGACAGCTCCCTGGGGGTCGGTTCGGGGTCCCATGCCGGCCAGACCGCGGCCTTGCTGACGGCGCTGGAAGGGGCGTTGGTGAGCGCGGATCCGGCCGCGCGTCCCGCGCTCGTGATGGTGTACGGGGACGTGAACTCGACGCTCGCGGCGGCGCTCGTGTGCAGCAAGACGGGCATCCCGATGGCGCACGTGGAGGCGGGTCTGCGCTCGTTCGACATGACGATGCCCGAGGAGGTCAATCGGCGCGTCACGGACATCCTGTCCGACCTGCTGTTCGTGACCAGCCCCGAGGCGTTGGACAACCTCGCCCGCGAGGGGGTCGACCTTGAGCGCTGCCACTTCGTGGGCAACCCGATGATCGACACGCTGCTGGCGCACCTGGCCCGCTTCGACCCCGACCCGATGCGCGAGCGCCTGGGCCTGGCGGGGCCCTATGCGGTGGCGACGCTGCACCGACCCGCGAACGTGGACACGGTGCAGGCGGCCGGGCGCCTGGTCGCGGCGCTCCATGAGCTCTCGGCGCGGCTGCCGATCGTGCTGCCGCTCCATCCCCGCGGTCGCGCGACCTTGACCGCCGCCGGGCTGCTGGACGTGCCGGAGCTCCAGGTCGTGGAACCACTCGGGTATGTCGAGTTCCTGTCGCTCGTGCGCGGCTCGTCGGTCGTCGTGACCGACAGCGGCGGCATCCAGGAGGAGACGACGATCCTGGGCATCCCGTGTCTGACCCTGCGGCCGAACACGGAGCGGCCGATCACGATCAGCCATGGCACGAACCGGCTGGTCGAGCCCGATCGGCTGGGCGCTGCCGTGGACGCCGCGCTGCGCGGGGAGCTGGCCCGACCGGGCGACGGGCCGCCGCTCTGGGATGGCCGGGCGGGAGAGCGGATCGCGGCGTTGGTGGCCGATTGGCTGGCGGCACGGGCGTGAGCTCGGGTCGGGGCGCGGCTCGGCTGCGGGTCCTCTCGCTCCCTGACTACAGCGCCAACAACCCGTACCAGCGGTTGCTCGCGGCCGGGCTCGCCGGGGAGGGGGTCGAATCGGTCGGTGGTCGGCCGGGTCGGCGGCAGCCATGGCCGATCCTGCTGGCGTGGGTGCGTGCCGGGCGGCCGCGGGTGCTGCATCTCCACTGGACGCACGAGTACCTCAAGGGGGCCGCGGGCCCGACGCGCGTCGGTCGGTGGCGGTTCATGTCGCAGCTGCGGTTGTTGCGGCGGCTGGGCGTTCGGATCGTCTGGACGATGCACAATCTGGGCGGCCACGACGGGTCGCGCCACCCGTCGGAGATGGCGGTCCACCGCGAACTGGTGGGGCTCGCGGACGCGGTGATCTGCCACTGCTCGGCCGCACGGGAGGCGGCGATCGCGGCGTACGGGCTGGGGCCAGCGGAGGCGGCGAAGCTGCATGTCGTGCCGCACGGCTCGTACGTCGGGGCCTATCCGGATGGGCTGGCGAAGGCGGAGGCGCGGGTCCGACTGGGGCTGCCGGCGGACGGTCCGGTGCTGCTGTTCCTGGGGGCGGTTCGCGGCTACAAGGGCACCGATGAGCTGGTCGCGGCGTTTCGGGCGATCGAGGACCCGTCGGCGCGGCTGCTCATCGCGGGTAGGCCGCGTGGTGCCGGCATCGAGGAGCGCCTGGCTGGGGCGGCGGCGATCGATCGTCGGATCGTGGTGGCGTTGCGCTTCATCGAGGACGCCGAGCTCCAGGTCTGGCTGCGCGCCGCGGACCTGGTGGTGCTGCCGTTCCGCGACATCCTCACGTCCGGACGCGCCATCCTGGCGTTGAGCTTCGGCCGACCGGTGGTGGCGCCGGCGCTCGGATGCCTCCCGGAGACGGTTCCGCCGACGGCCGGCGTGCTGTACGACCCGGCGGCGCCCGACGCGTTGTCGGGGGCGTTGCGGACCGCGCTCTCGGGCGACCTTGCGGCGATGGGCGCTGCTGCCAGGGCGCGCGCCGAAGCGCTGGACTGGGGTCCGATCGCGGCTGCGACCGCCGCTCTCTACCGCGGCGGACCGCCCCGTCGCTGACCGCCAGGCCGGACGCCGGCCCTCTCCCGCGCCACGCCCCCGCGCCACGCCCCCGCGCCACGCCCCCGCGCCACGCCCCCGCGCCACGCCCCCGCGCC
>JADLHW010000135.1 GCA_020848615.1 Thermoleophilia bacterium
GCGCCCGCCGCGGCGCGCGCCAGCTCGGCCGCGCCGCGAGCGGCGCGCCGCGCCGCCGCCATCGTCTCGGCGTAGAGGCGGTCCGCCTCGGCCGCGTCGAGGCGCGGTGCGTCGGGGGCTGCGGGCTCGGGCACGAGGCTGAGGGTCGGGACACTAGAAGGGGATGTCGTCGCCACCGGCGGCCCCCTTCCCGTTGGCGGCGCCGACCGGCGTCGGATCCGTGCTCTTGGTCGGTGCGTCGAGGTACTGCACCGATGACGCCATGATCTGGACGGCCTCGCGGCGTGAGCCGTCGTCGGTCGTCCACTCGCGCCAGGCGAGGCGACCGGCGACGCCGATCCGCCGTCCCTTGGCCAGGTGCTCGGCGGCGGCCTCGCCGCCCTTGCCCCACACCGAGACGTCGAAGAAGTTCGGCCGATCCTCCCAGCCCTCGTCGGCGCGGGTGCGGGTCGAGACGGCCAGGCGCAATGCGCACACGGCCTCGCCGGCGGCGGTGTAGCGCAGCTCGGGGTCGCGGGTCAGTCGGCCGACCAGGCCGACGGTGTTGAGGTCAGCGGACATGGGTGGCCCCGCTTCCTCGTGCGGGCATGGCGGCGCGCGCGAGCGCGGCCCTCCGCCCGTTGGTACGGTCGAAACGCATCCGAAGTCTCCCTTCGGTTGCCACGGCCCGGGGCGTTCCTAGCGCCGCCGGGCCTCTTTGGTTGGTGCCGCGACGCTACATTCGACGGGCCGTTTTTGTCAAGCATCTCTAAAGCTGTAACGCCAATCTCTATCGAGATGCAAATGCGCCGTTGGTCGAATTCGTGGCGTCTCCTCGTGTGCCTGAGCGAGCGATGACGGAGACGGACGCAGGAGTCATTCCGATGGCGCGCGCGGTTTCGGAGACCCCGGCTCCACTGGTCACGGCGGTGGCGATGGCCTTGTCGCGGCGGTCCCTCGATTGGCGGCTCTGCTTCCTCGCCTCCGCAAGGTCATGCGCGGCCACCGAGACAGCGTTGAGAGCATGCGCGGTGCCCCGGCGACGCAAGTAGGGACCGCCCCTTCCGGGACGGGCGGCGAGAGTTCTGCGGGCCGCGAGCGAAATGGCCGCGCGCGTGACCGAGGCGGCCTCTGCGATCTCCTCTAGTCGAGCACCAGCGCGGACTGCATCTGCGATGGCTCGGTCTCGATCGTCGAGCAGGGTAGCTTCGTGCTCCCGCGCCATCCGATGGGCGTCGAAGGCAGCAGCGGCCCTATTGATCAACGCCTCGAGCTGCTTGTGACTGGAAGCCCTGGCTGTCATGGCAGGGACGGTACGCCCGAACTTCGTCCCGGACCAGTGAAAACCGTGCACCAAGGTGTGCCGAAAGGGCGCCGGCGCGACGAGTCCGACCGACGGCCGTCATAGGATGGACGGGTGCCCGATGCCCCCCATCCGTCCGCCGCGACGTGCTGAGCAAGACCTCACGCATGCACCGCGATCCCGCAGCTGCCCCGGAGCGCTACAGGGCAAGCCACGCAACGGCGAACGGAACGGAGGCGATGGGCGAAGCCCTCCAGGACCTCCACACCGACGTCGGTCTCGCCAGCAGCAGCGCAGAGGCCCGAATTTCTGCCGCCGCGTGGCGCGAGAGCCCCGGCGGCCAGCTGGCCGGCGACCTGGCCAGCGAGACCTTCGTCTCAGAGGTTGCGTTCGCCGCACTTGCGCGGACTCTGCTCGAGAGCCTTGACGGCGGCGCCAGCGGCACGCGGCTCCTGGCCAGTGTCTTTCCCCACGTTTTCGGATCGCCACTGTTCGGCTGGTACGAGCCGGCGCCGGCGATTAGGTCTGAGCTGTTGCAGCTCTCCCAAGCAGCGAAGGGCTTCGGATACGAGCCGGTCGAACTCATCGGCTGGCTCTATCAGTTCACCGTTCCAGATCCCGTCCGAAGGAGATTCGGCGGCTTCTACACCCCGCAGTCGTTGGTCGAGTTCATGCTCGATCGCGTCGGCTTCGGCGGCGCCCCCTGCACAACCACCCGCCTGATCGATCCGGCCTGCGGCGCCGGGGCCTTTCTGATCGGAGCCGCACGACGGATGCTCGAGGCCGCCGGCCCGGAGAGCGCTGAGGCATGCCGACTCCTCCAGCGGTCCCTTCACGGGCTCGACATAAACCCGATGGGCATCCTCCTCGCCGAGGCCACGATCGGTGCTCTCATGCTCCGTAGGCTGGTGGGCGACCCCCTGCCAGCCGACTTACCCCCGCTTCACCTGTACGTCACCGACAGCCTCGAGCGCGACGCACTGGAGGCCGTCGAGCGTGCCGAGGTGACTGCGATCAAACGCGCGGAGGGGACCTGGTCGGCGGGCTTCGACGTCGTGATCGCGAATCCGCCGTACGGCAAGCACCCCTCCCGACTCCTCAGTGAGGTTCAGCGCGAGCGGTTCTCGGCGACCACCTTCGGACATCCAAACCTCTACGGCCTCTTCCTCCAGGTCGGCCTGGAGCTCCTCGGCGATGGTGGACGTCTCTCGTTCATCAACCCAAAATCCTTCGCAAGCGGGCTCTACTTCCGGAAGCTTCGTCGCTTCATCACCGAGCGCCTCACAATCGAGGAGCTCGACTCCTTCACGAGCCGAAGCGGGCTCTTTGACGGCGTGCTGCAGGAGGTTGTCATCCTCTCGGGAGTCCGCACTGTTGCAGGCGGATCCGACAGCATCACTCTGTCCGAGCACGCCGGTCCCCCGAGCCGCCGCCCGGCGCGGCGCATCGTGGTCGATCGCGCGTCGGTTCAGCTCGGTGATGCCTTCGACCGAGCCTTCTTCATCAGTGCCGATCCCCTCGCGCATCGCCTTCTTGACGCCATGTGCGAGCGGGGGACGCCCCTGGCCCAGCTCGGGGTTCGGGCCAGCACCGGGACGATCGTCTGGAATCGTGAGCGCTCCCTGATCGGAGACGGGCCCGCCGAGTCGGGGCGCCCGCTCGTATGGGGCAATGGAATCCGAGCCTTTCGCTTCCTCGGGCTCGGCAACCGTCGGGGGGCCGCCACGCACGTTCGGTTGACTGAGAGGACGCGAGGTCTGCTGGTCCGGGGCGACGCTCTTCTCGTCAAGCGGATGACCGCTAAGGAGGAGCGTCGGCGATTGGTGGCCTGTCGCGTGCCGACCGACCTCGCGCATACCGGCTATTTCGCCGAGAACCACGTGAACGTCCTGCGACCGGACGAGGACGCACAGATCGGTCTCGACGCCCTCCTCGGTCTCCTAAACTCGAGCTTGTTCGACTACGTCTTCCGAGCCCTGAACGCGAACACCCAGGTATCGGCGACCGAGCTCGAGATGCTGCCGATCGCACTCGGACCGCCACTCGAGGAAATTGGACGCCTTGCCCGCCAGCTCAGCAGTGAGGCATTCGACGAGGAGCTCTGGCGGGCGCTCGACCTGGCAGTGGCCGACCTGTACGGCATCACCGAGGCCGACTGCGCTCTCTTGATGCCGGTGTTCCCCGTCGCCGCGTAGACCAGCCGATTAGCCGATCAGCCCCTCAACGCGGATCAGACGCCCGGCGTCCTCACCGATCCAGACGCTCGTGCCGGGCGCAAGATTCTTCATCCGTGTCTGACGTCCGGCGAAGCGCTTGTAGCTGGAGTACGCAGTCGTGAGGCCCTCAACCTTCCATCCGCAGCGCCGGGCCCAAGCAGTGATCTCCCGCTGCCGTATGGGGTCGACCCCCCCGTCGGACACAACGGCGTCGACAAGCCATAAGGAGCGGTCGTTCTCTCGGGCGAGGATCGCATCGGGGTAGCGGTCCTCGAGGCCAAGTTCCAGACCCAGCTCAGCCAGGCGCGGGAACCGGTCAACGGAAACTCGATCACCGTCGGCATCGTCGATGTAGACGAGCTCGAAGTCGGCGAGCTTCTCGGCCTTCAGAGACTCGACGCAAGTCCGGATCAACGCCGAGTGGGCGCCCTCTCCGACGCGGACTGCGGCAGTCCTCTGGTGTACCCGCCGCCGTCGGTCAGGAGCACCCTGAAGCCACTTCTCGAGGCGCTCGGACCACTCACCTGAGCGGGCCTCGAGAAGCTCACCCGCATCCTCGCTAAGCACATAGCACGAGTTGGCGGACTTCGGAACGATGTGCGAGCCGTGGTGGACAAGCGCTCCGTCCGGGCCCTTGCCCCTCGGGTACACGTAAGCGGGAAGGACCAACCCGCACTCCCGTAGTGGCAGGATCGCGTAGTCGCGCTGCTCGCGGTCAATCCGCGTCACCCCCATGAGGACGGCCGCGTAGTCCAGCAGGTGCTTTGTGCTCGCCCCTGCCGCGATGGGGAGCCCTGCCTCTCGGAGGGTTGCGTAGCGGTTCGGCGTCGCCGTGTCGGTGAGCGCCAGCAGTACGCCGACTTGCTGGGGCGTCCCCAGGTCCAGTCGGCCGAGCAGGGTTTCAATGCGCTCCTGCGCGCCCTCACGGCCAGATATCGGCGGCAGTACGACGATGCGGTGAGCCTACGGGTCAGTCGGTCGAGGCGCGCGATCGTCCAACGTCAAGAGGTACCTCACGAGAGTGATGGCGGCTCCGCTCGCAAGCTCGGCATCTGCCGCGGTCGCTGATGAGGGCTGAGCCCGACCGTGACCGCTGCCGGCCTCGTTGCGCAGGACGGCCAGGGCATCGGCGACGCTCGCGAGTCGTCGAGCCAGACTCTGGACGCGCTTCGAGGGTTGCTGGTCATTGCCCATCACGTCTTTGACGAGCGCAGTGAGGCCCTCGCTTGGGGTCGGCGCATCGCCCCCAGCCGTGAGGATCACCCGGCAGGCCGCTTCGAGGAGCTCCTTCGCCGAGCCAATCGCTGCAGCGTGGCGTTCATCTCGCAGGGCCTGCTCAAGCGCGCTCGCCGGCTCCTCGAGGGCGGCACGGCCTTCCTTAGACAGCGCAGCCAGCGCCCGCTCCGGGATAAGGGCGACGAGCGCCCTGTCTCTCGATTCAAGTCTGCGCGTCTCGGCCGCGTCCGCGCTGCCGACATCGGTGACGAAGTACCAGTGGTGGATCTGGAGCTCACCCTCGTTCCACACCGACCCGACCGGTAGCGGCCGTGCACCACCGCTCGTGGCATGGAAGCCGAGCATGCCGGCCCCGACAAGCTCTCCCACCCACTGCGCGATCCGGGCCTCAGAGCCTTGCCCGACCAACCCATCATCCACTGCGGCCTGGAGGATGCCAAGGCCACTCGCGAGGGCCTGCTCGCCGCGCGGATCGCGACGAAGCCGATCAAGGAGTTCGAGCAAGCTGGCCGCGGTTCCCATCACTCTATTGTCGCGATCGGCCCGGTCGGAGTCTCGACCGACCGCGGGGTGTCGCGGCGGCGCATCCGAGCCAGGAGGCCCGCCGGCCATCGGTGGTCAAGTCAACTTCGCAGGACGTCGGGGTCGCCCGATGGTCGCCTGGCCGTTTGATGGAGCTCCTGAAGGAGGACAATCACGTCGTACGCCGCCTTCAGAGCCTCGCCTGGCCGAACGCCGGCCTGAGGTAGCTCTTCCTCACCATGCGCCACGGCATTCCGAAAATCTATGACCGCACGCGTCTTCTCGGCCAGCCGAGGGTCGGTCTCGGCGAGGGACTGGCCGAAGACTTCTCTCATCCCCTTGTCCAGGAGACTGCGCGTAGCCATCCGACCTCTGCGGGGTAGTCGTGTGCCAATGACTTGCTGGGCCTGCACCTCAAGGGCGACGCCTGCGAGGAGAAGCGCATGACGGAGATCCCGCGCTGGCTCGGCGGCACCGAGGTAGTACGCATCGGCGATGAGTCGGAAGGGGAGCGGAGGTCTGACGCCTGTGGCCACCTGATCGAGGGCGTGATTCACATGCTCTGGCGCCGCCGCCCATGACTCGAGGGGTGTGTGCTGAATGAGTTCCACCATCGGCCCGCATATACGCCTGCCCGTCGTCGCGTCCTCGAGCCACATCTCCTCGGTGAGCGGCGGCGGCTCTTCAGTTCGACCGATCCAGGTTTGGACGGGTCGGATCTGATCGACGAGCTCGGCCGCGATCTTCTGGGCAACCCGGCGGGCCCGTCGGTAGAAGCCCTCGCGGCCATCGTCCCGGTACGAGATCGCCGTGCCCTCGTCCACCTCTTTCCCCGTCACGACGATCCGCAGCTTGTAAACCGACAGGCAGGTGGCGTCCTCGAGGGTCGCTCCAAGATAGGGCGGACCGAGGGCCGCCTCGGAAGCCGGGAGGTAGCGGATCTCCTGCGGGTCATCGACTCCGATGCCCTCCGGGTAGCCCTCAGGCCCGGGCGGGAAGACGACGCACACCCGCAGCTCTTCGTAGTCGATCCAACGGATCTGCCCAAGGACACCGTTCGTAACCCAGAGTCCTTGCATGCGGAAGTGGAAAATTGCTCTGAGGGCGATCACTCCGCCAGCGTAGATCCCATTCGGACCGAGTTAGGCACGGGCACCGCGCGTCGTCCGCGCCCACCCCTTAGTTCAGCCGCCCGACAACTCACTGCAGCTTTCGTGTGGGCCGCCACAGCGTGGGCTGACGGGCAGGCTTTGACGGACCCCCAGGGGAAGAAGGTCGGCTACTGACGCGGTTGTCGATAGCTCGCCTAGGTTCTCGAAGAAGCAGTCCCGCACGTCAGTCGGGCCACGGCCCCAGATGCTGCCGAGTCTTCTCTCGAGAGCGCCGATGTCACCAGGGAACCGCGCGTGACCCGCCGGGAAATCGGTCTCAGGAAGCGCCCGGCTGACCGGGATCCGCTCGAGCTGCTCATCCGTCATCGCCGAGTTAACGGAGAACCAGCAGCCGAGGTTCTTCGCCTCGGCGACCGTTTCGCTCGCCCCGGTGAACCAGTGGAGCACGGGAGCGGCAACTGGGTTCTTTCGGAGGAGCGTCACGACCTCTTCGGAACAGCCGGCGCTGTGTAGGGAGCAGATGGCCGGCGCCGCACCCACCCGGCTGAGGATCTCACTCAGGATGGACTGCTGCACGCCAAGTCTGCCGGCCCTCCGATCGAGCCCAATCTCGCCAACCAGAGCGAAATGAGGCAGGAGGCGGGAGAAGATCTCCGGGTCAAAGTCAGCGATCGCCTTGCGTGATCCCGGGTGGACACCGAGACCCCAAAGCAGGGTTGGGTCCGGGGGACGCTGCAGGGCCCATGCCGACTCCGCGAGCGAACGCGAGACGGCGAAGACCAGAGCTCCTCCAAGGCCCCTAACCTGCTCCGCCGACACGTCGGGGGCGAGGTGGGCGTGGCAGTCGAGCGCCGGCCTAGACATCGGGCAGCGGCACCGCCCCCAGCTCGGCGATGCCGCGGTTGCAGAGGTCGACTGCCGCGTCGAAGTCGAAGCCCGGCGGGAACGACGCAGTCGCCGTGAGGTCGGCCTCGACGATATGGCCCTCGGTGGCCCAGGCGACCGCCGCAATGTCTCCGCGCCGGGCGCGGAGCAATCGTTCGTGGCGATCGCCAACCGCGTGGTCGCACGAGTAGTCGGTCACGTCGGGATGTCCGTCAATGACAATAGAGGCGCGGCGGACAAGGCACGCGACACAGAGACCGCAGTTCATGTGCGGGCTGGTCCCGTAGTAGTTGCCGCCGAGCTTGGCGCAGGAGAACGTGGCGGCCATCCCCTC
Organism: Thermoleophilia bacterium; assembly: GCA_020848615.1. Classification (GTDB taxonomy): domain Bacteria; phylum Actinomycetota; class Thermoleophilia; order Miltoncostaeales; family Miltoncostaeaceae. Next base: position 7,588 of record JADLHW010000135.1, read on the forward strand.
CTCTAGCGCGGTGCCCCCTCGTCGCGTCCTCGTGAGACGAACGAGCTCACCCTTGGTCAGCCACTCGTGGGGGTTCTCGAGCGCGACGGGAATACCGAGATCGCCCAGGATCTGCCGCAGGCGCCAGAACGTCCACGGGTGGGTAGACCGTGTGGTCAGCGCGCCACCGCGGTTGGGGCTGAGGGGCGGGTTGAGGCTGGTGAAGCCGTTCTCCGGGACGATCACCCGCCTCGCCCCGATTCCGGCCGCCACGGCCACCGCAAGGCCGACGAACAAGAATGACCGGGTCCGCGTGCTCGGCTCAGGCCTTCGCCCGGTCGTCCAGAGCCGGGTGGTCAGCTGTCGCAGATCCGGAGCGAGGTTTGACCTGAGCCACGGAAGCGTCCTTAGCTGGGATGCGGCAACCGGATTGCTGTCCGAGTGACTGAGAAACAGCCTCTCGCTCGCCTCGCGGCCGCCGAGCTCGAGAACCGCGCCGCAGAAGGAGTCCAGGCCGCCACTAAGCAACACGACCGCATCCGCCGTCTCCAGCTCGACCGCCGGATCGGACGGCACGACGGCGTCCGGCGCCACGTACAGGTCCCAGGTGTCGCCGGTGAGGTAGCTCAGCAGCTCCTCGAGCTGGTCGAGGCGTTCGGTCCCGTCCCAGGACGCCGGCTCCCGAAGCTGGAGCGAAACGGACAGGCTGCGCGAGAAGGTCGTCGGCCGCGGAGAGGCGCAGTCGATCGCATAGACAGAGGTGGCGATCCGGGCAAGATCCTCCGCTGGCGCCGGGATCTTCCCGACGCGAGAGAGAAAACGCTCAAGTGCAGAGAGCGCCTCCGCGTTCGAGCTCGCGACCGAGGGCGTGCTCATGAGCCGGTCTTGCACATCATGTCGACGGCGACAGCGGTCAGTGTTTGCGTGGTCGCCGCCAGAGTGGACAGGTCAATGCTCTCGCCGCGCACCCCGAGGTCAACGCCCGGTAGACGTGCGTCCAGCCAGTCCTTCAGGGCCTTCTCCGCGCGCTCGGCGTCACGACGCGAGAGTCGCTTCTCCTGAAGGCCCTCTGTGAGTGGCACGACGGCCATCTGGAAGATGAGAGCACCGGCAAACTCGCGCACGACCGCCGCCGGGTCTGGCTCAACCTCGGCCGTCAGGATCCGCTCAAGAAACCCGTCAGCCGCGCGCCGGACGGCTGCATCATCCGGGTGGTTGGGCCGTCCGAGAAACTCATCAAGCAGCCGCTGCTTCTGTTCGACCGGGCGGAGACCGCCGAAATCAGCCAGATCGAGCCCAAGATCGCGCAGCGCCGCTGCATCACCACTACGGATGGCGTAGGCACCCGCGATTGCCCGTCCGGCCGATGCGGCTCTCCTGCCGACTTCGCGCCGTCCGCGCCGGCCTCCGCCTCCGCCCCCGTCACCCGAACTGCCTCCGCCTCGCCCGGCTCCGCGGAGCGACGGATCTCCCCGTCGCAGTGCGCGCCCGACTCCACGGATGAACTGGTCGGGGCTCGGCCTGGCGGGCGGGTTCCGCCCGCTCCCCTGGTCGTTGCCGGCGCCGTCTCCGTTCCCGTCCGCTGACGATCCGTCTCCGTCGGCAGACGACGCCTCGCCATCCCCGCCGAGGAAGGCATTCAGTGCGTCCGCCGCCGCGTTCCAGGGGCGCCCGCTCGCTCCGCCATAGCTGCCCGATGTGCCCATCAAGAGGGCCCGAGTGCGTCGGTCAGAGCAACCTTCGCCGGCCCGGAGAGGTCCGGATCCTCATGCAGGGACCGAGCATGGGCGACGAGCGCCTCGACACCGGACTGGGCGAGCACCACCATCGCGGCCGGGGTGAGATCGCGCGTGGGCACGCGCCTGACGGCCTCCTCGGCCTCCGGCACCAGCATTGGATCGGCCCCGGCGAGAAACACGAGGGCACGGATGAAGGGGGCGGGTTCGTCACTGCGGCGCAGACGCTCGGAGATCTCGCTGGTAAGCCGCTGGCGATCTGCGCCACCGATCTGCCCGACCCGCCCCTGGGCCGCCTCCCGGACCGAGGTGACAGAAGAGCACAGGTCATTGACGGCCTCGAGGAGCTCGGCAGGCAGAGAGACGACCGAGGTCGCCCCGGCGAGGGACGCCGCAAGCGTCAGATAGGACGCGAGCTCAACCCCCACCAGACTGGGATCCCGACGGGCCCAGTCGTGTGTCCCGGCGAGATCAATGTGAGGCGGTGGCTTGTCGGCGTCGTCGGCGCCCCAGGCTTCCCACGCCTCGATGAGGCTGGCCTGCTCGGCCGGGACACGGCTCACGAGATGCGCGAATGCGGGCCGGTGCCGGTCCTCGAGCAGCAGGAGCTTCACCAAGACGAGTGCGTCGATGCCGACCGAGCGGGCGGTCGCAATGCTCTGGCGGACACCGAAGAGGTTCAGAAACCGCTTGATGTCTCGAGGGTTCCCGGCGCGCTCGGGACCCAGGCCGTGCACAACCTGGGCGGCAAGGCGTGCGGCCTCCGTCGGAAGTCCGAGATCCACCGCTCCGGCGAGGGGCGTCTTGCCCTCCGCTCGCCTGGCTCGGCAGTGCACCCGGAGGGCCTCCATCTCAGGCTCTCCGAGCTCGTGGCCCGCGATCAGCAGGGCGACGTATGCCTCGGCGTCATGGGCCGGGATGCGGGGCAGCAGGATCGGGATCTGGATGATCTTGTCCAGGTAGTGCCTCGCCACGTTCTCGAGGTCCCGTCCACCCGAGAGGTGGAACGAGATCGCGGCCCGTACCGCGTCCTGGTCGGCGGCGATCACGAACGCAATCTTCTCGACGGACAAGAAAAGCTTGATCGCCTCGAGACTCTGGACGACTGCGGGAGGAAGACACCGGTCGAGGTCATCGACGAGGACCACGACCCTGTCGATCCCGGCCAGCTGGGCGAGAAAACCAGCGAACTCACCCCGGAAGCCGGCCAGCGTGAGCGGCTGTTCCTCGGTCGGCGTGAGCGCATCGGCAAGGGCGCCAAGGTCGGGGGTCATGGTGACCGCACTGCGCAACAGAACCTGGCCTGCGCGGGCCCAGCTCACCCTCCTCAGCAGGCCAGCGACGCCCTTGAGGGCCTCGTTGAAAGCTCCCTGATCCTCGCTGAGCTTGGTCCGCAGGCTTGCCAGGACCGCATCGATCAGCGCGCCTTTGACGTCAGCGCTGTCCTCGAACTCCCAGGGATTCACCCTGACCACGATGTACCGGTCGTGACGGTTGAGGCGGTCGTCAAGAAGCTCGAGGACGGTCGACTTCCCGCCTCCCCACGCCGCGTGGACGCCGATCGCGATCGGGTCGAGACCCTTCGTCTGGAGGATCTCGACCACTGGAGCGACTACCGCGTCGAAGCCCAGGAGGTCGATCGATGCGGGGTTGTCGTCGAAGAGCCTCGCGTGCTTGGACAAGTTTCCGGTCACAGACCGGGAGTATGGAACCCACGACGGACGCTAGGCACTCCGCGCTCCCTAGATCCCGCTCCGGCTTGCCGGGCCCGACCACGGCAGGAAGACGCTGCCGTCGGTTGTCCCGTCACTGTCGAAACGCCGACGGTCGCCTGGTAGACGAAGCGCCGTTCGAGAGCACCGTCGCCTCGGGGCTTGCCCCGATCTGGCGCGGCCGGACGGGCCCTCTGCCGACCGGGCGGGCGCGCGCTCTTTAATGGGCTCCTTGGGAGCCTCTGGAGGAAGCCTGATCGCCTTCCTGAAGCCCCGTCTCGCGAGACCACCTAGCGGGGGCGGCACCAGTAACGGCGTCGCTGCAGCGACTGTTGCAGATGCAGCCGTCGACGGATGCGACAGCCTCGCCCCGACGGCTCGTGCGCCAGCGGTGCCACCACCCCGAAGCAGGTCCAACGCCTCGCTGGGCGAGCGGATCGCCACTCGACGGTGCGGCAGACCCACCGACCGCTCAGTGGCTCTGCGCGAGCGTTGTCTAGTGGATGCTGGAGCCCTACCCGGACGGGGCGGGCGGGTCCGGGCCGGCGCGGCCGGCTCGCGCCTGGACTCGCTGCAGCATCGACCAGAGCTGCCCGGCCGCGGGTCCCGTTAGGTCCCCTGAGGTCAGGGGAGCCGTCGAAACCTCGTCGGCGCGCCCCACGTGGGAGGTCGACACCACCCGGTCGGCCTGGCGCGGAACCTTCGCGCGCGCCCTTTCCATACGGCGGCGCTCCGCGCGGGTGGCCCGCTCCTCCTTGAAGGCGGCCACCTTCTGGGTGACGGCGCGCGTGCGGACGAAGCCGAGCTCGACGACCCGTACGGCGCCGCGGCCGTAGCCGCGCGCCTCAGGATCGGGAAGCGTCCAGTCGCGGATGACGCCGGCGGTCACGGCGTCACGCCGGGCGCGCCACTCTGTCCACCGAGAGACGCCCATGCGCGCGGCGAGCGCGGCGGGGCGTACCTCGCCGCGGGAGCGCCAGGGGCCGAGGGCGAGCTGCGCGACGACGAACCAGCTGAGCACATTCGCGCACCGGCGGGCGCTCAGGCCCGACTCGGCCAGAGCGGCGAGAAGCGCGCCACCGACCGCGGCAAAGCGCTCGCTGGCGAGGACCTCGACCTCGGCGGCGTAGCCGCGGTCGGTCACGTAGCCCTCACCTCATCGACGGGGCCGACCGGCGTGCTGGAGCACGGCCGGCGGCCGGAGTAGCCTTGGCGCACAGATTGTTCTCTCGTTGGAACCCGACCCGGGGCTGGCACCCCGGGTCGTGTCGTTTCTAGGGCCGGAGGCGCGAATGCGCGATCCCGAGGCCACGATGGCCCGGTGGGCCGCGGGCCCGAGCGACGCTCCGCCGCCGACGACTGCCGCCCTCCCGGCTGGTCACCAGGGCGGCGGTCACACGGAAGATCAACGAGGCTCTGAGGGCCTCCGGCGTGACCAATACGTGACCAATCGTGGCGTTTCGAGGCGCTTTCTGGCACCTCGTGTCACCTGGGGTCCGTGGCGCCAACCGCCCCCGGATCCCTCTTCCCGCTGATGGTCTCGAGCCTTCGAACCAGTGGAGGATGACGGGATCGAACCGACGACCTCCGCCTTGCAAAGGCGGAGGTGCGGCGTCCGGGCCAGTGCCGTGACCGTCCGAGGGGTCCGGCGTCGCGGGCTGCTCCCCCGCCACTATCTCCCGCAACGTCTCCCGCAACGTCTGAGCGGCTATCCGGGCGCGCCACGACGTATCCAGACGCCTCTCCGCCTCCGCGGCGCATCGGCTTGAACAGCGTGAGATCGCGCTGTCTGAGCGTGATCTCGCTATGCCCCCGGCAGGAATCGAACCTGCGACACCAGGTTTAGGAAACCTGTGCTCTATCCCCTGAGCTACGGGGGCGCTCGGGCCAGGATACCCGTCCCGGCCGGTTCGACGGCCTGGACTTCGCCGGGACGGTGACGCAGGCTCCCGGCATGTCCGACGCCCTCGCCCGCCTCGCCCTGCTGCCCGACCAGGTGATGCCCTCCGACCAGGAGCTTACCGACCTGGTGCGGGCCCGCCTGGCGGAACGCTCCGGGCGGGGGAACCGGGCGCGCATCCGGGTCATCGAGCCCGAGGGCGGCCTGCTGGCCCGGCACCTCGCGGCCCTCGCACCCGAGCACGACGTCGTGGACGGGGACGGGACGGCGGACGTGGTGATCGCGAACGGGATGCTGCACCACCTTCCCGCCGCGGAGTTCGGGGCCGCGATCGACGCGCTGGCGGGGTCATTGGAGCCCGGCGGGATGCTCGTGCTGTTCGACTACTTCCACGTGCACGACCAGGAGCTCGAGACCGTGGAGCGCACCCCCGCCCACCCCGACGGCCTGCGCCACATGGTGCGCGGCTACCGGGCGACGCGCGAGCTGCTGGAGGGCACGGGCCTGCGATGGGTGGAGTTCCACCCGTTCCGGCACCCCTTCGACCTGCCGGCATCCGAGGACTTCGACCACCTGCGCACCCACACCGTCATGACCGAGGACAGCGGGCGCCTGTGCCTGCGGGGTTCGCTGCTGCAGCCGTGGTGCCACGTGGTGGCACACCGGCCGCCGGCCTAGTCGTCCCGGCCGCCGCGGCCCTTCCCGGAATCATCGTCGTCGGAGTCGTCCCCGCTGCGGCCCCGTCCCCTGCCCGAGCCGTCATCGTCCCCGTCGTCGTCATCGGTGACCGTGGGCGGCGGCGTGACCGGCGTCGAACGGGTGGTGGTCGCGGCCGGTGGACGAGCGATCCGGGCGACGTAGGCCGCCACGTTCCCGATCTCGGCGGACGACAGGGCGCCGCCGAACGCCGGCATCCCGCCGCCCCCGGCCGTCACCTGGGCGCGCACCCGGGCCACGGACGGTGCCAGGGAATCCAGGTCGGGCCCCACGGTCCCACGGGCACCGGCCGCATCGAGGGTGTGGCACCCCGCGCACTCCGCGGCGAACACGGCCCGGCCGGTGCGCGCGGGCGGGGCGACCCGGGCGGCGGCGGTGCTCGCCGCGGGGGTGGCGGTCCGCACCCGGCCGTCCTCGTCCAGGGGCACCAGCGGCGTGCCCGCCGCCACCGAGTTCTGGGAGAGACCCGGGGACTCGTCGGCCGCCACCCAGTACGCGGTGGCGCCCAGCGCGACGGCGCACAACACGCCCGCCACCGCGAGGAACGCCCAGGAGAATGGTGATGGGAACCGCATGCCCCGCACGTTAGGACCCCGCGGGTAACGAGTTGCCCAGGTCCGTTCCAGCTCCCGGTAAGGCCGGTCCCGCCGGGTGGTGCAGCGGCAGCGTGACCGTCGCCAGCGCCCCGCCCTCCGGGCCGTTCTTGAGCGTGGCGTCGCCGTCCCACCGGCGGGCCAGCGTCCGGACGATCGCCAGGCCCAGGCCCGTGCCGGCCTTCCCATGTCCCGCGCTCCCCCGGGCGAACCGCTCGAACACGCGGGACGCGTCCTGGGGGCTGAGCCCCGGACCCTCGTCCAGCACGGTGAGCACCCCCATGCCCCGCGACACGCCCCAGCCCACACGGATCACCGACTGGTCCGGCGCGTACACCAGGGCGTTCTCGATGAGGTTGTCGACCACGATCCCCAGGTCCTCCGCGGGAGCGGCCACCACCGGGTGCCCCGTCCCGTCGGCCACCACGGCGGTGCCGTGCGCGCCGGCGGCGGGCCCCCAGCGCTCCGCGGCCTCCTCCGCCAGGTCCGCCAGGGACGTGGGGGCCCGCAGCGGCGGACGCTCCTCCCCCTCGCGGGCCAGCGTGAGCAGCCCCGACAGCAGCCGTCCCAGACGGTCGGCCTCCGCCTCCGCCTGCTCCAGGTCACGCCGCATCGCGGGGTCCTCCGCGCGCAGCGCCGCGGCTTCCACCCGCAGCCGCAGGCCGGTGAGCGGCGTGCGCAGCTGGTGGGACGCGTTCGCGGCGAACTCCCGCTGCGCGTTCAGGGACGCGTTGAGCCGGCCCGTCATGTCGTTGAACGCCCGGGCGACGTCCCGCTGCTCCGCCGAGCCCTCCTCCTCCACCCGCACGCCCAGGTCGCCGGCGGCGGCCTGCCGCGCGGCCTGCGCCAGCCGGGTGAGCGGGCGGGTGAGCGACCCCGCCAGGAGCCACGCGACCACCAGGCCCAGGGTGAGCGCGAACGCGGCGATCGCCCCCAGGGCCAGCTGGTCCCGGCGCACCTCCGACCGCACGGATGCCGTGCTCTGGGTCACGCGCACCGCCCCCACGCGCCGCCCGCCGTCCACCAGGGGCACCGCCGTCACCAGGATGTCGCCGCCCAGGGTGTCGCTGCTGCGGGTGTCCTGCACCGCCCGCCCCTCCCGCAGGGCCGTGAGGATCTCCGGCCGGTCCGCGTAGGAGTCGCCCTCCAGCTCCGGGCCCTCCGAGTCGGCGAGCAGCGTGCCGCGGGCGTCCACCACGATCACCCGGCCGCCCACGTCCGCGGCCGTGGACCGCAGCTTCGCGCGCAGGGCCGCGCGATCGGCGGGCGCGAGCAGGCCCGAGGCGCTCGCCGCGATGAGGTGCGCCTCGCCCGACGCGCCGGCCCGCACCTCGGCGTCCACCCGGCCCGACACGCTGGCGAGCAGGGGGATGCCCAGCACGACGGTGACCAGCACCACCACGTACGCGAACGCCAGCACCATGCGCCGGCGCAGGGTCACGGCGTCCCGGCCCCCGCCCCGAACTCGTCCGGCCCCGCGAACCGGAAGCCCACCCCTCGGGCCGTGTGGATGTACGCGGGCGCCGCCGGGTCGTCGCCGAGCTTCTTGCGCAGGCCGCTGATGTGGACGTCCAGGGTCTTCGTCGACCCGAACCAGTTGGTGTCCCACACCTCCTCGATGGCCTGCTCCCGGGTCACCACGGCCCCGGCGTGCCGCATGAGCAGCGCCAGCAGCTCGTACTCCTTGCGGGACAGCTCCACCGGTTCGCCGTCCAGGGTCACCTGCCGCCGGGCGGTGTCGAGGCGCACCCCGCCCACCTCCGCCGGGCCGGCACCGGCCGCGTGTTCGCCCTGGCGGGCGGTCGCCTCGAACCGGCGGAGCACCGCCCGCACCCTGGCCACCAGCTCCCGGGCCGAGAACGGCTTCACCACGTAGTCGTCGGCCCCGATCTCCAGGCCGACGATGCGGTCCATCTCGTCGCCGCGGGCGGTCACCATGATCACCGGCACGTCGCCGGCGCGGCGCACCTCCCGGCAGAAGTCGAACCCGGAGCCGTCCGGCAGGTTCACGTCCAGCAGGACGATGTCGGGGGCCTCCGCCTCGAACGCGGCCCGGGCGTCCCCCAGGGTGCCCGCCACGACCGGCCCGAAGCCCTCGCGCTCCAGCGCCGCCACCACCGGCTCCACGATGCCCGTCTCGTCCTCCACGAGCAGGACCCGTCTGCGTCCCGTCCCCATCGCCGGGATCATGACGGAATCCTCAGGCGCCGCCACGCAGCACCGTCGTGAGCTCCCCCAGGGCGGGTCGCCGCGCGGGGTCCGCGGCCCGGCACGCGGCCAGCGCATCGCGCACCGGCCGCGGCGGCCTGCGCCGCCGGGGCCACACCGGCGCGGCCCCGGCGGCCGGCGGGGGTTCGGTGGTGGACGCCTCGATGAGCACCCCGGCGAGCCCGAACACGTCGGTCGCGGCACTCACCGCGGCGCCGCGCTCCTGCTCGGGCGCCATGTAGCCGTCCGTGCCGACCCCCGCCCTGCCCGCGCCGGGTGCCCGGGCCACGGACAGGTCGATGAGCCGGACGGCGCCAGCCGTGCACACGATGTTCGACGGCTTGAGATCCAGGTGCAGCACGCCGTGGCCATGCAGGTACGCGAGGGCGGACGCGAGCTGGGACCCGAGCTCCCGCATGTCGTCGGGGTGCAGGCCGTCCTCGTCCTCGATGAGCCCGTCCAGGGTCCTGCCGTCCAGGGTCTCAAGCACCAGCATGGGGCGGCCGGCCTCCACCAGCGCGAACGCGCGCACCAGGTGCGGGTGGGCGAAGGCGATGAGGCGGGCGCCCTCCATGCGCAGCGCGTCGGCGGCGGACGCGTCGCCCGCCCGGTCGGGGCGGAGGGTCTTCACGACGCAGCGGCAATCCATGTCGCGGTGCCAGGCGTCGTGGACGTCCAGCGCCTCCCCGCGGCGCAGGAGCCCGAGGTCGCGCAGGCCGGGGGCGAGGTCCGGCGCATCCGCGGCGAGCAGGGCGGGGTGCGTCACCCGGCCTCCGTCCCACGGGCCGCCCACAGGTGGGCGTACCGGCCGGCGCGGGCGAGCAGCGCCTCGTGCGTGCCCTGCTCGACGATCCGCCCGGCGTCCATCACCACGATCCGGTCCGCGGTGCGCACCCACTCCAGGTCGTGGGAGGCGATGATCGCGGCCCGTCCCGCCGCCAGGCGTCGCAGCGGGGCGCGCAGGCGGGCGGCGGCCGCGGCGTCGAGGCCGGTGGTGGGCTCGTCGAGCACCAGCACCGGGGCCCCGGCGACCAGGGCCCGGGCGATGGAGATGCGCTGCCGCTGACCGCCGGACAGCCGGGCGCCGCGCTGCCCCAGGGCCGTGCCGTACCCCTCCGGCAGCGCCGCGATGAAGCCGTGGGCGTCCGCCGCGCGGGCCGCGGCCTCGATGCGCTCGCGGGAGGCGTTCGGATGGGCGAGCGCGATGTTCTGCGCGACGGTGCCGTCCAGCAGCACCGTCTCCTGCGCCACCAGCGCGACGTTGCGCCGCAGGTCGTGCAGGCGCAGGTCCCGCACGTCGGTGCCGTCCAGGGTCACGGCCCCGTGGTCGGCGTCCATGTAGCGCAGCAGCAGGCGCATGAGCGTGGACTTCCCCGACCCCGAGGCCCCCACCAGCGCGACCGTCTCGCCCGGGTCGACGCGCAGTGACACGCCGTCCAGCGCCGGCCGCAGGGCACCCGGGTACCGCAGGGTGACGTCGCGCAGATCCACGACCCCGCGGGCGCGGCTCATGGGACGGGCGTCCGGGCGGTCCGTGACGGCCGGCGGCGTGTCCAGGACCTCCAGCACCCGCTCGGCCCCCGCCGCGGCGTAGTGCAGCCCGGTGAGCAGCGACCCCATGCTCCGCACGGGCTCGAACAGCTGGGTGAGGTAGGTCATGAACGCCAGCAGGCCGCCCACGCTGAGCCGGCCCTGCTGCATCTCCCAGACCCCCACCAGCACCACGGCGAGGGCCCCGGCCACCTCGATGAGGTCGACCGCAGGGCCGTACAGGGCCCGCAGCCGCGTGCCCGACAGCTGCGCCCGCAGGATCGCCTCGCCCTCGCGGTGGAACCGGTCGGCCTCCCCGCCCTCACGGCGGGCCGCCTGCACCAGGGCCACCGCGGACAGGCCCTCCTCGGCCAGGGCGGTCATGGAGCCCGAGCGGCGCCGCCGCTCCCGCGACGCCGCCCTGATGCGGGCCGAGAACGACTGCGCCACCCAGCCGAACAACGGCACGGTCACCGCGGCCACCAGCGCCAGGCGCCAGTTGAGGTACGCCAGCAGCCCGGCGAACAGCAGGATGCGCATGAGGTTCGCCACGGCGTCCACGGGGCCGGAGAGCACGAACCCCTCCACCGCCCCCACGTCACCGGTGAGGCGGGCCACCAGGTCGCCGGTGCGCCTGCCCTCGAAGAACGCCGGGGACTGGCGCTGCAGATGCCGGAACAGGTCGGTGCGCAGATCGAGTGAGAACCGCCCGCCGAGCCAGTCGCCCAGCAGGTCGTCCACGTAGCCCACGACGCCGGAGGCCACCGTGAGGCCCAGGTAGGCGGCGGCCAGCCACCACAGGGGCTCCAGGGTCCTCGGGATCACGACGTCGTCGACCAGCAGCTTGAACAGCCAGATCTGCGCGGCGTCCACAACCGGGGCGACCATCACCGCCAGCAGGGTGAGCGCCAGCAGCGGCCGGTACGGGCGCGCGTACGGCCAGAAGCGCCGCGCGATGCCCCGCAGGGGCACGCGCGGCGCCTCGGCCACCACGCCGCCGCCGTCCGAGGAGAGTGATCCCACGAACGCGCGGCGCAATGACACCCGGGACCCCGCCGAAGCGGGGTCCCGGGTGACCGATGCGGACGTGGCGCTCAGCGCCCGGTCCGGGTCCGGGTCGACGTGCCCCCGCGGGTGCGCGTCGAGGTGGACGAGCCACGGCGGCTCGAGGAGCTCGCCGGGGCGGGTGAGGAGATCACCCGGCCGCCGCCGCGGCGGCGGCGACGGCGACGGCGACGGCGGTCATCGGATCCGTGGGACATGTCGATGCTCCTTGCTCGTGGGGGGCGGCCGCGGGGGTGCGGCCGCCTCGGGGGGTGCGGGGGACTACCGGGTCCAGGTCGCCGCGGCGCGGCACACCTGGCCGGAGGGACTCGTGGCCCGGGCGCGGATCACCTCGCGGCCCGCGCCGTCGGCCAGGACGCGGCGCAGGGAGAACGAGCCGCTGGGGGCGCGGGTGGTGCGGACGCCGCTGAACACCCGGGCGCCGTTCCTGGTGATCACGACCCGCCACGGCACGCCGTTGCGGTTCTGATCGACCTCGAACTCCATCTCGATGCGCCCGTCCTCGTCGTCGAGCTCGATCTTCGACGTGGCGCTCGCGCTGCAGGTGCCCGCCCGGCGGATGTCGTCATCGCCGCGGGCCATCGCGACCGAGGGAACCGCCACGGCCGTCGCGACACCCAGTGCAACCGCCATCCGCGTCGTGCGTCCCATCACCCCTGCCTCCTGTCCGGTGCCCGGTCCGTCCGGGCGACTGGGTGCAGGCTCCCACCGGGTGGGTTACGAGCCGGTTCGCCGCGAGTAATGGGAGTCCATGGGTTGGCCCAAGCCCTCCGGGCGGGCTCAGCTGTGCGGGGGGTGCTCCCTGGCCCAGGGGCGCACGGACTCGAAGACGGCCGCGGCGCGCAGCACCGCGGCGTCGCCCAGGTGGCCGCCGGCGAGGTGGAGCCCCACCGGCAGCCCCGCCGAGGTGCGGCCCACGGGCACCGACGCGGCGGGGGTGCCGGTCATGTTGAAGGGGTAGGTGTTCACCCAGCCCAGGAGCCGCCGGGACAGCGGTTCGCCGGCGAGCGCGGGTGGCCCGAACTCCCCGACGGGGAACCCCGCGACCCGCAGCGTCGGGCACACCAGCAGGTCGTGCTCCGACATGAACGCCGCGAACGCCCGGTACACGCGGCCGCGGACCAGGTCCGCGTCGGCGCGCGCGATGCCGGTCGAGGCGGCGCCGGCCCGGATGATCTCGACGAGGTGCTCGTCCACCTCGCCCTCCAGCGCGTCCCAGTCCAGGTACCCGTGGTCGGGGGCGTAGGCGGGCAGCCAGCACCCGCTCCACATGGCCTGCTCCGGGTCCGGCCAGTCCGGGGCTGCCTCCACCACCGTCGCGCCCAACGTGGCGAAGGCCTCCACGGCCCGTCGGCACAGCGCCAGCACCTCGGGGTCGGTGGCGACCTCGCCGATGCCGAGGTCGGGAGACCAGGCGATCCGCCACCCCCGCAGATCACCCGCCACCGCCGCCCCCGCGTAGTCCGTGCCGTCGCACGGCAGGCTCAGCGGGTCCGCGGGGTCCGGGCCGGCCTCCACGCTCAGCATCAGGGCGGCGTCCGCCACGGACCGGGACAGCACCCCGTGGCTGATGAACGTGACGTGGCGGTCCGGCATGAACTCCTGCGGGATCCGCCCCGAGCTGGGCTTGAACCCGAACACGCCGCACATCGCCGCGGGGATGCGGATCGAGCCCGCCCCGTCGCTCCCGTCGGCCAGCGGCCCCAGCCCGGCGGCGACCGCCGCGGCGCCGCCGCCGGTGGACCCGCCGGGCGAGCACGACGGGTCCCACGGGTTCCGGGTGGGGCCGTACAGGTGGTTGTCGGTGCCGCCCCAGTAGCCGGACTCCGGCAGGTTGGTCTTGCCGAGCAGCACCCCGCCGGCGACCGCCAGCCGGCGGGCCACCGCCGAATCGCGCGGCGCGAGCGTCCCCTCGAGCGGCCTGAGCCCGCCGGTGCAGGGAAGACCCGCCGCGGCGGTGCTCTCCTTCAGCGAGTACGGGACCCCCGCCAGCGGGCCGGGATCCCCGCCGGCCGCGATGACCGCGTCGATCTCCCCGGCCCGCGCCAGCACACGGCCGGGATCGTGATGGACGAAGGCGTTGAGCCCCGGGTCGAGGCGTGCGACCCGCTCGACGAAGTGCGCGGCCACCTCCCGTGCGCTCACGTGCCCGGCGCGCACCATCCCGGCGATGCCCACCGCCGTCGCCCAGGTGAGGCCGGAATCGTCGTCCTGCGGGAGTGTCGCGGTCATCGGTAGCCCCGGTCCGGGTGGTGCCGGCACGGTACGAGGTACGGCCGGAACGGGTCAACGCGCCGCCGCTCCCGCACCGAAATGGACCGCTCGGACTCCATTCAGGCCGCGGCCGAGCGCCGAGTGGACGGCGCGGCACGCGGGCCGGGGAAGCATGATGCGGACAAGGGTCTTGACACCGGTGAGCCCGGCAGGAAATGGTTCGCCATGGCACCTATGGGCAAGGTGGTTCCGCTGCCGGGGCGGGATGGAGGGCTGCCGGACGCCGTCCTGCGGCCGATCCGTGACGGGAACGCCTTCGAGTCGACCGTCGAGCACCTCGCCAATGCCATCCGGGTGGGGGTGTTCGCACCGGGCGAACGCCTTCCACCGGAACGCGAGCTCGCCGAGCGCCTGGGCGTGGGCCGCGCGACGCTGCGGGAGGCCATCGGGGCGTTGCGCCAGGCGGGCCTGGTCACCACCACGCGCGGGCGCGCGGGCGGCACCGTGGTGGTGCACCCCGGGGAGGCGGTCCCCGAGGGCGCGTCCGGGCCCGTCGGCCGCGTCCGCCCCACGCCCACCGCCGAGGAGGTCGCCGACGTGCTGGTGTTCCGGCGCGTGGTGGAGCCCTCGGCCGCGGCCCTCACCGCCGGCGCGGCCCTCACCGGGGAGGCCCGGGCGTGGCTCACCCGGAGCCTCGACGAGGCGGTCGCCCCCAAGGACGACGCGGCGCGCCGCGTCGCCGACGCGCGCCTGCACCTGGCCGTCGCCGCGCTCGCCGGGTCCCCCCTGCTGCTGGACGCGGTGACGCGGGTGCAGGCACGCGTGTCGAAGCTGCTGGCCGCGATCCCCGTGCTGAAGGCCAACATCGAGCACTCCGACCTGCAGCACGCCGCCATCGTCGAGGCGATCCTGCGCGGCGACGCCGACGGGGCCCGGCGTGTGATGGAGGAGCACTGCGACGCCACCTCCGCCCTGCTGCGCGGGCTCATCGGATGAGCCGCCACCCCCGACCGCACGCGCGAACAGGAGCACCTGATTGCCCGCGACTCCGCCGCTGACCCTCGAGGCCCTCACCACGGCCGTCGAGGAGGGCGCCATCGACACCGTCCTGGTCACGTTCACCGACGTCCAGGGCCGCCTGCAGGGCAAGCGGCTGCACGGCCGGTACTTCCTGGAGGAGGGCGTCCAGCACGGCGCGGAGGGCTGCAACTACCTGCTGGCCGTGGACGTCGACATGAACACCGTCGGCGGCTACCAGATGAGCTCCTGGGAGCGCGGCTACGGCGACTTCCTGCTGCAGCCCGACATGTCCACCCTGCGGCTCGCCACGTGGCTGCCGGCCACCGCCCTGGTGCAGTGCGACCTGCTGTGGCTCGACCATGCCCCGGTGCGCCAGTCGCCCCGGCAGATCCTCAAGGAGCAGGCCCGGCGGGCCGCCGAGATGGGCTTCACGGCCCTCGCCGGCACCGAGCTGGAGTTCATCCTCTTCGACACCACCTACGAGGAGGCGTGGGACCGCGGCTACCGGGACCTCACCCCCAGCAACCGGTACAACGTCGACTACTCCATCCTGGGCACGACCCGCGTGGAGCCCGTGCTGCGGGACATCCGGAACCACATGCACGCGGCCGGCATGGTGGTGGAGAGCGCGAAGGGCGAGTGCAACTTCGGCCAGCACGAGGTGGCGTTCAGGTACGCCGACGTCGTCACCACCGCCGACCAGCACTCGGTCTACAAGAACGCCGCGAAGGAGATCGCCGCCCAGCACGGCAAGGCCCTCACGTTCATCGCCAAGTACGACGAGCGGGAGGGGAACTCGTGCCACATCCACCTGAGCCTGCGCGGCGACGACGGGAGCACCGTGTTCACCGACGGGCCCGGTGGGCGCAGCGCGGTGTTCGGGTCGTTCGTGGCGGGCATCCTCGCCACGCTGCGCGAGTTCACGCTGCTGTACGCGCCGAACATCAACTCGTACAAGCGGTACCAGTCCGGCAGCTTCGCCCCCACCACCATCGCCTGGGGCGAGGACAACCGCACGTGCGCGGTGCGGGTGGTGGGCCACGGCCCGTCGCTCCGCGTGGAGAACCGCACCCCCGGCGGTGACGTGAACCCCTACATCGCGGTCGCCGGCATGCTGGCCGGCGGCCTGTGGGGCATCGAGCAGGGCCTGGAGCTGGAGGCCCCCTACGTGGGCAACGCGTACCTGTCGGAGGACCGCTCCCGCGTGCCGGTGACCCTGCGGGAGGCGCGGGAGTCGTTCGCGTCGTCGGAGGTCGCGCGGGCCGCGTTCGGCGAGGACGTGGTGGCGCACTACGTGAACGCCGCGGACGTGGAGATCGCCGCATACGACGCGGTGGTCACCGACTGGGAGCTGCGGCGCGGGTTCGAGCGCCTGTGACCCGCGCCGCCGCGATGAGGAGGGCCGCATGAGCACGATGCACGACGTCATCGACCCGTCCACCGAGCAGGCCTTCACCAGCGTCCGGGGGACCACCGTCGACCAGGCCGACGCCGCCATCGAGCGCGCCCACGCGGCCCTGGCGTCGTGGCGCGCCGTGACCCCCGCCGACCGGGGGCGGCTGCTGCGCCGGTTCGCCGACGCCGTGGACGGCGCCACCGACGAGCTCGCGCGGCTGGAGGTGCGGGGGTCCGGGCACACGATCGGCAACGCCCGCTGGGAGGCCGGCAACGTCCGCGACGTCCTGCACTACTACGCGGCGGCGCCCGAGCGGCTGTTCGGCCGGCAGATCCCGGTGGCCGGCGGCCTGGACGTCACGTTCAGCGAGCCGGTGGGGGTGGTGGGCGTCATCGTGCCGTGGAACTTCCCCATGCCGATCGCGGGATGGGGCTTCGCCCCCGCGCTCGCCGCCGGGTGCACCGTGGTGCTGAAGCCCGCGGAGATCACGCCGCTCACCGCGATCCGCATCGGGGAGCTGGCGCTGGAGGCCGGCATCCCGGAGGACGTGCTCCAGGTGCTGCCCGGCAAGGGCAGCATCGTGGGGCAGCGGTTCACCGACCACCCCCTGGTGCGCAAGATCGTGTTCACGGGGTCGACGGAGGTGGGCACCCGCGTCGCCGCGGACGCGATGCGCCAGGTCAAGCGCCTCACCCTCGAGCTGGGCGGCAAGAGCGCGAACATCGTGTTCGCCGACAGCGACCTGGAGCAGGCGGCGGCCACCGCGCCGTACGGGGTGTTCGACAACGCCGGCCAGGACTGCTGCGCGCGCAGCCGCATCCTCGTGGAGCGCACGGCGTACGACCGGTTCCTCGCCCTGCTGGAGCCCGCCGTGAAGGGCGTGCGGTGCATGCATCCGGCCAGCGAGGAGGCCGAGATGGGGCCCCTCATCTCCGCGGGCCAGCGCACCGCGGTGCGGTCGTTCGTGGAGGACGCCGCCGAGCCCGTGGACGTCGCGTTCCGCGGCACCGCTCCGGACGGCCCCGGCTACTGGTACCCGCCCACGGTGGTGCTGCCGCGCAGCGACCGCGACCGCGTGTGGCGGGAGGAGGTCTTCGGCCCCGTCGTCGCGGTGATGCCGTTCGACGACGAGGCCGACGCCGTCGCGAAGGCCAACGACACCCCGTACGGCCTGTCCGGGTCCATCTGGACCCGGGACGTGGGCCGCGCGATCCGCGTCGCCCGCGGCGTGGAGACCGGGAACCTGTCGGTGAACTCCCACTCCTCGGTGCGCTACTCGACGCCGTTCGGCGGGTTCAAGCAGTCCGGGCTGGGACGCGAGCTGGGGCCCGACGCCCTGGCCGCCTACACCGAGACCAAGAACGTCTTCATCGCGACCGACGACTGACCCCCCGCCGCCCCCCTCCCTCCTAGGAGTGCCGTGCAGCGTTTCGCCGACCGTGTCGCCCTCGTCACCGGAGCCGCCAGCGGCATCGGCGCGGCCACCTCCCGCCGCCTCGCCTCGGAGGGCGCGACCGTGGTGGTGGTGGACACCAACGCCGAGGCCGGCGCGGCCCTCGCCACCGAGATCGCGGGGATGTTCATCCCGGCGGACGTCACCAGCCCCGAGGACAACGAGCGGATGTACGCCCAGACGGTGCGGGCGTACGGGCACGTGGACGTCGCGTTCCACAACGCCGGGATCAGCCCGCCAGACGACGACTCCATCCTCGACACCGGCCTCGACGCGTGGCGGCGGGTGCAGGAGGTCAACCTCACCTCGGTCTACCTGGGCTGCAAGGCCGCCCTGCCCCACATGCTGGAGCGCGGGAGGGGCAGCATCATCAACACGGCGAGCTTCGTGGCGACCGTGGGCGCCGCCACCAGCCAGATCTCCTACACCGCCAGCAAGGGCGGGGTGCTCGCGATGACCCGGGAGCTGGGCGTGCAGTTCGCCCGGCGGGGCGTGCGCGTGAACGCCCTGTCCCCCGGGCCGGTGGCCACGCCGCTGCTCATGGAGCTGTTCGCGAAGGACCCCGAGCGGGCGGAGCGTCGCCTGGTGCACGTCCCCATGGGGCGGTTCGCGGAACCCCACGAGATCGCCGCGGCCGTCGCGTTCCTCGCCAGCGACGACGCGAGCTTCATCACCGCCAGCAACTTCCTGGTGGACGGCGGGCTCACCGGCGCGTACGTGACGCCGCTGTGACCCCCCGCGCCGCACACGACCGGGCGCCGCTCATCGGGCTCACCGCCTACTCCGCGCGTGCGCGGTGGGGGGTGTGGGACCAGCACGCCGTCCTCCTGCCGTGGTCGTACGTGCGGCGGGTGGCGGACGCCGGGGGCGTGCCGGTGCTCCTGCCGCCGCTGCCGGGGGTCATCGAGGCGGCCCTGCCCCGCCTCGACGGGCTGCTGCTCACCGGCGGCCCGGACGTGGACCCCGCCCGGTACGGGCGGGAGACCGGGCCGGACACCCAGCCGGCCCAGCCGGATCGGGACGACGCGGAGACCGCGCTGCTGCACGGCGCCGTCGCGGACGGCCTCCCGGTGCTCGGCATTTGCCGCGGGCTGCAGCTCGTGAACACCGCCCGCGGCGGCACCCTCATCCAGCACCTCCCCGACGTGCTGGACGACGACGGCCACGCCCCCGAGCCCGGCGTGATGGGCACCCACCCGGTGCGGGTGGTGCCCGGCACGCTCCTGGCCGGGATCCTGGGGACGCCGTCCGCGGAGGGCGTCCCGACGTACCACCATCAGGCGGTCGAGTACGTGGGCCGTGGCCTGGTGGTCACCGCGTGGTCGCAGGACGGCGTGATCGAGGCGGTCGAGGACCCCTCGCTGCCGTTCTGCGTCGCGGTGCAGTGGCACCCCGAGGAGGGCGACGACCCCGCCCTGTTCGACGCGCTCGTGCGTGCGGCCGCGGACCGGCTCGCCGCGCGGGGACCCAACGACCCGGACCCGGATGCCGGCGGCCCCCGCCGCAATGGCCGCCGGCACGACGAGCCGGCCGGAGCCGGCTCCCCCCGCCACCCCGAAGGAGGCACGCATGGCCCATGATGACGTGACCGCCCCACCCCCGGAGGGTCACGAGCACCAGCACCGGCTCCACATGCCGCACCTGCACCGCACCAAGGACGAGCAGCGGCTGCACGAACTGGGGTACGCCCAGGAACTGCATCGCCACATGAGCGGGTTCTCGAACTTCGCGGTGTCGTTCACGATCATCTCGATCCTGTCCGGCTGCCTCACCCTCTACGGGTTCGGGCTGAACACCGGCGGCCCCGCGGTGATCGTGTGGGGATGGCCCATCGTCGGCGTCCTCACCCTGTTCGTCGCCCTCGCCATGGCGGAGGTCTGCTCCAGCTACCCCACGGCCGGCGGCCTGTACTACTGGGCCGCGAAGCTCGCGCCGCGCAACGGCCCGGCGTGGTCATGGTTCACCGGCTGGTTCAACTTCCTGGGCCAGGTCGCGGTGACCGCGGGCATCGTGTTCGGGTCGGCGTTCTTCATGAACGCGTTCCTGGACCTGCAGTGGGGCTTCTCGGCGACCCCGGAGCACACGATCCTGCTGTTCGGGATCATCCTCGTGGTCCAGGCGGTGCTGAACAGCTTCGGCGTGAAGGTCATCGCCATGCTGAACAACATCAGCGTGTGGTGGCACCTCATCGGCGTCGCCGTGATCGTGGCGGTCCTCATCATCGTCCCCGACGACCACCAGGACCCCTCGTTCGTGTTCGGCGAGTTCGTGAACAACACCGGCTGGGGCTCGTCGGTGTACGTCGCCCTGCTGGGCCTGCTGCTCGCCCAGTACACCCTCACCGGCTACGACGCCTCGGCGCACATGACCGAGGAGACCCACGACGCGGAGATCGCCGGCCCCAAGGGCATCGTGCGCTCGGTGTGGGTGTCGGTGATCGCCGGCTGGGTGCTGCTCGTCGGCCTCACGTTCGCCATCCAGAGCTACGACTCCGCCACCGGCACCGAGACCGGCGTCCCGCCGGCACAGATCTTCATCGACGCGGTGGGCGATACCGGCGGCAAGCTGCTGCTGCTCATCGTGATCGGCGCGCAGCTGTTCTGCGGCGCCGCGTCGATCACGGCGAACTCCCGCATGATCTACGCGTTCTCCCGCGACGGCGCGCTGCCGGCCGCGAACTTCTGGCACAAGATCAACCCCCGCACCCGCACCCCCACCAACGCCATCTGGCTGGCCGCGGTGGGCGCGTTCATCCTGGGTGCCCCGTACCTGTGGAACGTCACGGCGTACGCCGCCGTGACCTCCATCGCGGTCATCGGGCTGTACATCGCGTACGTGCTGCCCACGTTCCTGCGGCTCCTGCAGGGCGACAACTTCACCCGCGGCCCGTGGCACCTCGGCAGGTGGAGCCGGCCCATCGGCACGATCGCCGTGGTGTGGGTGTGCTTCATCACGATCCTGTTCATGCTCCCCACCGTGTCCCCCATCACCAGGGACACGTTCAACTACACGCCCGTGGCGGTGGGCGTGGTGGTGCTGTTCTCCGGCGGGTGGTGGCTCATCTCCGCCCGCAAGTGGTTCAAGGGCCCGAAGGTCCAGGGCACCCCGGAGGAGCTGGCGGCGATCGAGCGGGAGCTCGAGTCGCTCGGATGACCCGGAACGTCCCGGTGCCGGCCCTGCGGCCGGCGCCGGGGCACCCGGTCAGATCCCGCTGAGCACGTCCTTGCCGCCCTCGTTGCCGGTGTCGAGGACGAAGCCGCGGATGTGGTCGCGGTGCGGCAGGCGCGGGTCGTTGCGCAGCTGCTGCACCACCCACTCCGCCGTCTGGAACGGGGAGTAGCCGGGCGCCCGGTCCGCATGGGCGAGGCAGTTGGTGTGGTGGATCACCATGACCCGCTCGGTGCCCGTCATACGCTGGGAGATCGCGATGCCCTCCACGACGTCGTCGGTGACCATGCCGCCGGCGTTGCGCAGGATGTGGGCGTCGCCCAAGCCGATGCCGAGCAGCTGGTGCGGGTCGATGCGGGCATCCATGCACGTGAGGATCACCAGCCCGAGCGCGGGGATGGGGTCCGGGAACTCGTAGGGGTTCGTGTTCGCCGACGCGTGGAGGCGTTCGATGAGGTCCATTGGGCGTGAGGGGGAGGGGAGGGGACGGGGCGTGGCCGTCACGCGCTCCGCAGGTACGGCTCCCAGCTGGTGGGACGGCGCGGGGCGGCGACGGCGATGAACACATCCTGGGGCGGCGCCTTGGGGGTGACCCTGGGGTGCATGCCCACCTCGTCCGGCAGGCGGTCGGCCTTCCGGACGTTGCACGGAGCGCAGGACGTGACCACGTTATCCCACGTGGACGACCCGCCGCGGCTCCTCGGGATGACGTGGTCCACGGTGAGGTGCGAGGACACGCCGCAGTACTGGCAGCGGTAGTCGTCGCGGGCGAACACGGCCCTGCGGGAGATCTTGCGCTTCTCGTTGCGCGGCACCCGCACATAGCTCACCAGGCGGATCACCAGCGGGTAGGCGAAGTTCGCGGTGGCCGAGCGCAGGTGGCGGGCGGCCCGCTCCAGCACCTCGGCCTTCTGCTTGAGGACGAGCACGACGGCGCGCTGCAACGTGCAGACGTTGATGGGTTCATAGGTCGCGTTGAGTACGAGGACCTGCTGCGCCATGCGCATCGCCCTGTGCCGCGTTGTCAAGCGTCGCTCGGCGCCAATAGTAGCCGGAGGAGCGGCGCAAAGCCCAAGGCATCGGCAATGTGACGGCACGGTGACCGCCGGGGTGTGGTGCCCGGCCGGGTCTGCCGATCCAATTGGGGATGACGCGACGCGCCGCCCTCCTCGCCCTCGCCGTGCTCGCCGTGGCCGCTCCCCCGGCCCCGGCGGCCACGAGCCCCATCACCCTGGTGTACGACGTCACGGACGTCGTGCGGCGGCTCGTCGACCCGCCGTCCGGGCGCGGCCTCACGCCGGAACGCGGGGCCCTGCGCCAGGACCCCGGGTCCGGCGGGATGCTCGCGCCCGGCGACAACGCCCCCTACCGGGTGGGGAAGGTGAGCGGCCGGGACCTGGAGGCCATGTCCGCCCGGGCGATGGCGGATGCGCTGCGCCGGGAGGTCGCGGCGGGGGCGTTCGGCGCCGGGTCGCACATGGTCGCCATCGACGAGATCGGCCGGCGGTTCGGCGACGGCGCCCCGAGGGTCCCGAGGCGCGGCATGACGCTGCCGCCGGTCGACCCGTCCAGCCCCGGGGCCCGCTTCACCGCGGCGATGCGGCTGCTCGACACACCGTCGCCGTACGGCGGTACCTGGGCGTCCCGCGTCCACGTGTACCTCGCCCCCGCGGTGCACACCGCCATCGCCGCCGGACGCGGTCCGCACCGCAACCTGGGCCGTGACGGCAAGCCGCACTGGTCCACCTGGCGCGGGGTGATGCCCGGGCTCGCGCTGGCCGGCGGCGTGCACCTGCAGATGTACAGCGGCGTGGGTGGCAGGACGGTGTCGTTCACCGCCGGCACGTGGCGCGCCGTGCCGCCGAGCTTCCTGGGGTTGTTCGCCCGGTACGGCGGGGACGCCGCCCGCGTGCACTTCCTGGTCACCGGCGGTGCGGTGCCGAGGGGCGCGCCGCGCGGATGCGGCGACGCGATGGGCTGCAAGTGGGCGCTGGCGGAGGCCACCCCCGCGGGGCGGGCCATCCTCGCCAACGGCCCGGGCGTGTACCGCATCGGCGGCGACGCCCTCGCCTGGCTGCGGGAGTTCAACCGCCGGTTCGACTGACCCGGCACGCGGTGCCACTGGACGGCGGCCCGCCCGGCGTCGCAGAGTGCGTGGTCATGAGCGGCGGCCCGGGGCACCACACGTTCGACACCGTCCGGAGCTCCGCGCGGGCCGAGCTCACGTGGTTCCTGCGCCATGCCGACGCCCTGCGCCGCTGGCCGGTGCTCGGCGAGGCCTGGGCGCAGACCGTGGAGGCGAGGCGCCTCGAGGCCCGGTCCCCGTCGCCCAGGGAGGGCGGCTCCTCCCGGCGTCCGGGGTGACCGACGCGGCCTACCCGGCGGCCCGGGTCCGGGCGGCCCGTTCCACCGCCGCCAGGATCTGGGGCAGCAGCCCGGCGTAGTCCGGGGCGTGCAGCACCGCGCCGTCCGCCCGGATCTCGGCGTTGTGCGGCCAGGCGATGGTGAGGGCCTCCAGGCCCCTTGCGACCGCGAGCTCGAGCGTGGACGGCATGTCGTCCACGATCACCGTGGCCCCCAGGGCGCCGCAGGCGGCGACCTTGCAGTCCGCCCCCACGCGCAGCTCATCCCAGTGGAACCCGGCCTCGTCGAGGAACCGCTCGGTGTCGGCCGCGGTGTCGGGCGGCCGGTGGGTCATCACCACCACCCGCGCCCCCGCCGCGCGCACCGCATGGGTGGCCTCCACCGCTCCCGGCAGCGGCCCGTACCGCACCATCCAGTCGGCGGTGTGCACCCTGGGGAGCACGGCGACCGCGTTCTCGTGGCCGATGCGCTCGCACACCCAGCGCCACGTGACCTCCCCCGGGGGCGGTGCCTGCGGGAGGTGAACGTGGATCTCACGGCACGCGTCGTAGAACGCGCGGTGGAAGTCCCACATCGTCGCGTCCACGTCCCACGCCACCACGGCGCGCTCGGTGCCTGAGGGGGGATTGCGGACGACCACACGCATCCCTCCAGCGTAGCCCGCTCAGTCGGGGGCGCCCACCGGGTAGGACCCCAGCGAGATGACCCGCGCGAGGTTCTGGTCCTCAAGCGCCCGGACGGCGGCGCTCACGGGCAGGTCGCGCTGCATGCTGCCGTCGATGTCGATGAAGAACAGGTAGCGGCCGAGGCCCTGCTTGGTGGGCCGGCTCTCCAGGCGCGACAGGTTCACGGCCCGCATCGCGAACTCCTGGAGGATGGACAGCAGCGCGCCCGGGCGGTCGCGGCCGAGCATGCACACGATCGAGGTGCGGTACCGGCCGGGACCGGACGCGGCGACCGGCTCGGTGCCGATGAGGATGAAGCGCGTGCTGTTGCGGTCGTTGTCCTCGATGTCCTCGGCGATGACCTCCCCGCCGTAGATGTCCGCGGCGCGCAACGTCCCGATCGCCGCCCACGACTCGTCCGGGGCGGAGGCCACCTGGCGCACCGCCTCGGCGGTCGAGTTCGCGGCGACGAACTCCACGTCGGGAAGGTTGCGGCGCAGGAAGCGCGAGCACTGCGCCGGCACCACCGGGTGGCTCACGATGCGCGCGATGTCGCCCAGGGCCATCCCGGGGCGGCCGATGAGGTGCTGCCGCACCGGCAACACGACCTCCGCCCGGATCACCAGCCCCCGGGGCCCGAAGGCCAGCTGGTCGAGGGTGGTGCTCACCGCCCCCTCGATGCTGTTCTCGATGGGCACCAGGGCCTCCGGCACCTGGCCCGTGGACACCGCCTCGAAGCAGTCCGCCACCGACGGGTAGGGCTGGCCCTCGATCTCCGCGCCGGCGAACAGGGTGAGCAGGGCCTCCTCGCAGAACGTCCCGGGCGGACCCAGGTAGCCCACCCTCATGCCGCCGCCTGCTGGGGCTCGATGCCGGTGGCCATCGTGATGGCGCGCTGCTCCTCGGGGGACAGCCGCTGCGCGGAGCGGCCGCCCACGACCTCCTTCAGGTACACGCGGGCGTGGTCGCGGGCGTGCAGGCAGCTGATCACGGTGCCGTTGCCCGACTCGTCGAGCAGCGCGATGGACCACGACTGGCTGCCGCCCATGTCCCCGTACGCGTCGTACCGCACCAGGCCCTGGAAGCGCAGGGACTTCCCGAGCTCCCGGGCGGTGTGCTGGGCCTGGGCGTCCACCAGGGCGCGCAGGTCGGCGAGGTTGCGCTCGAGCGTGCCGAGGTCCTCGCGCAGCTCCGCCTGACGCTCGGCCAGCGGCACCGTCGCGCCGTCGGGCAGCAGCACGGCGTGGGCGGCGCGCAGACGGCGCAGGCGCACGGCGAGGACGATCGCGACGACCAGGGCGACGAGCCCCGGCGCCGCGGCCCCCGCGACCGCTGCGATGACGGCGGGCTCCACTCCCGCCTACCCGAAGGTGATGGTGACCGGGTAGGTGGCGGAGTTGTTGCCGGTGTTCTGCTCGCCCTTGACGGGGGCCACGGACACCTGGAGCTCACCCTTCTGGCCCAGCTGCACGGCGTCCTGCGGCGGCCCCGGGATGGACACGCTGGCCTCCTTGTCGGGCGAGATCGTCGTGATCGTCGCCTCCTGGGAGTCCACCGGCGTGTTCGAGGACGGGTAGGTGAGCGTGACGGTGACCTTGATGCCGGACTCGACGAAGTTGCCGCCGTTCAGGATCGTGATGCGCCACTGGAATTCGGACGACTGGGTGACCGTCGCGCCGGAGGTGGACAGCTGCGTGCCCGACGGCTCGGCGACGACCGACACCAGGCGGGTGCCGCGCAGGTTCCCGGTACTGCTGCTGTTGTTCCCGGTGCCGGTGCCCTTCTGGCGCTTGAGCGGCTGCACCAGCTGCTTGGCCCCGGCGTCGGACGCGAACCGGTCGTTGGCGCCGCGCAGGAACGCGGAGGCCGCGCGGTCGGGCCCCTGGATGCTCGTGATGTCCTCGTCGCGCAGGGCCGCGGAGGTGGGGTCGATGAAGCTGTCGCGCATGATCACGTCCGACGCCAGGAACCGCTGCATCGAGCCCTTGATCGTGCGGGCCGCCGCCGTCTCGTCGCTCTGCTGGATGATCTGCGGCAGGAACTTCTCCAGCTCCCGCAGGCCGTTGGCGCGGTACCGCAGTGACAGCAGCAGCGCGTTGTCGGCGTCGCCGAGCTTGCCCGGCGCGCTGAGGCCCTCCGCGCGGTCGCGCAGCTCGTCGGCCTGGTTGGCGAGCGACCGCACCTGCCGCTGCAGGGCCGCGGCGTCCTCACCCTTGGAGTTCTGCATGACGACCAGGAGCTTCTGGCCCTGGGTCGCGGAGTCCTCGCTGATCTGCGCGGCCGAGTTGACGTACTGCTTGTAGCTGTCGACCAGGGCGTCGTGGCGGCAGTCCTTGATGACGAACGCCAGCACGACCACGAGCAGGATGACGAACAGGGCGATGCCGCCCATGCGCACCAGCGGGCTGTTGGCCGACAGGCCCCCGCCGCCCGACGAGGCGGGCCTGCGGCCGCCGCCACGTCCCCCGCCGCCACCGCCCCGCGTCCGCGCGACGCTGCCCCGGGCGCGGGCGCTCAGGCGTCCCGCCGCCGCACCGGCGCGGCCGCCGCGGCCACCCGCCCGGCCGCGTGCGCGGCTGCGGGCCCGGTCGCGTGCGGAGCCCGGCTCGGGCTCGTCGTCGCCCACGGCGATGTCGTCGAAGCCGAAGTCCTCCGGCTCGGGCCGCGCGGCGGCCGGCTCCTCGTACTGCTCGGCGTACTCCTGGAAGAACGTGGAGCCGCGTTCGCTGAACGAGTCGTCGAGGTCCTCGAACTCGCGGTCGGGCCGCGGGATGGGCTTGCGTCCCGTGTCGCCCTCGTTGCCGTAGCGGTCGTCGTCCGCCATGGCCTCTAGGAGGACCCTGTCCGGTCCGGAGTGGTGATGATCATCTTCAAGCGGCGTCCTGAGTGGGCGAGGGGGGACTCGAACCCCCACGCTCGATGAGCACTAGACCCTGAACCTAGCGTGTCTACCAATTCCACCACTCGCCCAGGACATCCTGCTTGGGACAGGGTTCGCGAAGGCTACCACGCGGCCTCCCCGGCCCCGTGGACCCGGGCTCGCGAGGGTCCCGGGCCGAATGGTCGAATCTGGACGGGATGGCCTCCCGCCCCCCAATCGTCATGGGCCGCTACCGCCTGGGCGCGCTGCTCGGTCGCGGTGCGACATCCAGCGTGCGCCGGGCGTCCGACGCACGCGGCGGCGCCGACGTCGCCGTGAAGACGGTGCCCGCCGACCCCGACCTGCTCGCCCGCGTGGGCGTGGAGATACGGGCCGCGCAGCGCCTCGACCACCCGAACGTGGTGCGGCTCCTCGACTGGGGCGAGGGCGACGAGTGCGTCCACCTGGTGTGGGAGCTCGTGGACGGCCCGAGCCTCCGCGAGGCCCTGCCCGAGGGCGGCGCCGCCGACGGATGGTGCTTCGCGCGGATGGCGGAGGTGATGGAGGCCCTCGCCCACGCCCACTCCCGCGGGGTGGTGCACCGGGACGTGAAGCCCGCCAACGTGCTGCTCGACCCGCGCGGCCGGGCGCGCCTCACGGACTTCGGGGTGGCGCGGCTGGTCGACGAGCGCGGCCTCACCCGCGTCGGCAGCATGGTGGGCACCGTGGCCTACATGGCGCCCGAGCAGGCGCGCGCGGAGGCGGTGAGCCCCGCCACCGACGTGTATGCCGCCAGCCTCGTGCTCTACGAGATGCTCACCGGGCGGAACCCGCTGAACCACCGTTCGCCCGCCGAGGCGGCCCGCCGCGCCGCCGCCGCCGAGATCCCCCCGCTGGCCGGGCTGCGGCCGGACCTCCCCGGCCGCGCCGTGGCGATCGTGGAGCGCGGCCTGCAGCCCGATCCCTCCCGGCGTCCGTCCGCCGCGGACATGGCGCGGGCGATGCGCGAGGCCTCGGTGCGCCTCACCCCCGCCGCCCGCCGGGGCGTCGCCGCGCGCCGCCTGGCGCCCGTGCTGGCGCCCGCCGCGCTGTGGGCCCTGCTCGCGGGGCTGGCCGTGCACGCCTGGTCGGCGGCCGGGCCGCTCGAGACCATGGCCGCCGCGGTGGCGGCGGGCGGGGCGGCGGCGCGCTGGCCGCGGGTGAGCGCGGCGGTGACGGTGGCGGCGGCGGCCCTGATGCTGGGCGGCACCTCCGCCGGCGCGGGGCTGCTGCTGGGCGCGGGCGGCATCCTCATGCTCCTCACCGGGCTCCGCTGGCCGCGGCTGCTGGGCGTGCCCGCGCTGGCGCCGATCGCGGCGTCGGTGGGGTTGCTGCCCCTCGCGCTGGCGGGGGTGGCGGCCCTGCGCACCTGGCCGCAGCGCATCTGGGCGGCGTCGTGCGGCATCGGCCTCACCGTCGCATGGCAGCTGTGGGCCGGCGGGTCCCGCGTGCTGCTGGGCCCCAACCCGCCTCGGGCCGGCGCGGTCGCGCTGGACGGCGAGGACAACCTGTTCCGGGTCGCCGACGTGCTCACCGCCGACCTGGGGCCGTGGGTCGCCTGGCAGGGCGCCGCCCTGCTGGCCGGGGCGCTTGCGGCGGTGCTCATCGCCCGTGCCCCGGCCGGTCCGCCGGCCGCCGTCGTGGCCGGGGCGTGGTCGGCGGCGCTGCTGGTGGCCGGCGCCGCGGCGAGCCCCGCGCCGGCGGAGGCCGTGGGCGCGGTGCTGCCCGGTGCCCTGCTGGTGGTGCTGTGGGCGTGGCGCCCGTGGCGCACCCTCGGCCGCCTCGGAGGCGAGCCGGCGTCCGCTACGCTGCGCGAACCCGTCTGATGAGCGTTCTACGGAAGATCGAACAGTCCATCGAGTCAGTGGTCGAGCGGGGGTTCCGGCGGGCGTTCCGCAGCCAGCTGCAACCCGTCGAGCTCGCCCGCAAGCTGGCCCGGGAGATGGACGACCACAAGACCGTTTCGGTCGCGAAGGTGTACGTCCCGAACGAGTACACCGTGTACCTCGCCTCCGCCGACCGCGAGGCGTTCTCCAGCTACGAGGCCACCCTGGTGGCGGAGCTCGCCGCCTACCTGGAGGCCCACGCCCGCGGGAACGGCTTCTCGCTGGTCGCGCCGCCCACGGTGCTGCTGGAGACCGACGGCGACCTGCGCCCCGGGGAGTTCGGCATCGCGTGCCGCATGGTGGACTCCCCCGCCCCGGCGGCCCCGCCCGTCCCGAACCCGCTGGCCGCCCCCGAGCCCGCCGCGCCGCGGCCGGCGCCGCCGCCGGCCCCCGCGAACGCGGCGCTGGCGGGGGTGAGCGGCACGCAGGTGATGTCCGCCGAGGACGCCCGCGCCGCGGGGCTGCACGCGGAGGCCATGAGCCTGGTGGTGAACGGCACCCGGTACCGGCTCACCAAGCGCATCACGGGCATCGGCCGCAGCCGTGACCGCGACGTGGTGATCCCCGACCCCAACGCCAGCCGGGCGCACTGTGAGATCCGGCACGTCGGGTACGACTACTTCCTCATCGACCTCGACTCCACCAACGGCGTCGAGGTGAACGGCAAGCTCGTGAAGCGCCACGCGCTGGCGCACGGGGACGTGATCACCATCGGGACCACCGAGATCCGCGTGGAGGTGTCGTAGGCGCCGCGAGGCGCCGTCACCATGACCGAGACCGGGTTGCTCATCGCCCAGGCGGCGGTCCTGCTGCTGTTGTTCGGCTTCATGGCGGCCGTCGTGCGGTCCTCCGGGCGGCAGCTGTCGCGGGCCACCCCGCCCCCGGCCCCCCTGGAGGATCCCGTGGACCGCGACACCGCGGCCCACGCGATCGTGGTGCCGAGCGAGCCGGCCTCGCCGCCCACGCCCACGCCCGTGCTGCCGGATCCGGACCCCGTGGCCGGCGTGCCCGCCGGCTGGGATGACGACGTCCCGGACTGGGGCGCCCCCGGCGCCGTCGTGCCCGAGACGGTCGCCGAGGACGCGCCGGACGCGCCGCCGATGCCCACCGACCCGTTCCCGGACCTCGGGGAACCCGTGCACGTGGAGTCCCTGCCGCCCGGTTCCACCGACCCCGGCGGCGAGCACGCCGTGCTGCCCGGGGAGGGCGGCGACGACGGCACGTTCCTCAACCTCTCGGCCAACCTCCAGCCACGCCTCATCGTCGAGAACGGCCCCGGCATGGTGGTGGGCACCGTGTTCCCGCTGGGACAGGGCCTCACGATCGGCCGTTCCCGCTCCAACGAGCTCCACGTGGACGACTCGTTCGTCTCCCACATGCACGCCCGCATCCTCAAGCGCGGCCCGTTCTACTACGTCGAGGACCTCGGCTCCACGAACGGGACGTTCGTGAACGACGGCCGCGTCGAGGGCAGCAGCCAGCTGCGCGTGCGCGACACCCTCCGGATGGGCGAGACGATCCTCCGCTACGAGGAGTAGGGCGATGCCCGACGACCCCCTGCGCGTCGTGGAGCTGGCGGAGCGGTCCGACACCGGCAGGGTCCGCGACCACAACGAGGACCGGTCCTACGCGTCGCCCGGCCTGGTGGCCGTGGCCGACGGCATGGGCGGTGCGCTGGCCGGCGAGGTCGCCGCGCAGATCGCGGTCGACGCGATGGACAACCTCACGGCGCCCCAGGACGCGCGGGAGGTGCAGCGCGCCATCGAGCAGGCCAACCGCACGATCCGCGACATGGCGGCTCGCGACGCCGGGAAGGCCGGCATGGGTACCACCATGACCGCCGTGGCCGTGGAGGGCGCCCGCGCCGACATCGTGCACGTGGGCGACTCCCGCGCGTACCTGTGGCGCGGCGGCGCGCTCCGGCAGCTCACCGAGGACCACTCCGTGGTGGCCGAGCTGGTGCGCCGCGGCAGCATCAGCGAGGAGGAGGCCGAGCACCACCCGCACCGCAACGTCATCACCCGCGCACTGGGCGCGGAACCCGACGTGCAGGTGGACCGGGTGAGCGAGGACCTTCAGGACGAGGACGTGCTGCTGCTGTGCAGCGACGGCCTGTACGGCGAGGTCGGCGACGCCGAGATCATCGAGGTGCTCACGGAGGCCGCGTCGCTGGAGGCCGCCGCCGAGGCGCTGGTGGAGCGCGCCAACCGCAACGGCGGGTCCGACAACGTCACCGTCGTGCTGGCGCGCCTGGGCCACGGCCCGGCCGCCGAGCCGCTGTCGTCCAACCGCTCGCCCGACACCGCTGAGTTCCCGGTGCTGGGCCACGGGGAGCCCATCGCGAACCGCACCACCACCGTCATCGGCGGCCTCAGGGCCTCCCAGCCGGAGGGCGCGGCCCCCGCCGGCCCCGCCCGCGTGCTGCAGCCCATCGCCCGCAAGCGCCGCGTCGGCCCGCCATTGGCGGCCGGGATCGTGGTGCTGGCGCTCATCGCCGGGGCGGCGGCCTGGGCGGTGTCCCGCTCATACGCCATCGAGACCGGGCCGGGCGGCACCCTCTGGGTGCGGCAGGGCCTGGCCCTCGGCCCCCTGGACCTCAGCTCCGACTGGCAGGACACCGGCATCCCGGAATCCGAGGTCACCGGCGGGCCACGGGCCGGCGCCATCGGCGACGTGGGCGGCCAGGGCGCCACGGTCCTGCGCGCCACGCGCATCATCTGGGGCGACGGCATCCCCGACACGCCCACCCTGAAGGCCGCGCAGCCCGACCGGCGTGTGCCGGGCCTCGGTCCCCTCGCGAACGGCGCCGGCTGATGGCCCTCTCCACCCGGAGCCGGGAGCTGACGTTCATGCTCCCGGCCGCGATCGTGGGCGTCGTGGGTGCCGCCAGCGTCGCCAGCGCCGAGGCCGACGAGCTGCGCGCCGGCCCCGTCCCGGTGGTCGTGATCGCCGCCGGCCTGTTCCTGCTCATGCACATCGCCCTGCGCATGCGGGCCCCGGAGGCCGACCCGTACCTGCTGCCGCTGGTGGGGACCATCTCCGCGCTCGGCCTGGTGACGCTGTACCGCATCAACCCGGACCTGGCGCGCGACCAGCTGCTGTGGCTGGCGGTGGCGACGGCCGTGTTCGTGGGCGTGCTGGTGCTGCTGCCGGACCACCGGATCCTGGAGCGCTACCGGTACATCCTCGGCGTCACCGCCGTCGTGCTCCTGCTGGTGACGATGGTGTTCGGCACCGAGATCAACGGCGCCCGCCTGTGGATCGAGCTGCCCGGCGGCCAGACGGTCCAGCCCGGCGAGATCGTGAAGGTGCTGCTGGTGTTGTTCCTCGCCGGGTACCTGCGCGACAAGCGGGAGCTGCTGGCGGTGCCCACACGCAGCATCGGCGGGGTGCCGATGCCACCCATCGCGGTGCTCGGCCCCCTGCGGCTGCTGGTGGGCCTCGCCCTGGCGCTGGTGGTCGTGCTGAACGACTTCGGGACGGCGCTGCTGTTCTTCGGGGTGTTCCTGGCGATGCTGTACGTCGCCGCCGGCCGCGGCGCGTACGCCGGGGTGGGCCTGGGGATCTTCCTGGTGGGGTCGGTGGCGGTGTGGCTGGCGGTGCCGCGCATCCAGGACCGCGTGGACACCTGGCTGCACCCCTTCGACGACCCCCAGGACCGCGGGTTCCAGCTGGTGCAGTCCCTGTACGCGCTCGCCGACGGCGGTGTCCTGGGTCCCGGCTGGGGCCAGGGCTTCCTGGTGCGCGCCAACGGGTCCACGGTGGTGCCCGTGCTGGACACCGACTTCATCTACACGGCGGTCGCGGCGGAGCTGGGCTTCATCGGCGCGCTGGCGCTGCTGTGCCTGTTCGTGCTGCTGGTGGCCCGCGGCTTCACGATCGCCGCCGCCGCGCCGGACGGCTTCTCGAAGCTGCTCGCGGTGGGCCTCACCACCGTGGTGGGGCTGCAGGCGTTCATCATCATCGGCGGCGTGGTGCGCCTCATCCCGCTGACCGGCGTGACCCTGCCGTTCATGAGCTACGGCGGCTCCAGCGTGGTCACGAACTTCGCGATCGTCGCGCTGCTCGCCCTGGTGAGCCACCGCACCCGCCGGCCGTACCGGCCCCGTGCCCGGCGCGCCGCGCAGGAGTGGAAGCGCGCCGTCCCCGCCGGGTTCCCGGAGGACGACGACGATGAATAGGTCGATCTCCCGCCTGTACGTGGTGCTCGCCGCCGGCTTCGGGCTGCTGGCGCTGCTGGTGGGGTACTGGCAGGTCGTCGCCGCGCCGGACCTCAACGACCGGGCCGACAACACGCAGGCCATCCAGCGCGATCGCACCGTCGACCGCGGCAGGATCACCATGGCGAACGGCCTCGTCGTGGCGCGCAGCGCGGCCGGCAAGGAACGCGGCCAGACGGTGTACCGGCGGGTGTACGAGGACGGGGCCCTCGCGCCGCACGTGATCGGCTACGCGTCGCCGCAGCAGGGCACCACCGGCCTGGAGCGGCGGTACGACGACTTCCTGAAGGGCGACTACGGCACCGAGCCCATCCTGGTGCGGCTGCGGCTGCGCACCGCCCGCGGGGCGAACGTGCAGACCACCCTACGGCCGGCCGCGCAGCGGGCCGCCAACCAGGGCCTGCTGGGACAGCGCGGCGCGGTGGTCGCCCTGGACCCCGCCACCGGCGCGGTCCTGGCGATGGCGTCGTCCCCCGGTTTCGACCTGTCGGAGGTCGCGAAGGACTTCGCCACCATCCGCACCCGCGAGGGCAACCCGCTGTTCAACCGGGCCACGCAGGGCCGGTATGCGCCGGGCTCCACGTTCAAGGTGGTCACCGCCACCGCCGCCCTGGAGGCGAACCTGGGCTACACGCCGGACTCCGAGTTCGACGACACCGGCAGCATCCAGGCATCCGGCCGCCCCATCACGAACTTCGGCGGACGGCGGTTCGGGGAGCACACGCTCACCAGCGCGCTGACGTTCTCGGTGAACACCACCTTCGCGCGGCTGGGCCTCACCCTCGGCGCGGACCGCCTGGGGAACACCATGAACGCGTTCGGGTTCGGCGACCGGCCGCCCATCGACCTGCCCGAGGGGCAGGTGGTGCCGTCGGGGCGCCTCGGGGACGACGGGTCGATCCTGGCGAACGACGAGCGCGGCGAGGACGCGGCCCGTATCGCCATCGGCCAGGAGCGGCTGGCCGTGACGCCGCTGCAGATGGCCATGGTGGCCGCCGGCATCGCGAACGACGGCACGCTCATGAAGCCCTTCCTGATGCAGCGCGTCGTGGACCGCGGCGGCTCGGCGGTGCGCGAGACCCGCCCGCAGGAGCTCGCGCAGGTCGCGTCCCAGGCGAACGCCAACGCGGTGCGCGACATGATGAAGAACGTGGTGCGCGAGGGCACGGGCACGGCGGCGGCGCTGGCGGGCCTGGACGTGGCCGGCAAGACCGGCACGGCGGAGACCAGCACCGACGGCATCAACGACGCCTGGTTCATCGGCTTCGCCCCCGCGGACGACCCGCGGGTGGCGGTGGCCGTGGTGATCGAGGGGACCACCCAGACCGGCGGCGCGGCCGCCGCACCGGTGGCCCGTGAGGTGATGAAGGCCGCGATCGGAGGAGCGCCGTGAGCGTCGACGACCTGCGGCCGGGGGAGATCCTCGGCGGGCGGTACGAGATCATCGAGCAGCTCGGGCAGGGCGGGATGGCCCGCGTGTACCGGGCCCACGACCCGCGGCTGGGCCGCGACGTGGCAGTGAAGGTGCTGTCGGCGCGGTACGCCGCGGACCCCACGTTCGTGGAGCGGTTCCGGCGGGAGGCGTCGGCCGCCGCGCAGCTCAACCACCCGAACATCGTGCAGGTGTTCGACCGCGGCGAGGCGGGCGGCACGTACTTCATCGTGATGGAGCACCTGCCGGGCCCGGACCTGAAGCAGGTCATCCGCCGCGACGGCCCGATGGACCCGCTGATGGCCGTCGACAACGCCCTGCAGATCCTCGCCGCGCTCGCCGTGGCGCACCGCAACGACGTGATCCACCGGGACGTGAAGCCCCAGAACGTCCTGCGGTCCGCGGACGGCACGCTGAAGGTCACGGACTTCGGCATCGCCCGGGCCGGCGCGTACTCCGACGTGACGGAGGCCGGGTCGGTGATCGGCACCGCCCAGTACCTGTCCCCCGAGCAGGCCCGCGGGGGCGAGGTGACCCCCGCCAGCGACTGCTACTCGGTGGGCATCGTCCTGTACGAGATGCTCACGGGCCGGGTGCCGTTCGACGGGGAGCGGCCGGTGGTGATCGCGATGAAGCAGATCAACGAGCCGCCGGTGGACCCGCGGGTGTACGAGCCGGACATCCCGCAGCCGCTGGAGGCCGTGGTCCTGAAGTCGCTGGCCAAGCGGCCGTCGGAGCGGTACCGCACCGCGGAGGAGTTCACCGCCGCGCTCATGAACGTGCGGGGCACCCTGGAGGGCGCCACCGGCCAGACGATCCCCATGAGCGCCCTCGGCGGATCCGCGGCCGATCAGACCCGCGTGATGGAGACCCCCACCCAGGCCACCCGCATCCAGCCGCCGCCGCAGCGCCCCGGCCCGCGCCCCGTTCCGCCCGACGAGCCGCCGCCCCGGCGGCGCAGCGCGACCCCGGTGGTGGTGGCCCTCATCGTGCTGCTGGGCCTGCTCGCCGTGGCCGCGTTCGCCCTGTTCGGCAACGGCGGGGGCGACGGCGACAAGGTCACGATCCCGGCCGGCGTGATCGGCCTGTCCGCCGCCGAGGCCCAGACGCAGCTGACGGCCCTGGGCCTGGAGAGCACCACGGAGCTGAAGGAGAGCACCGAGGAGGAGCGCGGGAACGTCGTGGAGACGGTCCCCGGGGTGGGCAGGGAGGTCGAGAAGGGCGAAACGGTCGTCCTGCGGATCGGCGGCGGCCCGGCGGCCAAGCCGGTGCCCAGCGTCGTGAACCTCAAGCGCGCCGACGCCATCGCGGACCTGCGCCGCAATGGCTTCAAGGTGAAGGTGCAGGAGGAGTTCAGCGACAGCGTCGCCGAGGACGTCGTGATCCGGCAGAACCCGCCGGCCGGCGACGAGCTCGCCGAGGGCGGCACCGTCACGATCTTCGTGAGCAAGGGCACCGAGAAGGTGAAGGTGCCGGACCTCCGCCAGAAGTCGCTGGAGACCGCGCGGCAGCTGCTGAATGACGCCGGGCTCACCCTGGGCGGCATCAGCGAGGAGCCCAACTCGGACTTCGACGCGGGCACCATCATCCGCCAGAACCCGGGGCCCACCGCCAACGTCGATCGCGGCACCAGCGTGAGCGTCGTCGTGGCGAAGCAGCCGGATCAGATCCAGGTGCCCAGCGTGATCGACCTGGATGCCGTGACCGCCCGGGACAAGCTCACCGCGAACGGCTTCGAGGTGGTGAGCGAGGGAGTGAACGACGATGCGCCCGAGGGCACCGTCGTGGACCAGTCCCCGGCGGCCGACACGTTCGTCGATCCCGGCGCCCCCATCACGATCACCGTGAGCCTCGGCCCGGCCACCGACACCGACCCGTCGCTGCCCAGCGGCACCACCCCGACCATCCCCTCCCCGCAGGTGCCCAGCCCGTGAAACGCCGTGTCCTGGTCCTCATGGGGGGCCGCAGCAGTGAACATGAGGTGTCCCTGTCGTCCGCGCGCAGCGTCATGGCCGCACTCGACCCGGATCGCCACGATCCCATCGCGGTGCTCATCGACCGGGAGGGCGCCTGGACCCGCGACGGCCGCGGTGTGGCGCTGTGCCCCGGCCCCGACGGCCGCGGCGTGCTGGTGCCCCTGGAGGGCGGCACGCCGCAGCCCGTGGACGTGGTGTTCCCGGTGCTGCACGGCCCGTTCGGCGAGGACGGCACCGTGCAGGGCCTGTGCGAGATCGCGGGCCTGCCGTGCGTGGGCGCCGGCGTGGCGGCGTCGGCCATCGCGATGGACAAGGCCCTGTTCAAGCACCTGGCGCAGCGGTCCGGCATTCCGGTCGCCGACGCCGTGGTGGTGACCGCGGGTGACTGGGCGGACGACCCGGACCGCATCCGTCGCGACGCCGCCGCCCTGGGCGACGTGGTGTTCGTGAAGCCCGCCCGCCTGGGCTCCAGCGTGGGCATCAGCCGCGTCATCGGACCGGAGGGCCTGGACGACGCCATCCGCCTGGCCCTGGAGCACGACGAGCGGGTCCTGGTGGAGCGCGGCGTGCGTGGCCGGGAGGTGGAGGTGGGCGTGCTGGGCGACCACGAGCTGGTGGTGTCCCCGCCGGGGCAGATCAGCTACGACGCCGAGTGGTACGACTACGAGACCAAGTACCAGGCGGGCCGCGCCGAGCTGCGGGTGCCCGCCGACCTGCCGCACGAGGTGGCCGAACGCGCTCGGGGGCTGGCCGAGCGGGCGTACCGGGCGGTGGGATGTGAGGGCATGGGCCGCATCGACTTCTTCGTGACCGACGCCGGGGAGGTGCTGGTGTCGGAGCTCAACACCATCCCGGGCTTCACCCCCACCAGCGCCTACCCGTCGCTGATGGGCGCCGCGGGGATCGGCTACTCCGAGCTGGTGACGCGCCTGGTGGACCTCGCCGTCGCGCGCGCCGAGCGGACGGCCCGCCTGCGCCGGTGATCACGCGCTCCGGCCGCACGGTGCGCGTGGGGCTGGTGGCCGACACCCACGTCGGGGAGTTCCTGGACGAGCTGCCGGACTGGGTGCCGCACGTGCTGGAGGGCTGCGACCTGATCCTCCACGCGGGCGACCTGTCCCACGCATGGGTGCTGGACCGCCTGGCGCTGGTGGCCCCCGTGAAGGCCGTGCGCGGCGACCACGACGTGGACTGCGGGCACCTGCCGGAGGCCCTGGTGGTGTCGGTGGCGGGGTGGCGCATCGGCCTTGTGCACGGGGGGCTCGGCAGGCCGTGGGACACGCGCACCGTGGTGCGCCAGGCGGCGCTCGGCGCCTACGACTGGCACGCGCGGCTGCACCGGCGGCTGCACCGCCGGCTCGGGGCCGTGGACGCCGTGGTGTACGGGCATTGGCACATCCCGCTGGCCGAGCGTGTGGGCGGCACGCTGTTCGTGTCGCCGGGGGCGGTGTGCCCGTGGGGCAGCCTGGAGGGCGGCCGCCCGCCGCGACCCGGGGCCGCGGGGGTCGCCGACGTCGTGGTGCGCCGCTTCCGGGAGCGCCTGGACCCGGAGGCCATGGAGCCCACGGTCGCGATCATGGAGGTGGGGTCCTCCGGGCTGCGTCCGCGACATCTGCGCATGCGGCCGCCCGGCGGGGATGGTTGAATGCCGTCCGCCGTGGAGCACCTCACCCGCCAGCCCCTCCTGTCCGCCGGCCTCGGCCTGGGCGTCATCTCGGCGCTCATCGCGATGTTCGCGCCGGGCGGCGTCATCGCCACCGGTCCGGCGAGCGCCCCCGACCTCGGGGAGACATCGGTCGAGCTGCCGAGCGGCGTGATCGTCGTGTTCATCATCGCGGTGCTGCTGCTCGCGGCGGCCCTGTCGATCCCGCAGCTGTGGGCGAAGATCGCGGGCCTGGGGCTGCTGTGCGCCCTGGCGACCACCGAGGGCCTCATGGTCATCATCGGCCGGTCCTCGGAGCGCTTCGTGGACGAGGCGGACCTGTCGCTGGGCCGCGCGGGCGGGGTCCTCGCGATCGCGTTCGGGGTGGCCGTGGCGGGAATGGTCCTCGCCCTGGTGGGCAGCCGCGTGCTGGCGACCCCGCCGCGGGTGCCCATCGGGCCCGACGGCCAGGCCCTCACCGGCCCCCAGACCTCCGGCCACGCGACCGCCGCGATGGTGCTGGGCATCTGCGCCCTCCTGGCGATCCCGGCCGCCGCGCTCGCCATCGGGTTCGCCAACCTGGCCCTGGGTCAGATCGCCCTGTCGAACGGTCATCGCACCGGCCGCGGGATGGCCGTCGCCGGGCTGGTGCTCGGCATCGTGTGGCTCTCCCTGTGGGGGCTGTTCATGACCGTCGGCATCTTCGTCGCCTCGCCCAGCTCCAGCGGGTGACCCGCCGCGCGGGCCCGGCCTGCGCGATGCTGGCGGCGGTCCTGATGGCCGGCTGCGGCGGCGGCAGGGACGGCGATGCCCAGCGGCAATGGCGCGACCGCTGCGGTGACGCCCGGCTGCGCATCGCCGCGCTGCCGGTGACGGGCCCCAGGGATCGCCTGGCGCTCGCCTCGGGCGCGGCGTCGCAGGAGCTGCGGTCGCTGGCGGCCGACCTCGACGGCCTGGGCGATCCCGGTGACGCGGTCGCCGCCGCGAACCTGCGGAACGCGGTCGCGGCCGCCGCGGTGGGCTTCGCGGACGTGCAGGCCTCCATCAGCGGCATCGGCACCGGGGGCCGTGCCCGCGTGGTGCGCGACACCACGGCCGCGTACGCGCGCATCGACGCCGCGGCCGCCACGCTGGGGCTGCCGGAGTGCGGTGCCGGACCCCTGGGGCGGGCGAGCTTCACGTCGTGGGCGACGGCCGACGAGTCCGCGCGCTCCGAGCCCCTGCCCGCCGTGCTCGCGCGCGCCTGCACGCGCATCCGGGAGGCGTACGGTCCCACCGCGACCGCCGTTGACGAGGGCGCCGCCCTCACGCAGCTGCGGCGCTCGCAGGACGTGCTGGGCGACGTGCGCCGCGACCTCGCCGGGCGCGCCGAACCGGCGGCGGTGTTCGTGCGGACCGCGGCGGTCGCGGCCTCCAGCACCCTGCGCGCCGCGGAGCGCAGGGTGCTGGGCGGCGCCGGGCCGGCGCCCACCACGGTCGAGGCGTTCGGCGCGGCCACGCCGGTGCTTCGCGCCGGGTTCCGGAGGGCCGGCGCGCCCTGCTCAGCCCTGGGCTGAGGCCCGGGCCCGGGGGTGGGCGCGGTCGAAGTCCGATTTGAGGTGCGCGGCGGTGACGTGCGTGTACACCTCGGTGGTCACCGGGGACGCGTGGCCCAGGTGCGCCTGGACGTACCGGATGTCCACGCCGGCCTGGATGAGGTGCGTGCCGCAGCTGTGCCGCAGGGCGTGGGGGAACACACGGCCGCCGTCATCGGTGAGCCCCGCCCGTGACGCCGCCCGGGTGACGACCCGCCAGATGTCGGCGCGGCCCAGACGCCGCCCGCGGGCGGACAGGAACACGGCGTCGGCGTCGCCGCGGGCCCCGCGTCCGGCCGCGGCGCGCAGCCGCGGGCGGGCGACGCGCAGGTAGGCCACCAGGGCGTCCCGGGCGGCGACGGGGACGGCGACGGCGCGCACCTTGGCGCCCTTCCCGGTGACCACCACGTACGGGTCGTCGGCGTCGTCCAGGTGGCAGCGCGACACGTCCAGGGAGGAGGCCTCCGAGGCCCGCAGGCCGCAGCCGTACAGCACCTCCACCAGCGCGGCGTCGCGGGCACCCAGCGGCCCGGGGCGGCGGGCGGCCTCGCACAGCCGGCGGGTGGCGGCCGGCGCGAGCGCCACGACCTCCTGGCCGGGACGTCCCCGGCGCACGCCGCCGCCCCCGGGCGGGCGCAGGTCCCGCACCGGGTTCTCGGTGTCGAGCGCGCGGGACCACCACCGGCAGAACGCCCGCACCGCCGCGACGCGCCGGCGACGGGTGGCGGGGCTGCCCTCCAGGGCGTCGCGCCAGTCGGCCCACCAGTCCGGCGGCAGCGCGGCGAGCGCGCGCGCGGCGTCCCTCACGGCGGGGTCGTCCTCGATGCCGAACGCGCCGGCGATGTGCTCGTCGTCGGGCACCGCCTCGGGCACGGCCAGGGCGGCGGCGAGGTGGGCGAGGTCCCGCCGGTACGCGTCGCGGGTGCCCTGGGACGCGCGGCCGGCGAGGAATCCGGCCAGCAGGGTGCGCAGGGCGTCCGCGTCGACCGTCATCCGCGGGGGTGGCCGCGGCGCAGCTGCCGCTGGATGTCGCGGGTGGTCACGCCGGTGTACCGCTGGGTGGTGGCGAGGCTGGCGTGCCCCAGCACCTCCTGCACGACGCGCAGGTGGGCGCCCTCCCCACCGGGCGGGCCCTCCAGCAGGTGGGTGGCGGCGGCGTGGCGCAGCAGGTGCGGGCCGCCGGCCCGGCCCATCTCCCGCAGCACGGGGGCGACGGCCCGGTAGACGGCGCTGCCGTCCAGGGGTTTCCCGGTGCGGGACACGAACACCTGGTCGAGCACCCGGGACTCCGGGTCCAGCAGCCGCGGGCGGCCCTCGGCGAGCCAGTCCCGCAGCGCCGCCACGGCGGGCTCGGTGAGCGGCACGGTCCTGGCCTTCCCGCCCTTGCCCACCAGGCGCACGGTCTCGTGCTCGAAGTCCAGCCCGGCGAGCACCAGGTCGCACACCTCCTGGCGGCGCAGGCCGCTGCCGTACAGCAGCTCCACCATCGCCCGGTCACGCAGGCCCAGGGCGCGCCGTGGACCGTCCGCGTCGGCCCGGGTGGCGACGGCCTCCACCAGCTCGCGGGCGTCGTCCTGCGACAGCCGCGGCACGAGCGGCGGGGTGACGCGCGGGCGTTCCACCCGCTCGGCGGGGCTGCGCCCGGGCGGGAACAGCGGCGACAGCCACTCGCGGGCGGCGGTGAGGGCCCTGGCCCGGGTGGACGCCGACCAGCCCAGGCCGCGCAGCGCGGCGGACAGGGCGGAGGGGGTCACGCGGCCGGGTTCGGGCACGCCGTGGGCCTCGAGCCACGCGGCGAGCATGCGGGCGTCCTTGAGGTACGCCCGGCGCGTGCGCTCGGACAGGACCGCCCCCCGTGACCCCTGTCGCGCGAGCCGCGCCTCCAGGTCGTCCAGGGAGGTGCTCCAGTCGCTCACGATCCGGTGTTCGCCACCCCCCGCACCGACACCTCCCCGATGCCGGCCCAGAACTTGGTGGCGTCGTCCGGTACCGGCACCAGGCGGGTGATCCACACCACCAGCCGCTGCGGCATGCCGTCGGGCAGCGCGATCTTCTGGAGCTTGCCGTCGAACGTCCCGGAGGCGATGGGCGGCTTGGTCGCGTCCAGTTCGTTCTCGCGGCGGATCTCGAACGTCGCGCCCGGCGTGGTGGACGTGATGTCGATCTCCGTGGGGCGCGTGCCCGCGTTCGTCATCAGCAGCAGCCCGACGCCGGTCTTCGGGTACCCGCCGAACTCCGGGACGCCCTGGTACTTCTCCGTCGTCCAGGCGGTCATGAGGTTGTTGTCCGAGGCGGAGGGCAACGCCCCGCGGTTCTCGCCGTCGCCACCCTGCGGGTCGAAGTCCTTGACCGTGATCGGCAGCGTGGTGATGACCGGCGTGGGCTTCGACGCGCCGTCGCCGCCGAGGGCGCTGATCAGCACATAGCCGCCGGTCGCCACGACGGCGGCGGCGATCACGCCGGCGAGCACCCCCAGCCGGGCCTTC
Source organism: Thermoleophilia bacterium (assembly GCA_020848615.1). Taxonomy (GTDB): domain Bacteria; phylum Actinomycetota; class Thermoleophilia; order Miltoncostaeales; family Miltoncostaeaceae. Next base: position 49,423 of record JADLHW010000135.1, read on the forward strand.
CGCGTCCGCTTGGGCTCCCGGCGGACCCGTCCGGTGACGTCCTGATCGCGGTGCCACGGGTCGTCGACGGGGGGGAGGTTCGCGGTGTCGCCCCCCCCGGGCTCCTCCAGCGCATGGGCGAAGGACCCGGCGCCCTGGAAGCGCTGCTCGGGGCGCTTGGCGGCGGCGCGCATCGCGCAGGCCGCCAGCTGGGCCGGCACGCCGGGCGCCGCGGACCGCGGGTCGGGCAGTGCGTCGGTGACGTGACGCATGGCGACGCTCACGAAGCTCTCGCCGGGGAACGGCAGCTTCCCGGTGAGGCACTCCCACAGCACGATCCCGAGCGCGTAGATGTCGGTGCGGCCGTCCACCGCGCGGCCCTCGGCCTGCTCGGGGGCGAGGTAGTCGCTGCTGCCCACCATCATCCCGGTGCGGGTGAGGCCGGAGTCGGCGGGGCCCTCCATGAGGCGCGCGATGCCGAAGTCGGTGAGCTTGGCGTTGCCCTCGGCGTCCAGCAGGACGTTCTGGCTCTTGATGTCGCGGTGCACGAGGCCGCGCCCGTGCGCGTACTCCAGTGCGCGGGCCACCTGGGCGCAGATGCGGCGCGCGTCGTCGGGCGGCAGCGGGCCGTCCCGCTTGATGCGCGCCTTCAGGTCCTCGCCCTCCACCAGCTCCATCACCAGGAAGGGCCCCTCGGCGTCCTCGCCGCGGTCGAGCATCCGCACGATGCCGGGGTGCGACAGGCCGGCGACGGCCTCCGCCTCCCGACGGAACCGCTCGGCGATCTCGCCGTCGTCGAGCAGCGCCGGGCGCAGCCGCTTGAGCGCGACGTCCCGTTCCAGCACGGTGTCGTGCGCCTTCCACACGGTGGCCATCCCGCCGCGGCCGATCTGGCGCTCGGTGACGTAGCGGCCGGGAGCCGACGTGCTGCTCACGGCGCCGCCCGGCCGTGGCGCTGGTTGCGCTGAGTCCACCCCGCCATCTTCGGCGGAGGATAACCCCGCCCTGCCGGGGAGTCCCCATACGGCCGTCCGGTTGGATCGCCGGCGTTAGACTCGCGGGGTGACCACTCCCCTCACCGTCCTGGTCGTGGAGGACGACGAGGCGATCGCCGAGTCCGTCGCCTACCACCTGGGCCGCGCCGGCTACCGGGTGCTCACCGCGGGCGACGGCGTGCACGGCATGCGGCTGTTCACCGCGCAGCGGCCCGACCTGGTGATCCTCGATCTCATGCTCCCGCAGATGGACGGGTGGCGGTTCACCCAGGAGCTGCGCGCGAAGGACCCCCACGTGCCGGTGATCGTGTGCTCGGCCAGGAACAGCGAGTACGACCGGGTGCACGGCCTGGAGCTCGGCGCGGACGATTACGTGGTGAAGCCCTTCTCCATGAAGGAGCTCGTCGCCCGCGTGAGCGCACACCTGCGGCGCCTGGAGGCGGCGCGGCACCCGGTGGGGCGCGAGGCCATCGAGGCCGACGGCCTGCGGATCGACCCGGAGCAGGTGCAGGCGTACACGGCAACGGCGCCGGTGGGCCTCACGCCCCGCGAGTTCGAGGTGCTGTTCGCCCTCGCCCGGGCCGGCGGGAAGCCCGTGCAGCGGAACCGCCTGTACCGCGAGGTGTGGGGCTACGAGATGCTCGCCGGCGACCGGTCCGTGGACGTGTTCGTGCGGAAGGTCCGCCAGAAGCTCGCGAGGGCCGTCCCCGACCGCACGTACCTGCAGACCCACTACGGCGTGGGGTACCGGTTCGAGGTGCTCCGCGGGGACACGTCGGAGGAGAACTGACCGGGTCCCGCCGCCTTGCGACCGGGCCTCGCCGTGGGCTACCCTTCCCGTCGCTCTGCGCTGGGGGGATGCCCGAGCGGCCAAAGGGAACGGTCTGTAAAATCGTCGGCTACGCCTACGGAGGTTCGAATCCTCCTCCCCCCACTCCACCCCCTCACGGATGAGGGCCGGCAGGGGAATCGCCACCCGTCAGCTATATTCCGGCCGGTGGCGGCCGATCGGAACGGAAGCCACCCGCAGCGACCCGCCCAGTTAGCTCAGTTGGTAGAGCACCTCCATGGTAAGGAGGGGGTCAACGGTTCGAGTCCGTTACTGGGCTTCACCACGGACGTGGCGGAGTAGCTCAGTCGGTTAGAGCAGCGGAATCATAATCCGCGTGTCGGGGGTTCGAGTCCCTCCTCCGCTACTCGAAAAGGCCCGCAGATGCGGGCCTTTTGTGTTCCCGGCCTCGGACGGCGAAATCGACCGGGCGCATTGGGGAGTGCGGGAATACGTTGCGGCGGCAGCGGGGACGTTGCGGGGCGCGTTGCGGGAAACGGCCGGACGGATGTCCTTGACCGGCTCCCCGGCGTACCCGGATGAGACGCCCTCCGCTCTGGACCGAGCCGCGCGGCAAGCGCGGGTGCTCACCGGCCGCTGAAGAACGCACCAGGCTGCTCGTCCTCCCCGAGATCCTCCCTCGGGTCGGTCGAACGGCAACAGGAGGGCGCACCGGTGAGTCGGCGGCCGGCGCTGGCTAGCCGAGACCAGCGTCGAGATTGATGGTGCGCCGGCCGGCCGGCCCAACGAGGGTCAACCGGGTACCCTGAGGCGCCAGGACGGTGACCGCGCCATTCCGAACCCGGAACCGGCGGCCACCAACGAGTGCCGTCGCGAAACCCGAGCGCACCAGATATGTGCGCCACCGGCCGTCGGCATCAACCATGAGCGCCGGAAGCGCGTTGAACCGCGTTTGGTCGTTGGCGTCGTTGATCATGGGGGTTGCGGCGGACACGCGACCGATCCCACGCCGCACAACGACCACCGTGTCTCGAAGGTGTCCGCCGCTCGCGGCCGTGCCCACCACCACACGAACCCCCCGAGTGGTCGGCCCGTAGCTTCGCGATCCGGTTTCCGCGAGTCGTACACCGGTGGCCCCGAGTGCCCAGAGCGGCGTCGGTGCTCCGGGGTACAACAGGATCCACGCCGGCCTGACCAGGGGCGAGCGACCAGCGGGTGTCGCCTCCGCGCGAAGGGCCGCGAGGGTGGCGCGCACGTCACCCGGCCCCGGTCCTCCCCAGCTGGGCGCCGCCGAGACCGAGGCGGCGATCCGTCCGTCTTTGCCAAGCAGCACGGTTGTCGGGCGGGACTCGACTCCGAGTGCGCCGGCCAGATCGCCGTCATCACCTACGAGCCCGTACCGGTGGCCCACGCGCTGGAGTCCCGCGGCGCCTTCCATGCCCCCTCGAGCGACGGCGAGCACCTGGACGTCCCGGTCCGACGTGTACCGATCCAGATCACCCAGTTGATCGATCTCGTCCGCGAATACCAACATCACGACCGACCCGCGGAGATCGTCCAGCGAACCCGGAATGAAACTCAGCCCAACATCGCCGCCGTGCGGAGCCCACACGAACGAGGCGTTGTTGCGGGGACGCTCCAACGCTCCGGAAGGCCCATCCGTCCCCCTGGGCATGGCGAACACCAGCAGCGAGCCGAGGGCGAGCAGGCCCGTGAGCGGGACCAACGCGCGCAGAACACGTCGCGTGGGCCTCCGCGGCTGAGGCAGCGCATCGAGGGCCGCCGCCCGTGCCTCCGCCCGGCGATCATCCGGCGCGCCCGGGGCTTGGGCGAACGCCTCCGCCAGGCGGCCTTCAAGAGCGTCGTCAGACATCCGCGACCTCCAGGTGCACGCGAAGCGCCGCGAGTGCGCGGGCAAGGCGCGAGTTGACCGTTCCCAGGGCGACGCCAAGGGCACCGGCGATCTCCGGGGGGCTGAGGTCCAGTCCGTACCGAAGGCGAAGTGCCACCTGCTGGTCGGTCGGCAAGGAGGCCACAGCCCGCCGCAGAGCGGGATCGGGAAGCGGCAGGCCGCCGAGATCGGCAAGCGAAGCAGCGTCCTCCAGAGGGACGAACCGCCGCTCGAATCGAAGCGCGTTCAGGCCGCGAGTAACGACGATCCGGCGCAGCCAGGCCCCGAGGGGTCCATCACCCCGGAAGTCCCGGATCGACGCGAACGCCTGCACCATCGCCTCCTGGGCTACCTCATCAACAAGGGTTTCGCGCCCGCAGACCGCGCGCGCCACCCGTCGGGCTTCATCCCAGTACCGGTCGAACAGCTCGCCGGCGGCCTCGCGGGACCCTCGCTTCGCAGCCCGCACAAGCTCGATCTCGGGTTCGTTCATCACTCCTCTGACACGCGACCCGTCGATCCTCGTCCATGACTCGCCGGACACCGCCCGTGTCATCGAACCGGAATTCGGTAGGCACCACCGAACGGGATCGGACTACTCCCGCTCTGGTTACTGGGACGGCCCCTGCGGAGACTCGTGCGCACGATTGCCTGGCGATGCACGCCGACCCCGAACCGCCCCTCTTCGTCGTGACCACGCCGAGGTTCGCGACGGAGACGGGGTGACCATGCGAATCGTCCGTCCAGGGAGCTTCCGTCTCGCCGGGGTGCTCGCGCTCACCGCGGCGAGCCTCACGCTCTTGAGCGCCTGCGGCGGGGACGCGGCCGCTCCTGAGCAGCCGGTCGCTGAGTCCCGGCCGCACCGCTGCACCGACGCGCCGGGATTCATCACCGACCTGAGCGCCGAGCCTCGGGCATGGCGGAGCGCGGCGAGTGGGCGCTTCTGGACCACCACCGACGGCTGCCTCGTCCGCATGGACGTTGTCGCGGACTGCAGCGGCCCTGACCACTGCGGCTGGGCGTCCGCCCGCTATGTCGTGGTGGCCCACCCGCCGGGCGGCATCTGGCGCCTGGAGCGCCCGAACGAGCGACTGGCCGAGTCAGCACGCCCGCGTCACTACGTCCGGGATCCTGAGGGCGTCTACGACCGGCCCGACACGACGCGCCTGCTGGATCTCGACGCCACACTGCCGGCAGACGCGAAGGACTCCGGACTTCGCCATGGCGCGGAGGAGCTCTGGTTCGTTCCCGGCGACGCGGCCGCCGTCTTCGTGAAGGACGAGAGCGGCGTCGAGCGCTGGCCGCTCGACGACAACCTCCCGCTCTGCAGCTAGCGCCGAACACCGGCCCCGTGGGAGCGGGGCGGGGGCGCTCGTCGCCGGACGGCGCCTGATGGTGCGGGAGGACCACCTCGACGCCTGGGAGCGCGCCCAGGCGACGCCCTGGCCGGCGACCCCGGAGCGTCGTCGCCCAGTGCGATGCAGACGGACGCCTCCGCGACGAAACGGGCAACACGTCCACGCTCGACGAGCAGGTGACCATCACCGCCGCGCGAGTCGCACCGTGAACTGAGCGACCGCGCCCGGCCGCGTCTCAGCTCAGAGGGCGCTCCCGAGAACGCGGTGCATGAGGCATCTCTGTCGGCATGCGTTGGAAGCAGCCCGTGACACCCTCGGCACTTTTTGTAATACGGTTTGTTCGTGAGCGTCCATCGCTCCGCCCGCAAGCACGGCGTCAGCGATGCGGACATCCGCCACGCCTTCGACCACCAGCTCGCCCAATAGGACATCACCGATGACGATGGGCCGACACGCTTCCTGGTCATCGGAGCCGACCGCGCCGCCAACCTGCTCGAGGTGGTCCTGATCGAGCGCGACGACGGGTCGCATATCGCGATCCATGCGATGCCCCTCCGTCCCGGCTACCGGCACCTCCTGCCCACCCCGCCCGAACGAGACACACCATGACCGCGAAGGACAACCCCGGGATCTCCAAGGGAATCCCGCTCGCCGACGACCTCCTCGACCGCCTCGCCGCCGAGGCGGAGGCTGGATACGCGCCCGAGCGCCTGCGCCGCCGGGGCCGCCCACCACTCGGCGAGGGACCGTCCGAGGTCGTCCCCGTGCGCATGGACCCGGAGCTGCGCGCCCGGTTGGACGACCGTGCCGCCGACGAGGCCATCACGGCGAGTGAGCTCATCCGCCGCGCCCTGCGCGCCTACCTGGACGCAGCATGACCGGCTGAGGATCTCGCCCCCTCATCCGGCGTCACTGCAACGGCTGCGCGACACGCCGCTGAGCGGGCCCTGGCCGTTCACCCGACCGGGGGATGCGGTGCACGCGTCGTGCAACCGACGTGTCCCGCGTGACCGGGACCCCTCACCGCGCGTGGCGAAGGTTCGTGCTCGCGCCGTTCCTCATCCTGGCTGCGTCGGGCACCGCGGTGACCTGGTTGACGGCGTCCAAGGCCGTCCCGACGGCGGTTCCCGCCGGATGGTCCATTCCCGAGATCGTCCCGCGGCCGCCGGGTGGCACCTACGTGACGTCGCCCCGGCCGAACGGGCGCACCCGGCTGACCGCGCATGCGCGAACGGGAGCGCGGCTGTGGTTCGCGGAACGGGGTCCCGGCGGCATCGAACGCATCGAGGGCGTGACGCCCGGCCCGGACCACGATGACACGGTGTGGTCGATCGACTGGTGACGTCGTCCCTCGGCCCGCCGGGCCGGCACACTCGCGGGGCGCATCGTGTGCGCCACGCAGATTGGTGGGAGTCAGCCGATCCGGCGTACCGGTCCCGGCGCCGGCGCCGTCTCCAATCGCACGGACCCGTCGGGCGCTTGGATTCCGAGCCAGGTGCCCTCAGGTCCTGAGGCGACTCCCTCGATGCTGGCCGGTGGACAGACGCGGGAAGCGACGGTGGCGCGCCCCGTGCCTGCGCCGACCCGCCAGAGGGTGGATCCATCGACCACCCAGACGGCATCCTTGTCTGCGGCCATTCGGAGATCCCGCGCCCGGCGCCCTCGCTGGGCGCCGGGCAAGGTGATCGGCGGCCCCACCTGCCGGCCGATGCGGGGGCGGATCCGGGTGATCGTGCCGTCCCAGGCGTTCGCCACCCACCCGATGTCCGCGGTCATGACCAGCGCTGTGGGGACCCTGCCCACGCGGGTTCGTGACATCACCCGCCGCGATGCCGGGTCGATGCGCAGCAGCCACCCGGGTCCCCGGTCCCAGGAGGGGCGACCGGGTCGGCGCGCCCCCCAGGTCGTGACCCAGACCGCACCGGCGCCCACCGCCACGACGAGGGGGCGCAGCGGGGATGGGCGGGTCCAGCGGCCGGAGACCCTGGCGCGGGCGGCGTCGATGCGCCACAGCCGGTCGCGCACCGTGTCCAGCGCCCAGACGCCCTCATCGCCGGCGGTCACCTGGTCCACCGCGGTCAGGCCGGTGACCGCACCGAGCACCCGTCCGGTTCGGGAGTCCAGGCGAAGGAGACGATGCCCCGTGACCCACGCGTGGGGACCGGCGATCGCCAGCCGGTGGTTGCCACCGGGCAGTGGCTCGGTGCTCAGCACGCCGCCGCCCTGGTCGTGGCGCCGCACCGCCCAGACACGCTTCCCGGAGCCGCTGCAGGCGAGGGTGATCTCCCACAGGGCGTTCCGACCCGACCGCAGGTCCAGGAGGGCGTCTCCGGACGGGCAACCACCGTCGGCCGACCCACCGGGTGCGAGCCCCAGGGCTGCGACGAGCACGACCGCGACGCCTCGCGGGTTCACGAGCCGCATCGCGCTCACCCTCGGACGGTTCTGGCCACTGAACGAGCACGACGGTGGGGATCCCATGGCTCTCGGAATACGATCGACGTCCGCCACCACGTCCCGGCCGGGACGGAACTCGATGGGTCGGCCGTACAGGGGTTGTGGGCTTCGCCGAGACACCGACCGATGCCAGTGCTCCCGCCACGTCGCGCCCTGCCGCCGGGGTGAGCCGGCCTCCTGATGACGCTCGCCTGATCGCGCGGGCCCGTCGGGGCGATCGGCAGGCGTGTGGGCGACTGGTGGAGTTGCACTGGGATGGGGCGTGGCGGGCGGCGCTCGCCATCACCGGGCGCACCGCCATGGCCGAGGACGTCGCCCAGGACGCGTTCGAGCGGGCGTTCGCGGCCCTCGGTCGCTTCGACGAGCGCCGGCCGTTCGCTCCCTGGCTGCACCGGATCGTGGTGAACCGCGCCCTCGACCTGGTGCGGGCGGAGCGCCGCCTGGTCGGGCTGGACGAGGCGGCGGCCCTGCAGGCCTGGGGTCCGGACGGCGGCGGTGACCGCGACGCCCTCACCGCCCTGGCGGCGCTGTCGGCCGAACGACGGGCGGTCGTGGTGCTGCGCCATCTGCTGGGCTACTCGCCACCTGAGATCGCCGAGATCCTGGGTGTGCCGGTCGGCACGGTGAACTCCCGGCTCGGCCGGGCGCTGACCGAACTGCGCGTGGCGCTGGAGGTCCGAGATGCCTGACCTCGACGACCGGATCGGGCGGGCGCTCCGAGGGCTCCCCGATGCGGCGCCGAACGTGCGCGAGCGGGTCGCGCGACGCGCGGGGGACCTGGCACCGTCACCCCCGCGGTCGATGCGGGGACGGCGACTCGCCCTGGCCGGCGTCGCGGCGGCCGCGGTCATCGGAACCGGGGCGGCCCTCGCCGGTACCGGAGCGATCCACGTGACCGTCGGCTCCCGGACACAACCCGACGCGCGCCCGGCGTCGCCGCAAACCGGGCTGTCGCTGCCTCCTCGAGCGCACGGCATCGCCGTGCTCGCCGGCGGACGGCTGCACCTGAGGACCACCGGCGGTGTCGGCATCGACGGCCTCCGGGCGACGGCGGCGGAGATCTCACCCAACGCGCTCTACGTGGCCCTCGGCCAGCGGCGGTCCCTGACGGTTCTGAGCCCCTCGGGCCGGCGGGCGTGGACGCAGGCGACCGCGGGGCCGGTCGTTGCCGTCAGCTGGGCCCCCTACCCCGTGTGGATCGGCTATCTCGTGATCCTGCCGGACGGCCGCGTCCAGCTCAGGGTGATCGAAGGCGACGGGGACCACGACCGTCCCGTGGCCACGGGCGTCGCCCGGTCACGACCGTACTGGTCACAGGACGGCACGCGCCTGTACTTCGCGCAGGACGGCGGGTGGATGACCCACACGCCGTCGGTCGGCCGCACCGACCGCGGCGGACCCTGCGGGGAGTCGTGCGGTGTTGCCGAGCCCGACCGGGTCCGGCAGCTGCGACGGGAGGGCGCCGAGCAGGTGGGATTCAGCCGGACGACGGACGGCGCGATCTGGGCACTCCGCAGGAACGGGGCCATGGAGGTGTGGTGGGGCCCGACGCGTCCGGGTGGCGGCAAGGCGCTCCTGGTGATGCGCGGCACGTCCGCGCCGGGGCGGGTCCAGGTGTCGCTGAGATGAGGTCCACGACCCTGAGCACCCTGGCCGCGGCCCTGGTTGCGGCCGTGCCGGGGGGAGGGTCGGCGGCGAGTTGCCCACGGCCCTCAGGCCAGCGCCGGGATCCGGATGCTGCCCGCACCGGTCGTCCTGGCGACGGCGAACCGAACCGCCTGCGGGCGGATCGTGGTGAGCCGCTCCGGCACCCGACGCGGCGCCTGGCGGCCCTCGGCGCCGAGCCTGCCGCCCGGGTCGGTGATGTTCGCCGCGCGTGATCTGGTGGTCACCTCGAACGACGGCCACATGGTGATCCGACGTGGCGGGCGCCCGATCTGGACCTCCACGGGGCGATTCCGGCTCCTCGGGGTCGACGCGACTCCCCTGTCCGGTGTCGCCGCGGCCTCGGGTCACGTCGCCTTCTCGACGTTCACGGCGGCGGACCGGAGGTCGCACGCGCTCTGGGTCGCCACCAACGGCGGGAGCGAGCGGATCGTCGCCGACAGCGCGGAGATCCCGCTCGGGTTCACCGCGACCGGCGCATTGTTCACGGTCCCCGACCGCCCCGGCGTCGGAACGCTGATCAGACGCGACGCGCCGTACGACGTCGCCATCCCCATCGCCGACGGCGTGCGATCGCCCGTCTGGAACCCCGTGGCCGGGGCGGTGCAGTACCTCGACCGAGGCCTCTGGACCACCACCGCCGCCGGAGGCGTGCGGCGGCTGCAACGGCTCGGGCGGATCGGACTCACCGCCGACGAGCGCCGGTACGTGCTCCAACCGATCGAGCGCGGACTGCTGACGGTTCGCGGTGGCCGGCGGTTCGCCGTCCTGGGCGCCGACGGGCGACTCCTGCGGTCGGTGCGCCTGGGCTTCACCGTCGCCTTCGGTGACTTTGGAGGCGGCCCACGCCTGGCACCCGACGGGACGGCGGTCGCGGTGCCGATCGCGTGGATGCACGCGGTGCGCGGCGGCGTGGGTCCGGACGGTCGAATCGCCGTCCTGGTGATCGACTTCGCCGGCGGCCCTCGCATCCTGGCTCCCACCCAGGTCCCGCCGCGGCGCCTGAAGGCGACGCTCGCCGGGTGGAGTGTCGCGGTCGCATGGCACGGCCGCTGGGTGCTGCTGTCCAGCAGCGACGGGACCACCATGGCCGTCGACTCCCGCAACGCCACGGCGGTCGATCTCACCCCGGCGGCGCTGGCCGCGGTGCCCGGGGGTCAACCGGCGGCCAGGCACCGGCTGGTCGCCCGCTGGGGCCACTCCTCCCGCCGGTGAACGGCACGGATGGCAGCCCGGCATCCGTCGGACGCCGGAGCACGATGCATGCCCCGACGGGCCCGATGTGGGGGGTCACCATCGGCGCCGTGCTCGCGGGCCTGCTCACCGCCCCGGGCATCGGACTCCCGGCACCGCACCCCGTCCGGCGGGCGCAGCCGGTCACGCTGGCCAGCGCCCTGGACGTCGTCGCGGGCACGACCGGGGTGTGGGTCCTCGCACAGGTCTCGGAGGTCCAGGGCCCGTCGTTCACGGACCGGGGATCGCGCCTGCAGCGCATCGATCCGAGCACGGGACGGGTGCTCCGGCGCTTCGACCTCCCCTTGAGCGCCGGGTACCTGACCCAGGGCCGCTCGGGACGGCTCTGGGTGTCAGGATCGGGCCTCGCGGTCGCGGACCCACGCACCGGCCGGGTCGAGATCGTCACCGCCGGAGCGTGCGAGACCCTGGTCGCCGACAGCACCCCCGGGATCTGGACGGCGTCCACCTGCGGCCTCCCGATCATCACCCGGCGGCGCTCCGACGGACGACCCCTCGGCCCCGCGATTCGCCTCAGAGGCCACGGAGTGCTGGCCCTCGCCCTCGGCGTCGGCGGGCTCTACGTGGCCAGGGCCGGGAAGGGGGCAACGCCTCCGGGCAGCGCGGTCGTCCGGCCTGGCGGCCCGGGGGTGCTGGAGCGGCGCGACCCCGGCACCGGACGACTGCTGCGGCGCGTCACCGTCGGGCCATCGCCCGCCAAGCTGGTGCTCGGCGGCGGCAGCCTGTGGTCCCTGGGGTCCGACGCGATCCTGCGACGCATCGACCCGGCCACGCTCCGCACCACCGCACGATTCCGGCTTCCCCGAACCGGATCCGAGTGGGGCGACCTGTCCGTCGGCCTGGACGGTCCTCGCGTCCTGGACGCCGGCTTCGGGATCGCCCGCATCGACCCCAGAGCCGAGACCATTCGCCGCATCCGGCGCGACACGGGAGGTCCACGCGGCATGCTGCCCATCGCCATCGCGCCGGGGCGTCGCCACGTCTGGGTGGTGTTCCGCGGCGACGGCCCGGGCAGCGCCGTCTGCCGCATGAACGCCGACACGGACGTCGCGGAGCGGTGCTTCCCGCGTTCCTGACCGCCAGCCGGACACCTCATGCCGTCCGGGATCCAGGGGTGAGCGAGGGCTGACGGGAGGACGGGCGCACAAACCGCCGCGGCGGCTCGGCGGTCCCGAGCCCGGGCCCTGTGCGCCGGATCCCCGATGGACAAGGGCCGGGCCACACGCAACCGGCGAGACCGGTCACATTGGATTCGCCGCCGCGCTGCCGATCCAGAGAGGGTGCGTCTGCGTTCGACCGCCGCCGCGGCGCTGCTCGCGGCCCTCCTGCTGCTCACCGTGATCGCATCCGTCACGGTGTGGGGGATCGAGCGCCGTGATGCGGACGACCGCCGCGGCCGGCTCGCCGACCGGGTCGCCGCTCGCATCGAGGACTTCAACGCCCGGATGCTCCTGGGCGTCGAGGGCACGCAGGGCCTGTACGCGGCGTCGAACGAGGTCTCCCCCGTGGAGTTCGCCCGGTACGCCGACAACATCCTCCGGGAGTCCGGCCTCACCCGCATCGACTGGGTCGAGCGGGTCCCGCCCGCTCGGCGCCACCGGTGGGAACGCACCAACGGCATCGCCCTGCCGGACGCCGGCCGCGACCGCGACGCCTACCTCGTGACCTTCCAGGCCCCCGACCGCCTCACCCACCGCGTGGTGGGCGCCGACGTGCGGCGCAGCGGGGACCGTTGGCCCGCGATGCGGATCGCGCGGGACACCGGCGTGTCGCAGTCCACGGGGCCGCTGTCGCTGCTCGACTCCCTGGAACCCGGGTTCACGGTGTACTCCCCCGTGTACGCGGGGGGCGTCACCCCTGACACCGACGACGAGCGCCGCCGCCTGCTCCTGGGGTTCGTCGCGGGCGTGCAGCGCGCCGACGCCCTCCTGCGGCACCTCCGCGAGGTCACCGACGGCGCCCGCATCACCGTGCGCGACGGCGACCGCACGCTCGCGTCGTCGGGCGATCCCGGGCCGGGCGCCGAGACCCGCAGCGTCGCCTTCACCGGACGCGTCTGGACCATCGCCATCGACGGCGGCCCCGCACCCAGCCCGCTCACCGCCCTCATGACCGCCCTCGTCGGGCTCGTCCTGTGCGGCGCCACCGCCGTGGTGCTGGCCTCCACCGGACGCCGCGAACGGTACGCCCAGCACCTGCTGGACGAGCGGATGACCGAACGCGATCGCGCCGAGGCCGCCCTGCTGGAGAGCGAGGAGCGGCACCGCCTCATCATGGAGACCTCCGCGGACCCGATCATCACGATGGACGAGGACGGCCTGGTGCGGTCGGCGAACGCGGCGGTGCGCACGGTGCTGCGATGGGAGCCGACCGATCTCGTGGGCCGCAACGTCGACGTGCTCATGCCGCAGAGCCAGCGCGCCCTCCACGCGCGCCAGGTCGCCCACCGCGCCGTCGGGGGGGCATCCCAGGTCATCGGCCGGGCGAGGGAGATCCGCGCCCTCCGCGGCGACGGCGTGCAGATCCCCGTGGTCATCGCCCTCTCCGAGTCCATGGTCGGAGGACGCCTGCTGTTCACCGGGATCATCCACGACATGACCGAGCAGCGGGCGGCGGAGGACGCCATCCGCCGCAGCGAACGCGAACAGGCCGCCCTGCTGTCCATCGCCACGGCCGTCGCCGCGAACGAGCCGGAGGAGGTCGTGTTCGACCGGATCGCCGAGGCCGCCGCCGGCATCACCGGCGCCCGGTCGGCCACGATCCTCCGCGCCGACGAACTCGGCTTCGCGCAGGTGCTCGGCGGCTGGTCGTCGGACGGCGGCGGCGCCGTCCGGGTGGGCGAACGCATCGCATTCGACCCGGATGACGTCCCCGGGCAGGTCACCAGCAGCATCCGCGTGGACGGCCGGCCCTGGGGCCACCTGGCGGTCGCCTGCGACGACCCGGCGGCCCTGCAGGGCGCGGCCGGCCGCCTGGAGCGGTTCGCGGCGATCACCGCACTGGCGGTCACCTCGGCGGAGGCCCGGCGCAGCCTCGCCCACCTCGCCGCCACCGACCCCCTCACCGGCCTGTGGAACAAGCGGATGTTCGCCGACCGCCTCGAGCACGAACTGGCGATCGCCCGGCGCCACGGCCACCCCCTCACCCTGGCGGTGCTGGACCTCGACCACTTCAAGCTGGTGAACGACACGCACGGCCACGAGGTCGGCGACGCCGTGCTGGTGGAGGTCGCGCGCCGGCTGCACGACGTCATCCGCGAGGGCGAGGTGCTCGCGCGCGTGGGCGGGGAGGAGTTCGCGTGGATCCTGCCCCGCACCGAGGGCATCCACGGGTTCCAGGCCGCCGAGCGCGCCCGCATGAGCATCGCCCGGGAGCCGTTCCCCGGGGTGGGGGTCCTCACGATGTCGGCCGGCGTCTGCGACGTCGCGGAGGCCACGGGCGCGGACGAGCTGTTCCGGAACGCCGACGCCGCCCTGTACTGGGCGAAGCGCTCCGGGCGGGACCGCTGCTTCCGGTACACGCGGGATGCGATTGACCTGCTGTCCGTGGATGAGCGCGGCATGGGGTCCGAGCCCTGACCGGGCCGCCCCGCCGGGTTGACCGCTGGGGGCACCGGTGAGACGATCGTGCCGTGGCCGTCGCGTGCGGTGGCCGCGGTCCGCCCTGACCCCGCGGACGACGCCCCGAAGTGGAGGAGTGTCGTTTGTGGGAGTCCCCGGGCACCGACGCGCCGTGGCAGGAGGGCCCGCCCGAGCAGCGCGACACGCTGCACGTTCACACGTCGACGGGTGAGGACGCGTCGAACATCGCCGTGGACGGCGAGCTGGACCTGGCGACCGTGCACCTGCTCCGGCGGGCGCTGTACGACGCGGCATGGGGCCCGCCCCTGGTGCGCGTCGACCTGCGGGGGGTCACGTTCATGGACCTGCAGGGTCTGCGGGTGCTGCTGGAGGCCGACCGCACGCTCCCGGCGGACGGCCGGCGCCTGGTCGTCGTCACCACCCCCGGCCGGCGCCCCCGCGTGATGACCCTGCTGTCGCTCGCCGACGGATTGACCGTCGAGGAGCACCCGGAAGGGACGCCGTAGATTGCCGCGCATGCCCGACAGACACCCACCGCACGTGGACGGCGACGCCCTGGGGCGCAGCATCGCCGGCCTCACCGCCCGGAACGTGCGGGCACCGGCGGGGGGCGGGGACGCGGTCGCCGCGGTCGTCCGGGCCGCCGCCGAGATCTTCGCCGTGAGCGGTGTGGGGCTCCTGCTCATCTCCGACGACCAGATCCTGCGGTACGTCGCGGCGAGCGACGCGCGGGCGGCGGAACTCGAGCTCGCCCAGGAGGAGTTGGGCGTGGGCCCGTGCGTCGACAGCTTCGTGCACGAGGAGCTCGTGACCACCACGGACCTGCTGGAGGACCCGCGCTGGCCCGCGCTGGGCGCCCGGCTCGCCGCGCACGGCGTGCGGGCCGTGATGGGCACGCCCACGCACCTGGGCGCCACGGTCGTGGGATCGCTCAACGTCTACCGCGACGCCCCGTACGCGTGGGACGACAGCGACGTGGAGGCGGTCGCCGCGTACAACCGGGTGATCGAGCACCAACTCGCCTCGGCGCTGGTCGCGGACCGGCAGGACGCCCTCATCGCGCAACTCCAGCACGCCCTGGAGCACCGCGTGCAGATCGAACGCGCCATCGGCATGGTCATGGCCCACGACGGCGGGGACCCGGTGGCGGCCTTCAACCGCCTGCGCGGCACCGCTCGCGCCGAGCGGCGACGTGTCGCGGAGGTCGCCGCGGAGGTCCTGTCGGGCCGCCGCCTGGCCTGACCGTTCAGCCGAAGGTGATCGTGACCGGGAAGACGGCACGGTCGTCGAGGATGTACCGCGCCCCGTCGGGGCAGGCGACGCGGTCCTCGAGACCGCGCGCGATCCGGGACTTCACCGTCCCCACGGGCACGTCGATCGCCTCCGCGATCTCGGTGGGCGTGAGGTCCATGCCGTACCGCAACGCCACCGCGACGCGCCGGTCGGGCGCGAGCCCGCGGATGGCGTCGGCGAGCACCCCGCCGGGCGGGGCCTCGCTCATGCCCGGGCCCGGCAGCCCCTCGTCCAGCGCCACCAGGCGCCGCGTGTCGCGCAGCACGTTGAGCGACCGGTTCACCACGATGCGGCGCAGCCAGGCACCGAACGGCCGGCGCCCGTCGAAGCGGGCCAGCTGCCCGAACGCGCGGACGATGGACTCCTGGGCGACGTCCTCCGCGACGGCGCTGCGCCCCAGGATCGTGCGCGCGGTGCGCACCGCGTCGGGCCACACCGCGTCGAACAGGTCGGTCGCGGCCGCATCGGAGCCCTGGCGGGCGCGACGGACCAGCTCGGTGTGGGGATCGTGCATGGCACCCCCTCAACACGCGGGGACCGCCGCCGGTTCCCGGTGGCCCCGAGGAGCCTAGGGGAGCTCCATCCGGCCCAGTCGCCTCCCGCCGGCCCACACCCCCACGGCGCCCACCGCGACCAGCACGATCACCGCGGTCGCGGCACCCACCGTCGGCACCCGGAACTCCTGCGCCCCGGGGACGCCCTGTGCCAGCAGCCGGCGCCCGTACGCGCCCAGCGACAGCTTGTCCGCGGAGTCCGCG
The DNA here is from genome assembly GCA_020848615.1 of Thermoleophilia bacterium. Lineage (GTDB taxonomy): Bacteria > Actinomycetota > Thermoleophilia > Miltoncostaeales > Miltoncostaeaceae. Next base: position 65,444 of record JADLHW010000135.1, read on the forward strand.
AACGTCGCGATCGTCGCCTCCCACAGCACGATGTACAGCAGCCCGAGGATGATCGCGCGGCGCACCAGCAGGGCCAGCAGCACCCCCAGCGCGGAGTACGCCAGGGACGCCAGGCCCACCGCGGCGACCAGCCACACCAGGCCCCGGGCGCCCATGCCGCCGCCCAGTCCCAGCCACGCGGCGCCCGCCGTGGCCGGCACCAGCAGCACCAGCGCCATCACCCACGCCGCCAGCACCCAGGCCCCCGCCAGCCGCACCCGCGGCACCGGGGTCGCGGCGAGGTACAGGATCGTCCAGTCCTCCCGCTCGTCGCCCACCACGCTGGCCCCCAGCACCAGGGCGACGAACGCGACGACGGTGGGGATGGTGAGGGACTCGGTGACCTCCGCGTACCGGTCGAGCCACCGGAACTCGTCGGCGCGCACGCGGATGAGCAACGCGATGCCGCCCGCGATGACGCTCAGCACCCCCAGCACCCAGGTGCGCCGCGCCCCCAGCAGGGCGCGCAGGGCGATCGCGACGGGCGTCACCGGCCCGCCCCGCGCGCCCGGGCCGTGAGGTACGCGTACACGCTCTCCAGGTCCTCGCCCACCGGCTCCACGCCCCGCAGGGTGGTGCCGGCGTCCCGGGCGATCGCCGGGAGGCGCCGCGACAGCTCGCGCAGGTCGCCCGTCTCGGCCACCAAGGCCCCGTCCTCCAGGCGCACCGACTGGGCGAGGCCCTCGCCGATGAGCGCGCGGGCGACCTCGGGCGGGGCGTCGACCTCCACGCGCAGGGTGCGGGGCCGCTCGGCGAGCAGGTCGCGGATGCCGCCCGTGGTGCCCTCCGCCACCAGGCGGCCGTTCACCATCACCAGCACGTTCGGCGCCATGCGCTCCACCTCGCCCAGCTGGTGGGACGACACCAGCACCGTGTGACCGGAGGCGCCGAGCTCCCCCACCAGGTCGATCATGTCGCGGCGCTGCGCCGGGTCCAGGCCGTTCAGCGGCTCGTCGAGCAGCAGCACCTCCGGGCCGTGCACCAGGGCCTGCGCGACCTTGATGCGCTGCTTCATGCCCTTCGAGAACCCGCCCAGCCGGCGGTCCGCCGGCCCCGTCATGTCCACGCGCTCCAGCACCCGGCGCGTGGCGTCCGCGGGGTCCGGGACGCCACGCATGCGGGCGCACGCCGCGATGGCGGCGCGGGCGGTCATGTGCGGCCACAGGCCGTCGCCGTCGGGCACCACGCCGAGCCGCCGGTACACCTCCACGTCGCTGCCGGGGTCGTGGCCCAGCACGCGCACCGTGCCCTCGTCGGGGCGGGAGAAGCCGGCGAGGAGCTTCAGCAGCGTGGACTTGCCCGCGCCGTTGTGGCCCAGCAGGCCGGTCACCCCGGCCCCCACCTCGAAGCTCACGTCGCCCATCGCGACGGTGTCGCCGAACCACTTGGACGCGCGGTCCACCACGATGGTGGCGCTCACGAGCGGGGGCTCCGGTAGCGGATCAGCAGGACCAGCGACGACAGCGCGATCACCCCGCAGAACACGCCCACCAGGGGCCCCACGGGCATGTCGTCCGCACCGAAGAACACGTGCCTGGTGAAGTTCGCCGGCAGGGTGAACAGGTTGAGGGCGAGGAACCCCTCGCCCAGGTCCAGCGGGAACGCCAGCGACCCGGCGACGAACGCCGACAGCAGCATGAGGCCCGTGAACCCGCCGGCGGCGAACGCCCGCCGGCTCGTGAGCGACGCCACCGCCAGGCCCAGCAGCGCGTAGTACAGGGAGATGAGCGCGCCACCGGCGACGATGCGCGGCAGCTGGTCCGCCTGCTCCCCCAGGTAGGAGAACGCGTCCTCCGCGAACACCGTGTTGCCGCCGAACAGCACCAGCACCGGCCCCACGGTGACCACGAGCAGCGGCAACAGGGCGCCCAGCACCTTGCCCGCCAGGTACTCGCGCGGCGAGGTGGCGGTCGCGAAGTACAGGCTCAGCACGCGGTCGCGCCGGTCCGGGCACACCATCTCGGGCGCCACCCCCGCGGTCCACACCAGGATGATCACGGTGATCACCCCGAAGTACGCGGAGTACGGGAGGATGTCCACCGGCAGCTCGCCGTCGAACTGGTCGGCCACCAGGGCCCGCACGGCCAGCAGCCCCATGCCGGGCAGGAACGCCAGCAGCGCGAGGGAGATGGGCATGAGCTTCGCGGTCCACCCGCGCCGGCGACCGAGGGCCCGCAGGGCGCTCCACCGGGCGAGCCACCAGATCGCGCCGAGGCGCCCGCCGCGCGGGCCGTCGTACGCCCGGTAGCCGATGTCGTGGACGCGGGCCCCGGTGCTCATAGGACAACCTCGATCTCAATGAGTCGGTCGTCGAGCCTGTGGGAAGGTGGGCAACCTGGAGGGTTGTCCAAGCGCGCGGAGCGCGCGTCTTTTCCACAGGCCGCCGCTGGCTCAGCGCACAGGCCGTCGCGGTACGGTGGCCAAGCGGTCCGCC
>JADLHW010000136.1 GCA_020848615.1 Thermoleophilia bacterium
CGGGTCCTAACGGCCGGACCCGCCCGGCGGCCCGTCGCGCTAACGCCGCCCTGGGAGGGTCGCGGCACACACGACCCGGGGGGGACGAAGGATGCGACGCGACGTCGAGTTCGACGCGGAGGGCGTGACGCTCCGCGGCTGGCACTACGTGCCGGACGGCGCCGGCGGGCCGGTGCCGACCATCGTCATGGCCCATGGCTTCTCGGCCACCAAGGAGATGTACCTGGACCGCTTCGCGGAGGCCTTCGCCGCCGCGGGGTTCGCCGCCCTGGTGTTCGACAACCGCAACTTCGGGGCGAGCGACGGCGAGCCGCGGCAGGAGATCGACCCGTGGGAGCAGATCCGCGACTACCGGCACGCGATCACGTACGCGCTGACGCTGCCGGAGACCGACGCCGGCCGGGTGGGCGTGTGGGGGTCCAGCTACTCCGGCGGCCATGTGATCGTGGTGGGCGCGATCGACCGGCGGGTGCGGTGCGTGTCGGCGCAGGTCCCGCTGATCAGCGGTCACCGCAACGCCCGGCGCATCGTGCGGGCCGACTTCGTGCGCGCGGTCGAGGGGATGTTCGAGGACGATCGCGCCGCGCGGTACCGCGGCGAGCCGCCGGCGATGATCCCCGTGGTCGACGCCGACCCCATGGCGCCCAGCGCCCTCCCCACCCCGGATTCCTGGAGCTGGTTCAGCGAGACCGGGAAGACGCGGGCGCCGTCCTGGAAGAACGAGGTCACGCTGCGCAGCGTGGAGATGTTCTGGGAGTACGAGCCCGGGGCCTACCTGCCGTACGTCTCCCCCACGCCGCTCCAGATCGTCGCGGCCCGGGGGGACCACCTCACCGTCGCCGACCTGGCGATCGAGGCCATCGAGCTGGCCCGCGAGCCGAAGCGGCTGGTGATCCTGCCCGGGGGGCACTTCGACGCGTACGTCGACGGCTTCGACGGCGCGTGCGGCGCGGCCCTGGAGTGGTTCACCACCCACCTGCGGCCGTGAGCTGATCCCCCGGCTCCCGCCGGGGGCCGGTGGCGGCGCGGGGCCGCCACCGTCGCGAGGGGGCGCCGTCGGACGGCGCCCCCTCGCACCCGGGCGCGTTCACGCGCGGCGGCCGGTGGGGCTACCCCGGGCGGGCGCCGGAGCGCCTGAGGCGGTCCGCGACCCGGACGGTGGCGGTGCACGGCTCCAGGCCGGCCGCCGCGAGGGCGGCGCGGCACTCCCGCAGCAGCGGCCCCACGGCCCCGGGCCCCCCGATGGCGGCCTCGGCGCGCATGAGCAGCTGCCAGGCGTCCTCGGCGAGGGGGTCGCGCGCCAGCAGGTCGCGGGCCGCCGCGGCGGCCTCGGCGGGACGTCCCGCCTCCAGCAGGCACCGGGCGAGCTCGGACCGGGCCTCCGCGTCCAGTGCCGCGACCTCCCGCCGCCGGGCGTCGGTCGCGGAACCGGAGAGCCCCGGCAGGTACGGCCCCGCGCACATCGCGACGGCGTCGCGCAGCGCCTGCACCCGCCCGTCGCCCAGCCGCAGCCGGGCCCGCGCCAGCAGGGCGGCGAGCTCCTGATCGTCGGTGCGCACCGCCCCGGGCGGATCCCACCGCAGCCTGCCGCCCGCGGACACCAGCCGCACCCCCTCCGGCAGCGCCCGCCGCAGCCGGTGGACGGCCTGCCGGAGGTAGTTGGGGCCATCGTCGCTGCCGCTGAACAGCTCGGCGACGATCCGCTCGCGCGCCGCGCCCGCCGGGCCCACGGCGGCGAGGTACGCCGCGAGCTCCACGGCCTTGCCGAGTCCCACGCGCACCGGCACGCCGTCCACCTCGATGGACCACTCCCCGAGGGTCCGCACCATCACCCTGCCATCGTCGTCCCGTGCCGCGGCGGGCAGCGGAGCGACGGCGCGCTGCAGCCGGCGCCACGGGTCGTCCGCGTCGGCCGCCGCGTCCGCCCTGCGGGCCAGGACGTCGGGGAACAACGCCACCGCCCGGCGCAGCGGCGCGAGCGACCCCATCGCCCGGGCCGCCTCCAGCGCGACGTCGCACGCCGCGTCGTGGGCCGCCTCGTCCCCGCGGCGCCACTCGGCCTCGGCGAGGGCCACCGCGGCGAGCGGGAGCTCCAGGTACCGGGTCGCGCGCCGCATCCCGCCGACCGCGGCCCGCAACGGCGCGGTGACGTCCTCCACCGGCCGGTCCAGCAGCAGCCGCGCGGCGCCCAGCCACGCGTCCGCCCACTCCCGGAACCCCAGGAGCCCGCGCTCACGGCACCACGCCGACGCGTCGGCCAGCACGCCCTCCGCCTCCCGTCCCCGACCCATCTGTACCAGCAGGCGCCCCTCGGTGACGGCGAACAGCGCCCGGTCGCCGATGCGGTACCCGTGGCTGCGCGACAGCCGGCGCGCCTCGGCCGCCAGGTGCAGGGCCCGGTCGGCGTCGCCCTCGTCGAACGCCAGCTCGGCCTCCACCTGATGCCAGAACTCCATGTACCGGGTGGCCCGCACGCGCGGCGCCACCGCCTCCAGGGTGCGGCGCGCCTGGTCGAGCTCCCCGCGCCGGTGGAGCACCGCGATGCGGAAGATCTGCCCGAGGGCGGCGGTCACCGGACCGCGGGTCACCGCGGCCCGGGCGAGCCGCTCCACCGCCTCGAACCGCCCCTGGTAGAACAGCGCCGACTGCAGCGCCACGTGGAGGGGATGGGTGCGGTCCAGCATCTCCGGCGGCAGCTCGGGCGGGGCGACCGGGGAGGCCGTCACCTGGAACAGGTGCCGCACCACGGCCGGCCGCCCCTCGGCGCCCGGGGGCAGCCACGGCAGCAGCTTCGCCCACTCGCCGGAGGCGTGCAGGGCCCACACGGCCCAGCCCACGGCATCCGGCGTGGTGCCGGCCAGGTCCCCCAGCTCGCCGGAGGCGAGCATCGCGTGCACCAGGTCCTCCACCTCCCGCTGGCGCCTCCCCAGCAGGAGGGCACGCAGCTGCGCGGCGCGCAATGCGCCCCGGGTGCGGAGCACCTCGTCGCCCAGGGCCTCCGACCAGGCGATGACCTTGTCCCAGTCGCCGCGGCGGATGACCGCCGGGGTCGCGCGCTCGGCCAGATCGGCGGCGAGGGCGTGCCGTCGGCCGGCGAGCAGGGCGTCCACCGCCTCCTCGGTGTAGCCGTCCCCGGCGAGGATCATCCCGAACCGGGCCGACAGGCCCTCCAGCTCGCCTGGCGCGTCGGCGCGCAGGCGGTGCTGCAGGAACTCCCGGAAGCGGGGGTGGAACCGCAGGGCGCCGGGCTCCACCGTGGCGGGCAGGTGCGCGCGGCACAGCTCCTCGAAGATGCGGTCCCCGGACGGGTCGCCCAGCAGCTGCCCGAGCCGCGCGGGGGTCACCACGTCCAGCACGCTGGCACGCAGCAGGGCCTCCCGCGGCCCCGGGCCGAGGCGGTCGAACAGCTCGGCCCCCAGGTACGCGAACAGCGGGTCCTCGCCGGGTGGCAGCAGGGGCCGGGATCCGGGCGCGGCGGTGGCGTCGAACACCAGCCCGGCGGCCCATCCGCCGGTGGCGGCCTGCAGCCGCCCGGCGTCGGCGGTGCTGCCGCGGGCCCGCAGCAGGGCGCGGGTCTCCTCGACCGTGAAGGCCAGCGCGTCGTCGAACACGCCCCCCAGCCGCGAGGCGAGGGCGTCGCGTTCAAGGCCCAGCGCCGGGAGCCGGCGCGACAGCAGGAACACGGTGGCGTGCGGTGCCGCGCCACGCACGAAGGCCCGCAGCACGGACGTCTCGGCCTCCCCGCCGTCCAGCTCGTGCACGTCGTCGAGCACCACGGTGGTGCCCGGGGACATGCGCTCGCCCAGCACGGCGGCGCATTCGGCGGGGGCCGGCCCGTCGGCGAGCACCGCCCGTCCCTCCTCGCCCGCGGCGCGGTCCACCGCGGCGACCGCCGCGGCGAGGTAGGCGGCGAACCTGCCGGGCCGCCGGTCGCCCGGGTCCAGCGTGAGCCACGCCGCGGGGCGTCCCGTGCCGGTGACGTGCTGGGTCACGGCGGTGGTCTTGCCGGCGCCGGGCGCGGCGACCACGGCGATCACCGGGTGGCGCCCGGCGAGCGCCGCCAGGTCGCGCCGCAGCCGCGGCCGTTCCACCGCCTCACGCGGCAGCGGCGGCACGCGCAACTTGGATTCGAGCAGCCTGCCGTGACCGGTCGTTGGCGTGGCGTCCCCCTCGGTCCGCGCCCCAGCGTAACGTCCACCCACCATCGGGGCATCCTTGATTGCGTGCCCCCTGCGACCCTGGAGCACCGGCATGACCATCACCCCACGCCGCCGCGCCGTCCTCGCCACGGTGGCCGTCGCCGGCGCGGCACTCGTCGTCGCCGCCCCCGCCACCCCGGCCGGGCCGCCCGCGTCGGCGTTCGTGCCCGCGGGATTCCGCATCGAGAAGCGCATCAACGCCCAGTTGGGCGGCGACGCCAGGCCCGACGCCGTGCTGGTGCTGGTCCAGCGGGCCCCGGCCGCGACCCCCGCCGGGGAGGACCCGCCGGACCTGCGCCGGCGCCTGGTGTTGCTGAAGGCCCGCCCGGAGGGCGGGTTCATCCGGATGGGCGAAGGCCGGCGCATCCTCATCAGCACCCGCGGCGGCGGCGCGTTCTTCGGGTCCCTGCGCACCCCGGTGACCGTGCGGGTCGCCGGTCGCGTGGTGATCGTGGAGCAGCGCTTCGGGTCCCGGGAGCTCACGTCCCAGCGCTTCCGCGTGTGGTTCGACGGGGCGCTGTCCACGCGGCTCATCGGCACCGACATCTCGGTGACGGACCGTCTCACCGGGGTCACCCGGGAGGTGAGCACCAACCACCTCACCGGCGCCCGCAGGATCACCACCACCCGGGCGGACGGCACCCGGACGTCCCGGTCGCGCAGCGTCCCCGTGCGGCGCACACCCCTGGAGCGGGTGCGCTTCGCGGCGTTCTCCGCCTGAGGGCGGCCCGGGGGTGCATGTGGTCCTCGCGCCGTCAACCGCTACCCTGGCGCCGTGAACTGGACGGTGTCGTACGACGGTGACCCCGGATCCCGCCGCCCGGCGGCCCGCCCGTGAGGCACCGGCGCACGGCCGTCGCGCTCGGCGCGGCGGCCGCCGCGGCCGGCGCCCGGGCGGCGGCCGCGGTCGTCGCGCAGAGCGGTGGCGAGGTGATCATCGGGATGGCGGACGTCCCCGGCGCCGTCTCCCCGGACGGCGCCATCCGGTTCGAGGTGCCGTTCATGCAGCCGGGCGACGGGGACCTGGCGGTCTCCCGGGACGGCACGCGGGCGGCGTTCACCTCACTGCGCGACGGGAACCCGGAGATCTACGTCGCCGAGCTGGCGTCCGGGACCCTGGTGCGCGTGACCACCAGCGACGCGGTGGAGGACCGCCGCCCGGCCTGGTCGGCGGACGGCACCATGCTCGCGTGGGACATGGGGGTCCCCGGGGCCCGGCGCATCGTCGCGGGCCCGCCCGCCGCGGGGTCCACGCCGGCGCCGCTCACCCCCGAGGGCGCGGAGGACATGGAGCCCGACTGGTCGCCGGACGCGGCCGCCGTGGTGTTCACCTCGAACCGCTCGGGCGCCCGGCGCCTGTGGAGCGTCTCGCCGTTCGGCGGCGCCCCGGTGGAGGTCGCCGCACCCGCCGGGACGGTCCGCGCCCCCGCCTGGAACCCGGCCGGCACCGCCCTCGCCGTGGCCGTCGCCCGGGGCGGCCGGTCGGCGGTCTGGCGCATCACGCCCGCCACGGGCCGGGCCGTCCGGCTGTCCCGCGCGGACGGGGTGGCGTCCGCCCCGGAGTGGTCGCCGGACGGCCGGTCGGTGGTGTTCGCGTTCTCGAGGGGACTGGACCGGTCGCTCCGCATCGTGCCCGCGGCCGGCGGGCCCGAGCGCCTGCTGCCCGGGACGGTGGGCTACGCCGCCCCGGACTGGTCCAGCGCCGCGGGGTTCCTCGCACAGACCCCGGAGCTGCTGCCGGACCTCGACCAGCGGGCGCCCGCGGACATCACCGTGCTCGCGCTGGATGGGGCATGGCGCCTGGGGTTCTCGTCGGCGACCGAGAACGTGGGCGACGGGCCGCTGTGGCTGCGCGGCACCCGGGAGACGCCCAGCGAGCTGCGCGCGGATCAGATCGTGAGCCTGCGCGGCGGCGGCACGAAGGTGGTGCGACGCGTCGGGCGGATGCGGTACGAGTACCACTCCCCGCACTTCCATTGGCACTTCCAGCCGTTCGTGCGGTACGAGCTGCGCGCGGCGGCGGACCACCGCCTGCTGGTGCGTGACCGCAAGTCCGGGTTCTGCCTGATCGACCGCTGGTCGCGGGCGCTCACGAAGCTCCCGGGGGTCCGGCCGCCGCGCTTCACGGGCAACTGCGGGGAGCGGAACCGCAACGTGCGGCGCATCGAGGAGGGCACGTCACGCGGCTACAGCGACGTCTACCCGGCCTTCTACCACGGTCAGGACATCGACCTCACCGGGGTGCCGGACGGCCGGTACGTGCTGGTGCACCGCGTGAACCCGCAGCAGCGCATCCGGGAGCTGCGGTACGGCAACGACGCGGCGTCGGTGCTGCTGTGGCTGCGCCGTCCGGACGGCCCCGGCACCCGGCCCGTGGTGCGGGTGCTGCGGGTGTGCGAGCACACCGAGTTCTGCGAGGCGTCCGCACCGGCCGGATGAGCGGGTGGCGCGGAGGTTGATTCCGCGGTCGCGGCGCCGATCGGGTGGCCACGCACCCGGTGCCGGCCATGGGGGTCCCGGAGATCGCCGGTTTCTCCCCATATGGAGGGGTGGCATGACGCTTGGCGGTTCTGTTGGATTCACCGTGCCGCCGCGCCGTCACCGGCGGCCGGAGACCAGGCACCCCCGAACATCGCAGGACGCCCGATGAACCGCGCCAACCACCGCCGCCGCGAATCCGGCCCCGTCGAGACGCGCCCCTTCCAGGAGGGCGACGACGAGAGCTGGATCGACTGGGGGCTCACCGCCACCGAGGGCCGCATGATGGTGCGCGCGCCCGTGTCCGGGCAGCACGCTCCCGCCGGCCAGGCCCCCCCGGGCCCGCGCATCAGCCCGAAGCACATGATCGCGGGGGCTTCCGCCGTCGCGGTCGCCGCGCTGGCGATCGGCGTGGTCGCGACCTCCGGCGACGACGACCCCTCGCCCGGCACGCCGCCCGCCACCACGACCTCGCGCACCGCCACGACGGGCACCGGCCCGCGCCCGCCGGTGCGGCGGTCGGCCGGCAACCTGGTGCAGAACCCGTCGTTCGAGAAGAACGTCGCGGGATGGAACGCCTGGCAGGCGACGATCTCCCGCCGCGACGACAACCGCGCGCCGCACGGCTCCTACATCGTGCGCGTGACCAGCACGCGAGGCACGGCGTTCGCCTTCGCGCAGAACGAGCCGGTGGCCGTCACGGGCTGGCCGGCCGGCGCCCGCGTGCGCGGCCGCGCCGTCGTGCGCGCCGCGAACGCCCGCTCGGTCGGGAAGGTCGTGGTGCTGCGCCTCCGGCAGCGCGACGCCGCCGGCAAGCCGCTGGGCGAGGCCGCCAGCCGTCCGGTGCGGCTCACCCGGGCCTTCGCGCCCGTGGTGGTGATCGGCAGTCTGAAGCGCCCCGGTGCCCGCGTCGACGTTCGCGTGAGCGGCGAGAGCGGCTGGTTCAAGACGCGCATCATCCGAGGCATGGGCGTCGACGTCGACATGCTCGGCATGCGGCTCAGCGCCGCCCCGAAGGTCCAGAAGCCGAAGCCCAAGCCCAAGCCCAAGCCGAAGGCGACGACGACCACGAAGTAGCGGGGGCGGTCAGCCCCTGCCGGGACCGGCCGGCTGTCCCAGGAAGTCCTGGCCCACGATCCCCTGGCGCACGGCCTCCCGCCCCACGTAGCAGCGCCACGCGGTGCCGGCGGCGTTCTCGCTGCGGCATCCCCCGTTGACCCGCGACGCGGCGTCGAGGGTGGGCTCCACCGTCCCGGTCCAGTCGTCGATGTGCTCGACGCTCGCGTCGGGCGGGCGGTCCACCGTGCACCGGTACTCCACGCCGGGCCGCAGCTCCGTGCATGTCGCCGTGCTGCCCAGCAGGGCCGCGGTGCCGGCGGGCAGGCTCACCGCCACGGTGTGCTCGTCCACCAGGCGGCTGGCGGCGAAGGCCCCTCCGGACACCAGCACGGCCGCGGCCACCGCGCCCATGGCGATGCGCCGGCGGCGCGTGCCCCGCCGGGACGCCAGATCCCGGCGGGCGGCCCGCTCCAGGTCGTCGCCCAGGACGCGCAGGTCGGTGTGCGGGCCGGTCATCGGGCACCTCCGTCGTCATGGCGCAGGCGCAGCGCCCGCAGCCCGCGTGACACGCGAGCGCGGACGGCCTGCGGCGTGGTCTCCAGCCGCTCCGCCGCGTCGTCGTAGTCCAGGTCGTCGATCACGTGCAGGCGCACCGCGTCGGCCTGCCCGGGCGGGAGTCCGTCCAGCAGCTCGTCGGCGCCGTCGAGCCAGGAGTCCTCGGGCACGGCGCGCGCGGGGCCGCGGTCCAGCCGGTCGCGCAGGCCCAGGCGCTCGCACGCCGCCCGCTCCAGGCGCCGTGACCGCACCGACGCCGACAGCACGTTCCGGGCGATGCCGAAGAGCCACGGGCCCGCCGACCCGCCCGCGCGGTCCCGGAACCGGGTCCGGGCGATCCAGGCGCGGGCGAAGGTCTCGGCCGTGAGGTCCTGCGCGGCGTGCGGGTCCCCGCAGCGCCGCAGGTGGTACCGGTGCACGCGCTCGGCGTACCGGTCGTACAGGGCCCGGAACGCCGCCGGGTCGCCGCGCGCCCGCCGCAGCAGCTCGGCGTCCGCCGGCTCCGGGGCGGTGGTGGGGGAGGGTGCTTCCATCGGGGTCTCCGATCGTCGCCGTCGACGACCGTATCGCCCGGATCCCTCCCCCTGTGACACCGCTCAGGCCGTGAGCACCAGCTTGCCGCGCGCGTGGCCGGTCTCGAGCGACCGGTGCGCCTCGGCCGCCTGGGCCAGCGGGTACGTGGCGCTCACCACCGGCGTGAGCTTGCCGTCGTCCACCATGCGGGCGAGCTCCTCCAGCTGCTCGCCGCCGGTGCGCACCATGATCCCGGC
>JADLHW010000137.1 GCA_020848615.1 Thermoleophilia bacterium
AGGGTCCGTGCGGTGGCGGTCACCGGCGACGGGTCCGAGGGCGCGGTCCGGGTGCTCGTCGTGCCTGCGGTCGCGAGCGATCGGGGGCGCATCCGGTTCGAGCAGCTGATCCCCGCCCAGGCGACGCTCGAGCGGGTCACCCGCCGGCTCGACGAGACGCGGCTCGTGGGCACCCGCGTGCTCGTGGAGCCGCCGGTCTACCGTGGGGTGACTGTCGTGGCACGCCTCCGGGCGCGCGCACGGGTGGACCCACAGCGGCTCCAGGAGGACGCGCTCGCCGAGCTGTATCGCTACTTCCACCCCACCGAGGGCGGCCAGGACGGCACCGGGTGGCCGTTCGGGAGACCGGTGCACTCGGGCGAGGTGTACGCGGCCCTCCAGCGGCTGCGGGGGACGGAGCTGGTGGAGGAGGTCCGGGTGTTCGGGGCTGACCCGGTCACCGGCGAGCGCGGCAAGGCCACCGACCGACTGGAGGTGGAGCGGGATGCCCTGGTGTTCTCCTACGAGCACCAGGTGCTGGTCGAGGCGTCAGCATGAGAGGGACCGTGCCGGGCCTGCTGTCCGCCTTCCCCATCGGTGCCACCCTGCCGGCGCTGTACCAGGAGGACGACCTCGCGCGTCGGCTCACGGCGGCATTCGACGAGGTCCTGGCGCCCGCCATCTCGACCATCGACAACCTGGGTGCGTACCTCGACCCGGCGCTCACCCCGGATGACTTCCTGGAGTGGCTGGGTGGCTGGGTGGCGGCGCTGCTGGACGAGACGTGGCCCATGGCGCGACGTCGGGCGTTCGTCGCCCAGGCAGCCGACCTCCATCGGCGTCGCGGCACGGTCGGTGGGCTCGCGGACCATATCCGGGTGTTCACGGACGGCGAGGTCGACATCCGGGAGGGCGGCGGGGTCGCATGGTCCGCGACGAGCGGTGGCGCCCTGCCCGGAGGCCCCACGCGCTCCCTGCACGTCCGGGTGACGGTGCCCCGGGCCGCGGACGTGGACCCGGCGCGACTCGAGGCGCTGGTCGCCGCTGCCAAGCCCGCGCACCTGGGTCACACTGTGGAGGTCGTGACCGCGGGTCGTCCCACACCGGCCGCCTGACCCGGGGCGGGCCGGTCCGGGCTGCGACAAGGCACGTCGGGAGGGCGATCGCCGGTGATCCTGTGCCAGAAGTGCGGCCACGAGAACGCGGACGACGCCTCGTTCTGCGGCGAGTGCAACGCGTACCTCGAGTGGAGCGGCCAGCGCGTCGCGAGCCCCCCGCCGCTGCCCGGTCCTGTAGCCGCGCCGCCGCCAGGCACCCCCATGGCGCCACCCCCGCGCCCCGTGCCGGCACCACGGCCCGACCCGTCAGGATCGCCACCGCCTGCGCCGCCCGCCACCTCGGTGCCCTCGCCGCCCGCCACCCCGGTGCCCTCGCCGCCAGCCGCGACGGCATCGCCGCGACCTGCCACGGCGCCGGCGCCGACCCAGCCGGCTGCGAGGCCACCCAGCGCGGTGCCCGACGCGCCGCCACCTCGGCGCCCCACCCCGCCCACCGACCAGCCGCGGTCGCGTCAGCCGACCACCCAACCGGAACTCGCGCGCCCGCGGCCGGACCCCAGGACGGCCCCCGAGGAGCCGCCCCTCAAGGCGGGCGACCGGATCTGCCCCGTCTGCGGCGTTGGCAACGACCCGGCGCGACGGTTCTGTCGTCGGTGCGGCGCCGGCCTCGAGCAGGCCGTCGTGGCGGTGCCCGTGCACGTGCCGTGGCACCGGCGCCTGTTCCGCCGCGGACCGCCCGAGCGATACCAGGCGGGCCAGCGGCCCCGCTCGATGGCCGAGCGCGGGCGACCGCGCCGATCGATCGTGGGCATCCTCGTCCCGCTGGCCGTCGTGGTCGCCATCGTGGCGGCCGTGACTTCCTACGTGGCGGTGCCCGACATCCAGCGCCAGGTCAACGACACCGTCGCGGGCCTCAAGCGGCAGTTCCTGCCCCAGCTCGCGGACGTCACACCGACCGCGGGCGCGAGTGCCGTTGATGCCATCGACGGGAACCTCCTCACCTGGTGGGAGGGCGGCGGCGACCAGCCGGGCCTGACGCTCCGCTTCAACCCTGCGGTCGACCTGGGCGCCCTGGGCATCACGGCCGGCGCCAACGGCGACGACTTCCCCACGTTCCGACGGCCCACCCAGATCCGACTTGTCCCGGAGGATGGGGACCCGGTCACCCTCGACCTCGCCGACACCCGGGACTTCCAGAGCTTCCGCATCGACCTGCGGGATGTCGCGCGACTGCGGGTCCAGGTGCTCGAGAGCCGCGGACCGGGCGGCGCCCCGGTGGCCATCCGCGAGCTCCAGTTCCAGGAGGTCCGGTAGGTGTCATTGAGGCTCCCCGGCGCCGCACGTCTGCCCTGAGTGCCTCGACAATCCGCTGTTGAGTGCCTGCCCTCTCTACACATGAGTGTCCCAGATGACGACCCTGCCGAGCCAGGAGCTGGTCCGTTGCCCGACGGCCGCATCGCCGACTACCTCGGGCGGTGGCCGACCGCGTGGATTGGGTCCGGCACGGGCCACCGGCGTTCCTGGC
>JADLHW010000138.1 GCA_020848615.1 Thermoleophilia bacterium
CGCCTGCCGTCCGGCACGTGGTACTGGCGGGTGCGGGCCATCGACGCGGCCGGGAACGGGCTCACCTGGAGCCCCGTGCAGAGCTTCACGCTCAACCCGCCGCGGCCCGAGGTCGCCCAGCCGGCGGACAACGAGGTGGTCGTGGGCTCCCCGCTGCTGCGGTGGGCGACCGTGAACGCCGCGTGCGCCTACCAGGTGCAGTTCGCCGACAACCCGTCGTTCCAGGGCGCGTCCGACGCCCCCACCGTGGAGACCCCGAACGCCAACCTCAGCCCGGGGGCGCCCACCACCGACTCGCCGGCGCCCGAGGGCGCGGTGTCCACCCCCCAGGTGGCGGTGGTGCCCTCCGGTGACGTGATCGCCAAGCCGGGCACCTGGTACTGGCGGGTGCGGGCGGACTTCTGCGACAGCGACTACGGCCCGTGGACGCCGGCCAGGAAGTTCCGCAGCGTCCGGCCGCCGCAGTTCAACCTGAACAAGATCGCCACCAAGGTGAAGTTCGGCTCGCGGCTGGTGGTCGCCGGCAAGCTCGTCCACAACGGCCGGGCGGTGCGGAACCCCAAGCTCGTCGTCGAGCGTCGCCTGCCGGGCGAGTCCGGGTACTCGGCGTACGGGACGGTGAGCGGCGACGCCGCCGGCCGGTTCGCGTTCAGCCTCCGCCAGCGGCGCACCGCCGCGTGGCGCATCCGGTGGGCCCAGACGGCCGACCACCCGGAGGGCCTCGCGCCGTTCGCGGTACGCGTCGTCCCGCGGGTCTCGTTCGCCCTGTCGGCCTCGCGCGTGGAGCGCAACCGCACCGTCACGGTGCGCGGGTCCGTGTACCCGGCCACCAGGGCGTACGTCCAGGTGCGCGAGAGCAGCGGATGGACGAACCTCGCCGCGATCTCGGGCAAATCTCAGCGCTTCCGCGTGAAGGTGCGGGCGAAGCTCGAGCCGGGCGGCCAGCAGCTGCGCCTGTACGTCCCCGCCGGGGACGACCGCAAGCTGGAGGAGACCGCCTCGGTGAAGCGCAAGCTGTACGTCTTCGACCGGTTCGTGGTGCGCTGACCGTGACGGCCCCGCTCGACATGGCGCCGCTGGCCTACTGGGTCGCCGTCGCGGCCCTGGTGGGCCTCGCCCTCGGGTCGTTCTCGACCGTGGTCGCCTGGCGGTGGCCGCGCGAGGAGTCCCTGGTGACCCCGCGCTCCCACTGCGGGTCGTGCGAGCGCACGCTCGGGGTGCTGGAGCTCGTCCCCGTGCTGTCCTGGCTGGTCCAGGGCGGCCGGTGCCGGGGCTGCGGCGAGCGGGTGCACTGGCGGTACCCGGCGATGGAGGTCGCCAGCGGTGCGCTGGCCGCCGCCGCCATCGCCGGCTTCGGACCCACCCTTGAGGGGCTCGCCGCAGCGGTGCTGGGCGTCGCGCTGGTGCCCGTGGTCGTCATCGACCTCGAGCACCGCCTCATCCCGGGCGTCATCGTGATCCCGGCCGCCGTCGCGGGGCTGGCGCTCATGGTGGCCTCGGACCCGTCCGGGTGGTGGAAGCCCGTCGCCGGCGCCGCCGGCGCCGCGGGCTTCATCTTCCTGCTGTGGCTGGCCTACCCGGCCGGCATGGGATTCGGCGACGTGCAACTCGCCCTCCTGCTGGGCGCCGTCCTTGGCGCCTCCGTGGTCCCCGCCCTGTTCGTGGCCTTCGCGGCCGGCGCCCTGCTGGGCGCCGTGCTCCTGGTGCGCCACGGCGCGGCGGCTCGCAAGATGGCCGTCCCCTTCGGCCCGTTCCTCGCCGCAGGCGCCCTCGTGGCGCTGTGGTGGGGCCCTTCGATGATCGGCTGGTACGCCGATCGGCTCGGTTGAGCCTGCCTCCCACGACAACGATACGGACGTCGTTTCAATGAGCACAGTCGTCGCACTGGACATGGGATCGAGCGCCATCGCCGGCGTCGAGCTCAGGACCGGGCGTGAGAAGGTCTCCCTCACGAAGGCCGCGGTGGAACCCATCCCGCCCGGGCTTCTGCATGACGGGGAGGTCCAGCAGCCCGGTGAGCTCGCAGCCGAGCTCAAGCGGTTCTGGAAGGCCGCGCGCTTCTCCGGACGCCGCGTCCGCCTGGGCGTGGCCAACCAGCGGGTGGTCGTGCGCGTGATCGACCTCCCCGCGCTGGACGACGAGCGGGAACGCCGCGCGGCGGTCGAGTTCGAGGCCGCCGAGCACATCCCGATCCCGCCGGACCAGAGCGTCGTCGACTTCCAGCCCATCATGCGGTACGAGGGCGACAGCGGGCCGCGGGAGCGCATCGTCGTGGTCGCCGCCCACCGGGAGATGATCGACCAGCTGGTCTCCGTCGTCCGCGGCGCGGGCCTGCAGCCGGTGGGCATCGACCTGGAGGCGTTCGCGCTGCTGCGCGCCCTGCAGGCGCCGCCGTCGGTGCTCGACGAGGGCTCGCCCGACACGCAGGCCCAGGCCGTCGTGCACGTCGGCGCCGAGGTGACCCACGTCATCGTCTCGGTCGACCGGAACTGCCACTTCACCCGCATGATCGGCTTCGGCGGTGAGCAGCTCACCCGCGCGGTGGAGCAGCGCACCGGCCTGCCCCGCGAGGAGGCGGAGGCCGTCAAGCTGGCCTGCGGCCTGCTCGGCCGGCCCCTGGACGGGTGGGACGCCGACACGGTCGCCGAGGTCAGGCACGCCCTCGCCCTCGGCGCCCGCCCCCTGGTGCGCGAGGTCGCGCGGTCGCTGGACTACTACCGCTCCCAGCCGTTCTCGCGGAGCATCGGGGGGATCATCCTCTCGGGCGGCACCTCGCTGTGCGCCGGCATCGACCGGTACCTCCAGCAGGGCGTCGGCATGCGCGTGACCGTCGGCAACCCCCTGGGCCAGGTCGACGACGCCGGCGGGGTGAGCCCCGAGGTCGCGGCACGCGCCGCGGTCGCGGTGGGCCTCGCCCTCGACGCCCCGGGAGGTGCGCGATGAGGGCGGTCAACCTCCTTCCCTCCAAGTCGGGACGCGCCGGCGGCCTCGGCGGGTCCGCGGGGTCCAGGCGCCCCGTGGCGATCCTCGCGGCGGTCGTGGTGGTGGCCGGCATCGGCTACATGGCCTACAGCGCCCGCAGCGAGGTGAGCGACCTCTCCACGCAGGTCACCGCCGCGACCGACGAGAAGACCGCGCTGGAGTCCCAGCTCGCGTCGATGATGGCCGTCGACCAGCAGGCGAGCGCCCAGACGGCGCGCCGCGGCGCGGTCGTCACGGTCGCCAACGCCCGCATCAACTGGGAGCGCGTCGTGCGCGACACCGTCACGGTGCTTCCCGACAAGGTGTGGCTCACCCAGGTGAACGGCGTCATGCCGGCCGCCGTGGCTGCCGCGACCCCGGCCGCCGCGGCGCAGCCCACGGCGGTGAGCTCACCGCCGCAGGGCCTGCACCTCGAGGGCTTCGCCTTCACGCAGGTGCAGGTCGCCCAGCTGCTCGCCC
>JADLHW010000139.1 GCA_020848615.1 Thermoleophilia bacterium
CCCACGGGGCGGCTGTCGATCACGATCGGCTCCCCGACGCCCCTCGCGGGTGACCTGCGGCGGGCGGTGGTGCACGGGCCGCCGGTGCCGGTGCTGGTGCGGGTCGCCGGCGCCCCGCCCGCGTTCTTCGCCGCCGGTGCCGACCGCCGCGTGCGCCTGGCGATCAACGGCGTCGCGATCCCGTACGCCCCGGCGGACTGGGTGGGGACCCCCGCCGGCCCCGAGTACCGCGCGCACCTGGACATGGGCGGCGGGCTGCGTGACGGCCTCAACGTCCTGGAGGTGTCGGTCGTCGACGGCGAGGGCGGGGAGCTGCGCGCCACGGGCGCGTTCCTTGTCGATCCGGCCGCCCCGTCACTGGCCGGCACGCTCACCGTCGACGCGGCCCTGTCGGTGTTCGACGTGCGCGGCGACGACCATCTGGACACCCTGGGTGAGCGCGTCGCGTTCCGCTGGAGCGGCGCGGCGGCGCTGCCCATCCGCGGCTGGCGCGTCCAGGACCGCGAGGCCCACCACGTCCACCGGTTCGGCGACGCGGTCATCGCCCCCGGCGGCCTCATGGTGCTGCGCACCGGCGGGAGCCCCGGCGACGACGGGCCCGAGGTCGTGCACTGGGGGCGCCGGCGGGCCGTGTGGAACAACCGGGCGGGCGACACGGTGCTGCTGGTGGACGACCGGGGGTTCGTGCGGGCCACCCACGACGTGCCCCCCGGGCGGCGGAGCCGCTGATGGTGACCTACGCCGACATCGCCGAGTGGCTGGACGTGATCCTCCGGATGCCGCGGATCCGGGAGGTGGGTGACCTGCGGCCCGGGCGGGCTCCGGAGGACTACCTGCCCACCGAGGCGTGGCTCCTGGAGCGCTTCGAGGCGGGCACCGCCGACCCCGACGCCGTGCTGCGGGGAATGCTCGGGATCGCCACGGACCACTGGGAGCGGGTGAGCGCCGACGGCCTGGACGGCCTGGAGGCCATCGACCGCCATGCCGCGGACATGGCGGGGTCCGCGGTGCGGGTGCCGGAGGGCATCGCGTTCCGGTTCGGTGACCTCACGTTCCGGATGCGCCTCGACGCGACCGCGCCGGGAGCCGGGGGGCCCGTGGGGATGCGTGAGCTGGTGGAGGCCGACGGTGCCCGCCGCGACACCCTGCTGGGCCGCCTCACCTCCACGCCGGGCCGGGCGGCGCGGGCCGCGATGCAGCTGCGCAAGCTCGACGACGTCCTCATCCGGGTGCTGGCGGCGCGGGCCGCGTCCGCGGAGACCGGCATCCCGGTGGCACGGATCCTGACGCTGCACCGCATCGAGGGGAACCTGTGTGTGTACCCGTCCACGGCGAGCCTCGAGCTGGGCGCGGGCGGTGGCCCGCCGGTGGGGATCCCGTCCGCGGCGGGCGATGACCTGCCCGTGGGCACGGGACGGGAGCCGTCGCATCTGCCCCTGCAGTACACCCCCTCGTTCGGGCACCTGGTGTGGCTCGCCGACCCCGACGCGGCCCGCACCGCCGCGGAGGCGGCGGGCATCACGCGCCTGGCGATGGTGACGATCCTGGTCCACACCATCGGCGGGGACCGGGTGGGCGGCACGCCGACGTTCGACGCCGCCATCGACGTGTTCGCCGAGTGGTCCGCGGGGAACCGGGCGGCGACGTCCCGCGTGCCGGTGCCGTACGCCGATCGCCTGGTCGACGCCCGGAACCGGTGGCGGGCCCTGGAGGGCGGGCTCGACACCGCCACGCTCGACGGGCACGACGGCGCCGGCCCGCGGGCGGTGCGGCTCACCCCCCGCGACCCGGTGACGTTCCTCACCGCGATGCTCGCCGATGCCGCGACCTACATGGAGGCGTTGCACGACGCGTCGTGGCTCACCGGTTCGTCCACCACCCGCCGGCTCCCGGAGGGCCTGGCGGCCATGCGGTACAACTGGCAGGGCACGCCCGACGGCATCCTCGCGACGATCTGCAGCGCGTGCGCCGCCGCCCGCGCCGGCCGCGGCGCCCACGCCCTGCGCGCCGCGGTGAACCGCGACCCCCAGCTGGTGCGGGTCCTGCAGGACGCCCGGGTGCGGTGGACGGCGGTGGAGACCGCCGCGCGGCGGGCGGGCCGGGCCGCCGGGCTGCGCGGCGAGGCGCTCCGCGCCCATGTCGACGGCCACGTCCGCGTCGAGCAGGCCCGGGCCCTCAGCGTCGACCCCTCCGCGTCACCCGGGCCGCTGCGCCCCGACCGCCCCGACACGCCCGACCAGATGTGGCCGCGCCCGGAGGTGCGGGCGTGGCTGCTCGCCCCCGGGAACCTGGATGCCCTGGAGGACTTCATCGCCGTGGCCGCCGCCGGCACCGGCACGGGGGCGGTGCGCTGGGGCGGCTACGCGAAGGTCCGCCGATACGCGATCGCCCACCGGCGCCTCCACGACTTCTACCGGCGGGTCTTCCCGGAGGGTTGACCCCGCACTCAGGGTCCGGCGTACGGCCGGTAGGCGGCCCAGCCGCCGTCGCCCAGACGCAGGCGCAGCTCGCGGGCTCCGAGGGGGGTCAGCTCGACCGCCCGTCGCCCCTCCCGGCGTGTGACCCATCCGGCGTCGACGAACGCCGTGAGGAGGTCGGCGCCCAGACGGCCGGCGAGGTGGTGGCGCCGCTCGGAACGGTCGACGCAGAACCGCAGCAGCGGCCGGCGTGCACCGGCTTCGGCGTCCCCGGTGAGGCGATCCGCGGGGACCCCGAGGCTCGTCAGGATCTCGCCGGCGGCGGGGCCCAGCGGGTAGGGGTGCTCCGGGAGCCGGCTGGAGGGCCGGTCACCGGGCCGCCGTCCGGTGTCGGCGACCCCGTCGGTCCGGACGAGCGCCCCCGTGTCCAGCAGGGCCTGCGTGACCTCCACGCCGAGACGTCCTGCGAGGTGGTCGTAGCAGGTGCGCGCCGACCGGAACGCGGCGGCCGCCCGGCCGGGAGTGGGGTCCATGTCACGAGTGTCCCATGCCCGTGGGCCGGCGGGCTCACGGGGTGTACTGCTCCTCGATGGCGACGACCGTTCCGCCGCGGACGGTGAGCCGGTACGTCGCGCCGGGCCCCTGGTGGAAGGTGCCGCCCGGGAGGCCGCCGGCGAACGTCCCGATGAGCTGCCGGAGCGTCCCCGGCGTGCCGGCGATCGCGTCCGGCGTCACGATGGTGACCGCCGCGTCCGGCGCGACGGTGACCGGCGCCGTCGACCGGTCCTCGTTGCGGATGTAGGAGTCGTTGGCGACCTCGCCGTGGTCGGCGCGGGCCGCCCTCGCGGCCGCGGCCCCGGTGAGCCACTCGGCCGGGTCGACGACCGCGGTCACCGCGTCTCCCCGGGCCTCGAGCGAGCGGATGAACCCGAGGTGACGGCCGTCGCGCAGCGGCGGAAGCGTCGGCGCGGCAACGGTATGGCCGTAGACGACGTGCTGGTGCTCCAGGCCACGTGTCGCCGCCGCGAACGCGCAGCGTCCGGTGGCGACGACGCAGACCCCCGGCGCGGTCTCCGCGCCCTCGCCCCGTTCGGTGCTCACCACGACGCGCCGCAGGCCCGTGCCCGTGAAGCGCGGCTCGGCGGTGCTGCGCCCGGGCAGCGGGATCCGCTTCACCAGCGTGATCCGATCGCCCCGGATGCGGAGCACGACGAGCCCGTCGTTCCCGGCGGCGACCGCGAGGTCACGCCTCCAGTCCCCCGAGCGCAGCACCCCGGTCCGCAGCCGGCTCACGGTCCGGCCCGTCGCCAGGTCCATGAGCAGCAGGTCGCGGCCGGAGCCGTCACCGCCCGCGAACACCAGCACCCGTGTGCCGTCCGGCGAGATCGCGATGGGCGTGCCGCCGGCCAGCGTCCGCGTCCGTCCGGGGGCATCGGCGACCAGCGTCTCGGTGTACTCGCCCTCGCCGATCCGGGCGACGACGAGGCGTCCACCGGCCCAGCCGAACGGGACGTACCTTCCCTCCTCAGCCGTCCACCGCACCGGCGCACCCATGCGGTCGCCGTCGAACGTCCGGACGTAGAGGTGCCCGCGCAGCCGCAGCGCCCGTTCGGCTCCCCGGAAGTACGCGAGGGCCCCGTCGGCCCGCCACGCCGCGCCGGTGGTGCCCGTCCCCAGCACCGTGTCCCGGCCGGTGCGCAGGTCCCGGACCCGCACCCGGAGTGACCCGGCCCGGAGACCGGTGCTGTAGGCCACGCGGCGGCCGCTCGCGGAGGCCGTCACCGGCGGCGCGAGCCCGCTGAAGTACGCGGCGTTCGGCGCCGCGGCCAGCGGCGTCACGTCACCCGCGAGGGTCACCAACCGCGCGCCGCGGAAGGCCCACTCGACCAGGGCGCCCTCACCGTCCGCCGGCCGGAGCATCTCGACCAGCGGGCGGGAGCCGGCGGCCCCGGGGTCGCCGCCGGACCCCCCGCACCCCGCCGTGAGCACCGGCGCGAGGACGACGAACGTGGCGAGCCGCGCGAGCCCACCCCTCATCCGGCGGCAATCCGTCATGGATCGATCATGTGAACCCGCCACTCCGCGAACATCCGGGCCGGAGGCGAAACCACTGCGGCTTCGCCGAACCGGAGGCGACGGGCGCCGGATGCCAAGGACCGGGTGCGGGAGGACCCGGGTGTGGTGGGGCTATCGCGCGGCCGACCGTGCGGGATAGCGTGAGCCATGCCCACCCTGGCCACATCCGGTGGGGTCTTCCGTCCCAGCGGTGATGCGCGTCGTGAGGGCACCGTCGCGCCCGGAGGGATCCGCCCGCATGACCGCCGCGCGTGATCCGTTCCGCCTGACCGACCGGCTCGAGCCCGCGGCGCTGGAGGTGATGGCGACCCGGCTGGAGGCGCGCGGCCGCCAGCCCGGCTTCGTCCAGCCGCTCGCCGACTACCTCCAGGCCATGGCGATCGATCACCGCGCCGAGGTGCTGGACCTGGGCTGCGGCACCGGCATCGCTGCCCGCGTCATCGCCCGGCGGCCGGGTTTCCGGGGCCGGGTCCACGGCATCGATCTGAGCCCGCATCTGGTCGCGGAGGCCACCCGGCTGGCCGAGGCGGAGGGGCGCGCCGACCGGCTGAGCTTTGCGGTCGGCGACGTCCAGGCGCTCGACCGGCCCCCGCGGTCGGTCGACGCGGTGGTCGCCCATACGCTGTTCAGCCACCTCGCCG
>JADLHW010000140.1 GCA_020848615.1 Thermoleophilia bacterium
CTTGGAAATCACCCTTCTCAAAATGGATGACCCGCTTACCGGTCTCACGCTCCATGGCCTCAGCCTTACGCATCGAGGCCCACTGCTTCGGCAAAACAAAATGCGACGTACGAGACGAAAGACGCAGAGGGGGTTTCGCGGTCGCCATACGGTGGTTCTCCTTGCTACTGGACAGCGGTTGACACGGATGAGAGGCGTGTGCCCCGGGCACACGCGGTCCGGGCGCAGGTCATGCGGCCGGACGCGCCGGTGGCGACTGCTCGCCGGATGGGCGCAAACGCACCCCCGGGGAGGTGTAGGCCCCGGATTGGTGTGCGCCGAGCCGGCGTGACAGGCCGCGTGCGGCGGCCATCACCAACTCGGCGAGTTCTTCGATTCGGGCCGGGGTGATCCGGGTGACCGGCCCCCCGATCCCGACGGCCGCGACGACTCGGCCGTTGTGGTCCCACACGGGGGCCCCGATGCACCGCAGGCCCTCGTCATACTCCTCGTTGTCCACGGCGTAGCCGCGTTCGCGGATCGCCGAGAGCTCCGCGCGGAGTTGACCGGCGTCGGTGATGGTGTTCGCAGTGAAGGCCACCAGGCCGCGCTCGGCGATCCACGCCTCCAGCTGGGTGGGGTCGGTGTAGGCGAGCAGCACCTTGCCGAGGTTCGTGGCATGGGCGGGGTACCCCCGTCCCACCGCTGAGGGAACCCTCAGGGCGCGGCGTGCCTCGACCCGCTCGATGTAGATCGCCTCTCCCCCGTCGAGGACCGCCAGGTGGCCTGTCTCGCCGCTGTCGCGGACCAGGGCCTCCAGGAACGGCAGCGCCTCGTCCCAGAGGTCCATGCGCTGCAGCACCAGGCTGCCGAGCTCGAACAGCCGCATTCCGAGCCGATACCGGCCGGTGCGGGGAGTGCGTTCCACCAGTCCCGCGGTCTCGAGGTTCACCAGGAACCGGTGGACCGTGGACTTGTGGAGTCCCAGCCGCTCCGCCAGCTCGGAGACGCGCAGTTCCGGTTCCTCGGCCGAGAAGGCGTTGAGGATGTTCATGGCCCGTTCGATCGCCTGGATGCGATAGCGGGACCCGTTTCCGGAGTCGTCGGTGGGCTGCTGCGGTGCGGTCAGGATGATGTCTTGCATCGTGAACTGTCGTCTCGTTACTGATGCGACGAACTCAAGATGTACAGCCAGATCGCGGCTACGGCAAGAATTCCGCCCGGATCGCGAACTGGCGTTTCACGATTCGAGACACAGGCGGGGTGGGTGGGCGGACCCGGACGGTTGCGCTCAGTAAGATGCGGCGGTCGTGACGAGCGTGACGAGGAGGCGCCGCAGTGAGCTATGAGGACATCCTCTACGAGGTCGACGGTGCCCGCGCCACCATTACCCTGAACCGCCCGGACCGCCTGAACGCGTTCCGGATGCAGACCCTGGAGGAGCTCGCCGGGGCGTTCGAGGCCGCCGCCGACGACGAGCGCGTCGGGGTGATCGTGTTCACCGGGGCCGGCGACCGCGCGTTCTGCGTCGGCGGTGACGTCCGCGACCCCACCAGGACCCTCGCCGAGAAGCGGCGCGTCCACCACCTGGGCGACCGGCTCGCCGCGGCGATCCGCAACAATGGCAAGCCGATCATCGTGAAGGTCCGCGGATACTGCATCGGCGGCGGCAACGAGCTGAACGTCATGTGCGACCTCACGATCAGCGGCACCAGTGGCCGGTTCGGCCAGGCCGGGCCCAAGATCGGATCCGCGCCGCTGTGGTGGGGCTGCCAGCTGATGCCCGCCGTGGTCGGCGAGAAGAAGGCCCGTGAGATCCTGTACCTCACCCGCCAGTACACCGCCGAGGAGGCTCTGCAGATGGGCCTGGTGAACGCCGTCGTCCCCGACGAGGATCTGGACGCGGAGGTCGACCGGTGGTGCACCGAGATCCTCCAGCGGTCCCCGCAGGGGCTGCGCCTCGCCAAGCTCGCGCTGAACTCCGCGACGGACCTGCTGCACGGCGCCGTGCAGCACGGCCTGGAGTTGGTGGCGCTCAACCACGTCCACGGCCCCGAGCCGCAGGAGGGCATCGCCTCCTTCCAGGAGAAGCGCAAGCCGGACTGGCGCAAGTTCCGCATGGACCAGGGGCCCGAGCCGGGCTGATCACCGGGCGGGTCCCCCTTCCCTCCCCCTCATCGACCCACAGGTCCCAGATGGCCACGATTCCCCTCGACGTCGCGCTCACCACGCTCCGTCCCCAGCTGCGCGACGCCGTCGAGACGGCGCTGGACGGCACCCGCCTCTCCGATGAGCAAGCGCTGGGCCTCGCGGAGATCCGCGGCGCCGAGCACCCCGCCGTGTGGGCGGCCGCCGCGGCGGTCCGCGACGCCGGCCACCCGCCGGTGGTCACCTATTCGCGGAAGGTGTTCATCCCGCTGACCAATCTCTGCCGGGACGTGTGCTCGTATTGCACGTTCGCCCGTGACGAGGGTGACCCGCGGGTCCACACCATGAACCCCGAGGAGGTGCTGGCGGTCGCCGAGGCCGGCCGGCGACGGGGGTGCAAGGAGGCGCTTTTCTGCCTGGGTGACCGCCCGGAGGTCCGGTGGCCCCGATACCGGGAGGTGCTCAAGCGGTACGGGCACACCAGCACCCACGGGTACCTGGTGGAGATGTGCCGGCGGGTGCTGGAGGAGACCGGTCTCCTGCCGCACCCCAACGCCGGGGTCCTGTCCCGTCGGGAGCTGGCGGAGCTGCGGGAGGTCTCGGCCAGCCAGGGCCTGATGCTCGAGACGGTGTCGGACCGCCTGTGCGACCCCGGCGGTCCGCACGCCAATGCCCCCGACAAGCGGCCGGCGACCCGCCTGGCGGCGATCCGAAAGGCCGGGGAGCTCGGCATCCCGTTCACCAGCGGCATCCTCATCGGGATCGGCGAGACCGCGGTCGAGCGGGTGGAGGCGGTTCTGGCGCTCCGGGACCTGCACGAGCGGTTCGGGCACATCCAGGAGGTCATCGTCCAGAACTTCCGGGCCAAGGAGGACACCCCCATGGCCGCGGCCGGGGAGCCGGGCCTCATCGAGCTGATGACCGCCTGCGCGATCACCCGGCTCATCATGGGGCCGGGCATGAACATCCAGGCGCCGCCGAACCTGTCGGCCGACTACGGACCGCTGCTGCTCGCCGGGATCAATGACTGGGGCGGGATCTCCCCCCTCACCCCGGACTTCATCAACCCCGAGGCCCCGTGGCCGAACATCGACCGACTCGCCCAGCTGTGCGAGGAGGCCGGGTACGCGCTGCGGGAGCGGCTCACGATCTACCCGGAGTACCTGCGCGACGACGCGTTCCTCGATGAGGGGATGCGGGTCCGGGTGCGGACGATGGCCGACCCCGAGTCCGGCCTGGCGCTGGTGGCCCAATGACCGTCACCTTCTGTCGACACGCCGCCGGCGATTCGCTCACGCCGGGCGACGCGGCCTTGCTGCGGACCGCGGGGGTCACCACCGTGGAAGCATCGGCTCCGGACGCCGCGTGGGCACCGGCCGTGATCGAGGGCGGCCTGCTGCCGGTCGCCGCCACCGTCGCGGCCGACGGGGCGGTCGCATGGGTCCTTGATCCCGCCGACGCCCTGGCCGTCGCGGCGGCCGGCACCGCGGGGTGGCGGCTCACGGTGCGGCATACCGGGTCGCGGGCAGAGGTCATCGACGCGTTGGCCCGCAGCCGTGCGCCGTGGCTGCGCACCGACCGGGACCGTGTCGCGGAGGCCGTGTCCATCACGGGGCTGCCGGCCATGCATGCCACGGTGTCGGTCCCGGTGGATGACATCGACCAGGCGGTCGCCGCGGTCCGCGGCGGCGCCGGGGACCTGCTCATCGGTGACTGGGACGACGAGGCGATCGGGGCGCTCCGGGAGGCACTCGCCCCCGGCCGACTGGTGGAACGCGTCGCGCTGCCGGTGTTCTGTGAGATCGACGCGGTCCGCCAGGTCCTCGACAAGCCCGCGTTCACGGCGTGGTGCAACCAGGTCGACGGGGCCGGGGCCGCCCGTCCGCGGTACGCGTGGGCGCCGGGCCGTGACATGCCCGCCCCTGTCCCGGGTCGGCGGCTGTCGGCCGAATGGGCGGACCGGGCCTGGGTGGAGGGCGCCCCGGAGTTCGCCCTGGACCGACTGCACCCGGCCCTCGCCGGGATCCTGGAGCGGTCCCTGGAGGGCGCCCCGCCGACCCGCGACGAGGTGGAGGTCCTGTTCGCCGCCCGGGGGGCGGAGGTGGAGGCGATCGCCCACGTCGCGGACGTCCTGCGGGACCGGACGTGCGGGGACACGGTCACCTACGTGGTGAACCGGAACATCAACTACACCAACCAGTGTTACTTCAAGTGCGGGTTCTGCGGGTTCTCCCGCGGTCCGAAGAGCCTGCAGTTCAAGGACGACCCGTACATCCTGGAGATCCACGAGGTGGTGCACCGCTCCGTGGAGGCATGGGAGCGCGGGGCGACCGAGGTGTGCCTGGTCGGCGGCATCCACCCGAAGTTCACCGGGGACTTCTACGCGGCGGTGCTGGAGGCCATCAAGGCACGGCTGCCGCAGATGCACGTCCACGGGTTCACGCCCCTTGAGGTTTGGCAGGGGGCCGCGACCCTGGGGGTGAGCGTCGAGCAGTTCCTGGTCCGGATGCGGGACTCGGGTCTGGGCACCCTCCCGGGCACCGCGGCGGAGATCCTCGACGACGAGATCCGGCGGTTCCTGTGCCCGGACAAGCTCACCACCGCCGAGTGGGCGGAGGTGATGATCACCGCGCACCGGCTGGGCCTGCGAGCGACCAGCACGATCATGCACGGGCATATCGACCATCCTCGGTCGTGGGCGAACCACTACGAGGTGCTGCGCGAGGTGCAGCGCCGCACCGGCGGGTTCACCGAGTTCGTACCCCTGCCGTTCGTGCACATGGGCGCCCCCATCTACCTGCAGGGCCGGTCACGGCCGGGCCCCACCTGGGACGAGGTGGTCCTCATTCACGCCGTCGCCCGGATCGCGTTCGACGGGCTCATCCCGAACATCCAGGCCAGCTGGGTGAAGCTGGGGCTGGAGGGTGGTGCCCGCCTGCTGGAGGCCGGGTGCAACGACATCGGCGGAACGCTCATGAACGAGAGCATCAGCCGGGCCGCCGGCGCGGCGCACGGACAGCTGGCCACCCCGGATGAGCTGGAGGCCGCCATCCGCGGGATGGGACGCGTCCCGGCCCGTCGGAACACGGTGTACGAACGGATCGAGGCCCCCGCCTGACGGCGGGGGCCTCGATCCGTCGTGCGTTCTAACCCACGACCTGCCCGGCCCGGTGCTCGGCCAGGGCGGCGAGCATCTCCTCCACGCGGCTGAACTTCACCCGCGGTCGGTCGCCGGCCTGCTTGCCGCGCTCCTGCTCGAGCCGGTCCAGGACCTGCCAGTCCTCGTAGCTCACCAGGTCGGTGCGGCGCTCCGCGAGCAGCCCCTCGAGCACCGCACGGGGCGGGACCGCCGGCTTGTCGAGCCGGCCGTCGCGCAGATCATGCAGGAGGGCGTCGACGGTCTGATGGGAGTCGGGCTTGTTGGTCCCGATGATCCCCTGGGGGCCGCGCTTGATCCACCCGACCACGTACTCGCCGGGGATCGCCTCGCCGGTGGCGGGGTCCGTGATCCGCCCGTCCTGGTTGGGGATGATCCCGCGCTTGGCGTCGAACGGGGCGCCGGGCAGGGGGGTCCCCTGGTACCCGATGGCCCGGAACACCAGGTCCACGGGAATCGTCTCGAGCCGGTCGGTCTGCCGGGGCCGCAGCTGTCCGTCATCGCCGCGGCGCAGTTCGTTGTGTGCCACGACCATCGCCTCGACCCGGTCGGTGCCGATCAGTTCCACCGGCGAGGCGAGGAACCGCAGCACCACCCGCCGACCGGTGCCCGACGGCTGGGCGCCCGCGTATCCGGCGAGGACCTCCAGGTTCGCATCACGGGTGCGGTCCGGGGCCGCCGCGACCTCGGCGGCCGACAGGGCGTCCAGCGTCGCCTCGGCGGGGTCGACGACCACCTCGCAGCCGGTTATGTGCCCGAGCTCCCGCAGTTCCTTGGTGGTGAACGCCGCCTGGGCGGGGCCGCGGCGGCCGAGCATGATGATCTCCCGGATCCGTGACTCGGCGAGGGCCTCCAGGGCGTGCTCGGCGATGTCGGTGGCGGCCAGGTCATCCACCGAGGACGCGAGGATCCGGGCGACGTCCATCGCGACGTTGCCGTTGCCGACCACCACGGCCCGTTCCCCGGACAGGTCGAACCGCAGGGCCCGGTAGTCGGGGTGGGCGTTGTACCAGCCGACGAAGTCGGTGGCGGAGTGGCTGCCCGGCAGGTGCTCGCCGGGGACCCACATGCGCCGGTCGGCGCGGGCACCGACGGCGTAGATCACCGCGTGGTAGTAGGCGGTGAGGTCCTCATGGGCGATGTCCCGGCCGAGCTCGACGTTGCCGAAGAACCGGAACTCCGGGTGGCCGGCGATCTTGTCGTAGATCCGGGTGACCGACTTGATCTTCTGGTGGTCGGGCGCAACGCCGCCGCGGACCAGCCCGAACGGCGTCGGCAGGCGGTCGTACATGTCCACCTGGACGAACAGGTCCGGCTGGCTCTGCATGTGCTCGGCGGCGTAGAAGCCCGAGGGCCCGGATCCGATGATCGCCACTCGCAGTGGCTGGGCGGGGGTACCGAGCTCGCTCGTGCTCAATCGTCCTCCTCGAGGGGGCGGGTCGCATCGCGTTGTGCAGAAACCCCAGGTTATCCGCCCGCGGGGTGCGCCCCGCGGGCGGGCCTAACGGAACAGGTCGTGGGCGGGGTTCCGGATGAGTCCCTGGACGCCGCCGGGTGCCGGGTCGGTCGCGACCCCGGAGATGACGACCACCGGCAGGCCGGCGGCCTTGCCCATCAGCACCCCGGAGGCGGCGGCGAACTCGTCGGCGAGGGCCTGTTCGGTGGCGACCAGGATCCGGCCCTGCCGGTCGGTTTCCCCCCGGTGGTCCAGCACCGGGGGGAAACCGGCGACCCCGAGGGCGACGTTCACCAGGCCGCGCCGGAACGCCCGCCCGTGGGTGTCGGCGACCACCACGCCGACCCGGCCCCCGACGGCGGTGGCGACGCGGGCCTGGATGCCGCGGGCGGAGCGGTCCGGGTCGACTGGCAGCAGCACGGCGGTGCCCTCGATGGCGTTGGAGGTGTCGATCCCGGCGTTGGCGCACACGAACCCGTGGCGGGTCTCACAGATCAGGGTGGCGCCGCGGCGACGGACGATGCGGTTGCTCTCGGTGAGGATCAGCTCGCACAGGGCGGGGTCCTTGCCGGTGAGCTCCGCGACGGCATGGGCACGGGGTCCCGGTACGACGTCGGCGAGGCGCACCACGCGGCCCTCGGCTTTGCTGACCACCTTGTGGGCGATCACCAGGACGTCGCCGGGCACGACACCCTGCCCGGTGGCCAGCGTGGCGAGCATCCCCGGCAGGTCGTCACCGCGTGCGACCTCCGGGATCCCCTGCAGCGACCAGAGCCTTATGACCCGATCCCCGCTTCGAGTCGCCCGGCGAGCCGCATCCGCCGGCAGGCGTCCTGAGCCCGGCTGGGCCGTTCTGCGGCCAGCAGCAGGCCCAGGTCCTCGGGGGTGTCGATGTCCAGTCCCACCCACGGCAGGTCGATCTCGGCGAGATGCGCCCCGGCGGCGGCGGCCTCTGCCCGGTGCAGTGCCCGGGAGTCGGGGCCCAGCCGGGTGGGGATCGCGGCGGGCGGGCCGATGAGCAGGGCGTTGGTGCCGGTGCCGTGCCGGGACGGCACGATCACCACACGGGGGGTGCCCGTGGGGGCGGCGGCCACGACGGCCGCCAGGTCCTCGGGTTCCGCCAGCGGCAGGTCGGCGGTCAGCACGAGCACCGCGTCGTACCCGCGGGCGGCGGCGTGGGCCTGGCCGACGGCGACCGCGGGGTTCATGCCCTGCGGCGGGTCGTGGTCGGGCAGCACCGCGGCGCCGTAACCGGCGGCCAGCTCCGCGGCGGCGGGGTCACTGGTGACCACCAGGACCCCCCCGAGGGCCGGGCAGATGGTGCAGGCGTCCAAGAGGTCCATGAGCATCGCGGCCTGCAGCTCCCGCCGTTCGGGGCGGGTGAGGACCGCCGACAGGCGACCCAGGGCCCGGCCCAGGGGTTTGACGGGGATCACCGCGAGGACGTTCACCGGCCCACCGCCGACAGGACCTCCCTCGCCAGGCGCACCCGGGCGGGCCGGTCGGGCATGAGGGCATCGGCGAGGACGGCCCGCACCCCGAGAGCCTCGATGGCGGGGATCTCGGCGGCGTCGGAGGCGTCCAGCACGAACGTGCCGCACACCTCGGCGTAGATCCGGGACATCTGGGTGGCGGAGCATTCGGTGTATCCGGCGCCGGCGAGGAACCGATGGGCGGGGCCCTCCACGGGCCGGCCGCCGATGATGGGGCTCACCGCGACGACGTCCCGGCGGCGGGCGGCGACGGCGGCCCGGATTCCGGGGACCGCCAGGATCGTCCCGATGGAGACGATCGGCGAGGACGGGGCGATCACGATCCGCTCGGCGGCGGCGATCGCCTCCAGGGCACCGGGCACCGGGCGGGCGTCGTCGATGCCCTCCATGCGGATGGAGGTGATCTCCTCCTTGGCGCCGTGCTTGACCAGGTATTCCTGGAAGGTCCGTTCCCCGCCAGGGGTGGTGATCCGGCTGCGGACCGGCTCGTCGCACATCGGCAGGACGGTCGCCTCCACACCGAGCCGCTCGCACAGCTCGGCGGTGATGACATGCAGGGGTGTCCCCTGCCCCATCCGCACCGTGCGGTAGAGGTGCGTGGCGATGTCCCGGTCACCCAATCCGAACCAGGCATCCAGTCCGTAGGTGGCAAGGCCCTCCAGGCAGCGGAAGGTGTCGTCGGCGTATCCCCAGCCGCGAGCATCGACGACCCCCGCGAGCACATAGGTGCAGATGTCGAGGTCCGGGCAGACCCTCAGCCCGTAGAAGTCCGCGTCGTCGCCGGTATTGACGATGGCGGTGAGCTCGGACTGGCCGACGGCCTGCGCGAGGCCGTCCACCATCTTCGAGCCCCCGGTGCCGCCCGAGAGGACCAGTATCACGGCGCGGTCAGGCGGGTCTCGGTGCTCATGGGTCCGGTTCCGATCGTACCAACCGCGATCCTGTGGGGACGGCCAGCACGAGCCACAGGCCCACCGACACTCCCGCCATCCCGGCCATCAGCACCGCCGAGGGGGCCTCACCCAGCAACGGCCACGCGGTGAGGACCCCGACCACGGGGACCAGGAAGAACCAGGCGGACACCACCCCCGCCGGCGCCTCGATCAGCGCGGTGTAGAACAACGCCAGCGGCAGCGCCGACCCGATCGCTGCGAGGACCAGCACGAGGGCGACCTCCCGGGCACCGGTCGTCCGCGGACCGTCCTCCAGCGCCCCGGCGGCCGAGAGCATCACGGCGCCGACGAGCATCTGCCAGCCGGCGAGCGCCAGCGGCGATGCGGTGCCGCGGACCTGCCGGACGGCGGTGATCGTCCCGAGTCCCCATGCCAGGGCCCCGACGACGACGACCAAGGCCCCCCAGGACGGCTGCGGCGGCCACAGCCCGCGTTGGCTGACCGCCATCGCGGCGCCGGCGAACCCCAGGGCCAAGCCCGTCCATTGCCTGCCGGTGAGTCGTTCCCCGAGCATGGGGACCGACAGGGCGGCGACGAACAGGGGATCGATGTTCGCCAGCACCGCGGCCAGGCCGGCGCCCTCGGTGTCGATGCCCCAATAGGTCGCCCCGTAGAACACCGCGGTCTGGGTGAACCCCAGCCAGACGACGACACCCCACCCCACCCCGGGAAGGATGGATCGCCGGCGGACCGCGAGGTACCCCAGCAGCAGCAGCCCAGCGAGGCCGAGGCGGGCGGCGGCGGAGGTCAGCGGCGGGACGCCTTCCACCAGCCATGCCGACGGGACGTACGCGGAGCCCCAGCAGAGCATCGCTGCCGCGGCGAGGAGGTGCGCCCGGCTCAGTCGACCAGGTGGGAGATGACCAGCACCACGTCACTGGGCAGGTAGGTGACCAGGAACAGCACCGCCAGGCTCACCGCCAGCCACGGGATGATCGTGATCGACAGCCGTTCGATCGGGACCTTGGAGATGCTGGAGATCAGGAACAGCACCAGCCCGATCGGCGGGTGGATGAGGGCCAGCACCAGGTTGAACACCATGATCAGCCCGAAGTGCACCGGGTCGATGCCGTAGACCCCCACCGCCAGGGGCGCCAGATACGGCGCAAGGATGTACAGGGCCGGCAGCGGCTCGATGAAGATCCCCACCGCCAGCAGCAGCAGGTTCACCACCAGCAGGAACACGTGCTTGTCGGTGGTGATTCCGGTCATGAAGTCCCGCAGCGACTGCCCGAACCCGTCGAGGAACAGCGCCTTGGCCAGGATCTGTGAGTCCCCGAGGAGCAGCATCACGATGCCTGCCTCGAGGGCGGCGAGGGTGAGGGCCCCCGGCAGTTGTGTTGGAGAGATCGATCCGAACCAGAACAGGGCCAGGCCGATCGCGACGACGGCGGCGACCGCTGCGGATTCGGTGGGGGTGAACACCCCGGACAGGATCCCGCCGAGGATCACCACGGGGATCGCGATCACCGGCAGGGAGGAGATCCCGGTGCGGCCCACCTGCCCCCAACCGGCGAAGTGCCGTTTCGGGAGCATGTCCAGGCGCCGGACGACCAGGTACACCGTCGCGGCCTGCGCCGCGAACAGCACCAGGATCGCGAAGAGTCCTGAGAGCAGCAGCTGGCTGATCGACGCCGAGGCCGTGCCGGTGACCACCACCCCGTAGACGATGAACATCACGGAGATCGGGCCGATGGGGCCC
Organism: Thermoleophilia bacterium; assembly: GCA_020848615.1. Taxonomy (GTDB): domain Bacteria; phylum Actinomycetota; class Thermoleophilia; order Miltoncostaeales; family Miltoncostaeaceae. Next base: position 10,889 of record JADLHW010000140.1, read on the forward strand.
TTGATCGATGCCCCAGCCACGACGGCGGCGGCGACGTCCCGCCGGTACCCCTCGCGCTCCATCGCCGGCACCAGGATCGGGGTCATGATGGCCGCATCGGCCTGCGCGGACCCGGAGATCCCTGAGACCATCAGCGAGGTCAGCTGGCAGACGTAGGCCATGCCGCCACGGAAGTGCCCCACCAGGGAGGCCGCGAATCCGATCAGCCGGGTCGACATGCCGCTGGCATTCATGACCTCGGCGACGACCAGGAACATGATGATGACCAGCAGCTCCCCGCCGCCCTCCAAGCCCATCCCGCTCTGGGTGGTGCTGAACGGGACCAGCGGGTCCGGGCTGGGGTAGAAGCTCAGGCCCAGGAAGCTCGGCAGGAACGCCAGGATGCCGACGACCAGCAGCATGAACACGATCGGCATGCCGGCGAGGGTGAGGGCCACGAACACCACGCCCAGCACGATCAGGCGGGAGATCTCGGTGTCCAGCAGCAACGAGCAGACCGCCCACAGCACCACGCCGATCAGCAGCCCGCCCAGCACGCCTTGGACGACGTCGCGGAGGCCCGCGGTCCCGCGGGCGACGACCTCCACCGCGCCACGGGCGACCGCCGTGAGGTAGTGCAGACTGATGAAGTAGTACCCGAGGGTCATCGAGGCGATCGGGTAGAACTTCGAGATGCCGCTGGCCGGGCCGGTGCCGTTGATCGCATCGCCCGACAGTGCGTACCCGGTGGACCGATAGCAGGCATAGGCCAGCAGCACCGCCAGGCTGAGACCGGCGAAGGTCTGCACGGATCGCTGCCACCACGCCGGGCCCCGGTGCGACAGCACCACGATGACGGTCACGGCGCTGCGGCGAATCGCCAGCGACACGCCCATCCAGATCGCCCACAGGAACGCCCACCGGGTGAGTTCCTCCGAGCTGAAGATCGAGAACCCGGGGACGTTGCGGGTGAACACGTTCCCGGCGAGGGCGGCCATGATCACCACCACCGCCGATACGGCGATCACCCGGGCGATCCGCGCGGCCGCCTGGGAGTACATCTCCAGCACGTCCGCGACGCGTTGCACGGCCCCGGCGCTCCGGCGGGGTGCGTGTGCGACGGGTGGGAGCGCGCTCGCGGTCATGGTCGGTCTTCGCGCCGGGTGGCTGGCCTGGATCTGCTCCGCGACCGGTTCCCAACGCGCTTGGCCGACCCTACACGCGCCCCGATGTCTTTTGTACTGATCGGCACAAAGTCGCGTGCCGGCCTGCGCTGATGTTGCGTCCTTGCAGGGGTTTTGCCGCACCCCCGGGAAGGGTTTGCACCCCCCGTACGTGTTGACGCCCCGAAGGTACGTGACATATGCTGCTTTCGCGTTCGGGAGTCGGTGACCCATCCAGGCCGCCGGAGATCCCTGACGCCCTTGCGATTCGTGTGCAGCTGCCCTTCATCGATTTAGGGGGACGCCAGCCTATGGCCGAGCAGTTCGCCGTGACCCAGATCCCGGGTGCCGACACGGGCGAAATCCCGCCCTCCCCGGTTGACCGCGACGAGAAGACCGCGATCATCTACCCGCTTGTCGACCCGCTCTGGGACATCGACACGCTGCCGCTGACCTACACCAACTCTCGGTGGTCAGCTTTCTTCTACCGCTGCGACGAGAAGGCTCTTCGTCGCGTGCTTCCCGACTGCCTTGACCTCGAGGACGACATCGTCGAGTTCTGGTACGTCGACCACAACCACACCATGCTCGGCCCGTACGGCGAGATGGGTGTGACGGTCGCCGCTTCCCACAAGGGTGGCGACGGCAAGACCTACTACGCCGGGTACTACCCCTACATGTACCTGACGCAGGACGCCGCGATCGACGCCGGCCGCGTGCTGGGTTTCCCCAAGAAGGAAGCCTTCATCCGCGTGCTCGAGCACGGTGGCAACCCTGACGACGGTTACGGCGTCATGGACGGGAAGAACTACCAGTTCGACTACTTCTCGTTCCTGATGATCCGGAACGGCTACGTCATGCACTCCGCCACCGGCAAGTACGACGACGCCGACCTGGCCGCCCGTCCGAAGTTCTACGGCAACACCGAGTACGGCCGTATGAACATGAAGGTCATCACCTCCCCGGACATCGCTCAGTCCGAGTGGCAGCTGGTGTACCTCCCCTCCCTGGTGACCAAGGACCTCGCCACCGCGATGGGCCGTCCGGACACCGAGGGTTCGCACCGGTTCCAGGTGAAGCCGGAGTCGATCCGCACCGCCTCCCCGGCCAGCATCAACTGGTTCATGCAGGCGACGCCGTACGACAACCTTGGGCACGAGATGCCGCCCAAGGAGATGATCGGTCTCATGACCTTCAGCTTCGACCTGATCATCCCGGCCGGCCAGGTCCTCTGGACGGAGACCTACACCCGCGACGCCACGTGGGCGGGCGCTGCCAAGCCGTACCGGTTCGGCCTGCGTCACCGCTTCCCGAAGCCTGTCGGTCTCGGGGCGTAGCACCAGCGAGATGAGTTGCGACGGGTATCCGGCCGCCTGACGGCCGGGACCCGCCGCTCAAGGCCTTCCAAGGAGGACAAGCGTAAATGGCGCAGCACCTGAACGTTACGAGCGTGCCGTGGATCGACTCGGGCGACGCCCCGCCGCTGGCGCTCGACCGCGACAAGCGGGACATCATCTCGCAGGGTGTCGCCGACCCGCTGGTCGACTACGACATCGTGCCGCTGACCTACACCAACTCGCGTTGGTCGGCGTTCTTCTACCGTTGCGACGAGAAGGACCTCCGTCGCGTGCTCCCCAAGTCCCTCGAGCTCGAGGACGACGTGGTGGAGTTCTGGTACGTGGATCACCTCCACACGGGCCTCGGCCCGTACGGTGAGATGGGTGTCACCGTCTCGGCGTCCTGCAAGGGCTCCGACGGCAACACCTACTACGCCGGGTACTACCCCTACATGTACCTCACGCAGGACGCGGCGGTGTTCGCCGGCCGTGAGCCCTTCGGGTTCCCGAAGAAGATCGCCTACATCGTCACCCAGGAGCACGGTGGCAAGGAGGACGACGGCTACGGCGGGTTCGGCAACGACTACTTCAACTTCACGCTGGAGCGTCGCGGCTACCTGATCCACACCGCCACGGGCCGCTACGACGACGCCGAGCTTCCCGCGAAGCCCGCGTTCTACGGCGACCCCAAGTACGGCCGTATGAACCTCCGGATCCTCACCCACCCGTCGCTGAAGACGACCAAGTGGGAGGTCACCTACCTGCCGTCCGAGGTCACCAAGGCCACGGCGGCGGCGATGGGCCGTCCGGAGACCGAGGGTCAGCACCGCTTCCAGCTCAAGCCCGAGTCGATCCGCACCGCCTCGGCGGGCGCGATCCGCACCTGGGCGCTGCAGGCGACCCCGTTCGACAACCTCGGGGCGTTCATGCCGGTGAAGGAGCTCATCGGTCTCATGAGCTTCAACTTCGACCTGATCATCCCGGGTGCCCAGACCGTCTGGTCCCAGACGATCGAGCGCACCGACGAGGACATCGCGGACCTGCTGTTCGCGACGCCCTACCAGTACACGATGCGCCACCGGTTCCCGAAGCCTCCGGGCATCTAGGCCGACACCGCATCCGCAGGACCGTGCTCACGGGCCGGGATCCCATCGGGATCCCGGCCCGTGGCCGTTCCGGGGCGTGATCAGGCGCCGTCGGTTCCGCGCGGTGCCGCGCGCCGAAACTCGGCGAGGCGACGACGAAGCGCCTCCGTGTCGGCCGGCAACTCCCACAACAGCATCTCGATGAGCTCGACCTTGGAGCTCCGCACGCCGGCTTTGCGCAGGTCGTGCAGCAGGTCCACCAGATGGTCGTCGAGGGGGCGCCGCACGCGGATCGCCAGGTTCACCGGGGGGTCGGCCGGCCCGACCCGGGGGCGGCGACTCGGGGCGGGGCGGGTGCGCCGCGCGGTGTCGGCCGTGACGCCCGGAGGCGCCACCGGTGACTCCTCCGGGGGGGTGGTGGTCTCCCCCGCCGGGTCGGTGGCCGGCGCCGGGCGTCTCGGGGTAGGCGGTACCCGCTGGGCACGCGTCATCCGGCTGCGCATCAGATCGATGCCGTCTTGGGTGTCAGGCATGGAGGGCCTCCTGGACGGCGTCGGCCACGGCGCGGTACTCGGATGCCGCCAGGCGGACGCGTTCACCGGGGTTCGGTTGCAGGACCAGGGCGGAGCGCCGCAGGCGGCGGCGCAGCCATCGGTGCTCTGAGACCGGTGGAGCGACGGTGCATCTGCCCGCCGCAAGGGCAGCGAGGCGATCGACCAGCCGCTTGGGTGGCACCGGGGGGACCATCGTCGGGACCAGCACCACCCGGTGGGCCGCCAACTCGGTGAGGTTCTGCTCAAGGGCTGCCAACTCCCTCATTCCCAGGGCTGTGGGGACCACCACGACGTCGGCGGCGGCCAGGGCGCCATCGGTGAGCGCGTTCGCCCCGGGGTGGGTATCGATCACCATGCACGGCGCCTGCTGGGACTCGGCCCATGCCTGCAGGCAGTCGGCGACGAGGTCCGCGTCGATGCGGCTCGCCGACAGGTCCGGGTGGCTCGGGATCAGCGGCGGTTGATTGGGGCGCCGGCGCGGCCTCGGGGGCCGTCCGGCTGGTCCGGCTTCCAGGGCGTCGAGCAACGGCGCCCGTGACGACGCTGTCGGATCCAGCCCCCACATGCGGGTCGCACCACCGGCGTCCCAGTCCAGGTCAACCAGGGGCGCTGCCAGGGCGGCAGCCAGTTCGTAGGCCAGGGTCGTCTTCCCGACTCCGCCTTTGGCGGCCGCAACCGTGATGATCGCAGTCATGCATGCATGCTACCGAGCGGGCGCGCTCGCAGGCAAGCTCGCATGACCGTGGGCGCACAATCATGCATGCGTTGCGGCATGCATGCATGATTGCACCAGAGCCCGTGTGCTGGGGCTCTGCGGTCAGACCAGGCGCGTCTGGCGCAGGAGTGCGCGGCCACCGCGCGTCGGGCGAGCGTCGCGCGACACCACGATCTGCTGGGTTGGGCGGCCGTCGACGACGACTCGCTCGCGGTCAAACCGGTATCTGGGATCCTGCGCGGCAATCGCCTCACAGGCCCGCCACACCGCGGCGACGTTGTCGCGTTCACGTGCGCAGGTGGAACCGACGCTGGCGAAGAGCGGCGGGCCGAGCCAGTACGCCTGCCACTCACCGCCGTCCTCGGCCGCCTCGAAGCGGTCGTTCTCCAACAGGCCGTAGAGCTTCCGGGCGATGGGGGGGAGGTCCCGCATGATCGCCCAGTCCAAGTACGCACCGGCCTCGTGGCGCAGTTGCTCCAGGAACCAACTGCCCAGAAAGATGTAACCGAGGCGCTCGACCCGGCCGTCCTCGACGACGGGCCACAGCACGCGGTCGATGATGCCGAAGTGGTCCTCGTGGGTCTTGCGGCCGGTTTCGGGATCGTTGACCTCACCCTCCCAGCGGGCCTCCTGGAGGTTCAGCAGGGTCCGTTTAAGGGCCTGGCGGGCGTTCTTGCCGGAGTCCTGCCAGCCGAAGTCGTGCAGGAGCCGGTACTGGGTGAACGGCACGGCCGGGGCATTGGCACTCTCCAACTGCAACCAACGGGAGCCGAGCCAGACGATCGCCATGTAGCCATGACGACCGATTGGAGGGCCGGCGGTCTGACGAATCGAGCCGAGGCGGTCGGCGATCGCGACGCCGGCGGCGACCTCCAGGCCCTTGCGGGCGCTGGAACGGTCCGCGAAGCCGTAGCGCAGGGGCTGCTCGAGGCGCCGCAGGTGGTCGGGTTCGCAAAGGGCCAGCTGCTCCTCGACCCCGCTGCGGGCACGGCCCTCTTCGCCGGACGCCAACTCGGGAGCGAGTCGAAGAGGAGCGCGGGTCACCACAGGCTCGGCGGGGGAGGTGGAGGAGCGTCGTGCCATCGATGTGCTGAGCATGACCGGCGACCCGGACGATGCAATGGACCCGCGACGACCGAACCGGGGTAACCGACTCGCGCACTCCGGAGGGGTGCTCGAACCCATTGACCAGCGTCAACTGTTGCGGCCCGGCGTTCACGTCGGGCCGGGCCGCAACCCCTCCTGAATGCAGTTGTTCTATTCCTATATCTGTAGGAGATCGAAAAAACCGCCGATGTGCAGGGGAAGTGTTGAAGGTTGCGCGAGTCGGTTCCCCCGGTTGGCGCGAGTCGGCTCCCCCGGTTCGGCGCGAGTCGGCTCCCCCGGTGCGAGTCGGTTCCCCCGGGTGCGGCGCGAGTCGGTTACCCCGGTCTGGTGCCGTCGGGTGTGGAGAACCTGTGGATGACTGGCTGCGAGCGGCGGTGTCACCGGCACCGGTGCCGTCAGGGCGAGTCGGTTCCCCCCGGAGGTGCGAGCCACTTCCCCCGGGCGCGAGTCGGTTCCCCCGGTTGGTGGCTCGCGCTGCAGGCCGCGGGGTGCGAGTCACTTCCCCCCGGGGTGGTCGCGTGAGGGTGGATCGGGCGGGACCGGGGGATCCGACTCGCGGGCGCGAGTCACTTCCCCCCGGCGTGGCGGCATCAGCTGGTGAGGCGGCGGTAGAGTTGGGGGAGTTTGTGGGGGAGGGTGCGGACATCGTCGATGATCACGAAGTTCGCGTCTGAGTACATGTGGGGCAGGTAGTCGGCGCCTTCCTGGTCGACGGTCACACAGAACAGGTGGATCTTCTCCC
>JADLHW010000141.1 GCA_020848615.1 Thermoleophilia bacterium
CCGCCCGGCGCGAAACGGTCAGCCCACCGGGGTGAGCACGACCGGCAGGGGCCCCTCCTCGATCTGGGCGGCCATGACCCGGCGCCAGGATGCGTCGGTGGCCGAGAAGTTGCCGCCGATGATGAACGACGGGCTGTTCAGGCCATCGGGGAACTGCTGCGGGTCGACCGTGGGGTTGCTCACAAGCACACCGTCCACGACCAGCATGACGGCCCGCACCGTTCCCTCGTTGGCGCCGCGCCGGGCGACGCCACGCGTGAGCACGTGGAGGGCGCGGCGGCCCTCCGGTGTGAGGCGCACCTCGATGGAGGGCGGTTGGTCGCCCAGCACGACACTCGGTTCGACGGCCACGACGTCGGCGTTGGTGAGCGCCGGGCGATCCTCGATGAGCACGTGGTTCGCGGTGCCCGCCAGCGGGTCCTGGATGTCGATCACCCGCTGACCGGAGCCGGGTTGCACGGGGGCGGGCACGCCGTTCGGGTCTCCGACGATGTCGGCGGAGTCATAGACCGCGAGGTCGCCGCGAGCGGTGAGTTCCCGCAGCGTGCCGGGCGGCGCGTCCGCGGGGAGATGCAGGACGATGCCGTCGCCCACCACCTCGGCGTCGGCGCCGTCGATGCCCATGATCTCGGCGCGCCGGTCGATCATGTCCGCCGCCGTCTTCAGCTCCGACGGGTCGATGGTGACGCCCGGCGCGGGGCCGGTGGCGACCAGGGTGATCCCGGCCGGCGCGGAGCGGTCCTCACCCCGCGGCAGCGCCAGCACCAGCACCGCGGCGATCGCGACGGTGCCCGCCACGGCGAACGCCGCCGACAGCACTCGGCGCCGGGGCATCAAACGCCCCCACCGCCGGGGACGGGGCGAGGCGGGGAGTGCGTCCCGGACCGCGGCCCGGGCGCGGGCGGTGGCCGCGTCGTCCGGGGCGACGGCGTCGCCCATCCGCGTGAGGCGGTCCTCGAGGTCAGTTGCCATGTGGCACCTCCAGGTGCGTCCGGAGCTGGGTGAGGGCCCGCGAGAGGCGGGAGTGGACCGTGCCCTGCGGCACGCCGAGGATCTCGGCGACCTCCGGCAGGGGGTGGCCCAGCCAGAAATGCAGGACCACGACGGCGCGGCGGTCGGGACCGAGCGCCCGCAGCGCCCGTGCGAGCGCGGGGTCGGGGACCTCGGGGGCGTCGCCCGCGGGCAGCGAGGCGGCGTCGTCCAGGGGCGCCTCGCGGCGGGTGCGGCGCCGGCCGTCGAGGGCCTCCCGCACCACGATCCGCATGAGCCACGCCCCGAACGCGCCGCCGTCGCGCAGCGACCCGATGCGCTCCAGGGCCCGCACCATCGCCGCCTGGGCGGCGTCGTCGGCGCGCTGCCGATCGCCCAGCACCCCGTACGCTGCGCGCCACGCGCGGGGCCAGTGCCGTTCGAAAAGGGCCTCCATGGCGGGGCGGGAGCCGGCCTGCGCCTCGCGGACCAGATCTGCGTCGGTGTCGGTGATCACGGTCATGCCCTGTTGACCCGCGAGACGCCCCGATCGTGTCCCGGGGCCGGCCTCATCTCGCCGGCAGCGCATCCCGGACACCGGCGCGCACCTCGTCGATGGGCGCCATCAGGGGACGATGCGGCCCCTGGCGACCAGGCGCGGGACGCCGTCCGGATGACCTCCGGTGCACGAGCGTGGCCGGCGGCGGCGGTCACTCCTCGTCCGGGAAGTCCTCCAGCCAGGCTCGCGACGCCCGCCGCACCACATCCTCCGCGCCGACGCCCAGGATCACGCGGGTGAGCGCCGAGGTCTCGTGCAGGAGCTCGTCGAGGGCGGCGTCCACGTCGGCCTGCGTGACGGTGACCCGGTCGTCCTCCGCGGCCCACAGGCGTGCCTTGCGCAGCAGCTCCTTGATGAACGAGGCCGTGACGCCCTCGGTGCGGGCCACGACGCGGTCGGGGTCGTCCAGCGCGAGGTCCAGGCCCCGCCCGTACAGCGCGATGAGCCGCTCGCGGGACTCGGCGTCCGGCAGGGGGATCTCGACCGCGAGGTCGACGCGTCCGGGGCGGGCCGCGAGGGCCGGCTCCAGGACGTCCGGCCGGTTCGTGGTGAGCACGAACGCCACGTCCGCGTCGCCGCCCTGACCGCTCATCTCGTTCATCAGCTCGAACAGGATGGGGCCGGAGCGACCGTACTCCCGTTCCTGCGCGACCAGGTCGACGTCCTCCAGGATCACCACGGCGGGCTGCAGCCGGCGGGCGAGGGCCCCGAACGACGCGGCCATCCCCAGCGCCCCGCCGGACAGGATGATCACCGTGGTCCCGTCGAGCCGCCCGGTGAGGTAGCGCAGGGTGAGGGTCTTGCCGGTGCCGGGCGGACCCCACAGCAGCAGGCCGCGTGCGAGGTGCCTGCCGGACGCGCGCAGGGCCTCCCGGTGCCGGCTCGCCCCGATGACGTGGCGCTCGATGCGCTCCAGCACACCGGCCGGCAGCACCAGCTCGTCCGGAGCGACACGCGGGCGGGCGACGAACGCGATGCGGGAATGGTCCGTCATGGCGTCCACCTCGACGGTGAGCACCTTCCCGCGGAAGACGTCGACCTCGGCGATGGTCGTGTGGATCCAGGCGATCAGCCGCTCCGCGGCGCCCTCCGCGGGCGCGGCGACCGACAGCACCAGATCCGGGGGGCCGTGGTGCCCGTCGGAGAGGATCACCAGGAGCGCGATGGGGCCGTCCGGGGAGTCCAGCAGGGTGAGGGCCGACGTCCTGCACGCCATCGTCTCGCCCGGGCCGATGCTCGCCGTGGCGAACTGCTCGGGTCCGGCCTCCCATTCGTCCTGGGTGAGGAGCGACGCCATGCTCATGCGCGGCCAGACCCCCTCCTCGATCACCACGCCGATCACCTCGGCCGACCACCCCTCCTGGGAGCCCAGGCGCTCGAGGGCGAGGTGCAGGTTCGGGAGGTCGTAGTACGGGAACCGGTCGGAGAGCACCGGGAGGGTGTCCGCCTCGTCGCCGAGGCCGAGGTGGGCGCGCACGAGCGGGCCCAGCGGGCGCCCGCGGCGGCGCTCCGGCGCGGGGCGTTCGTGCAGGAGCTGGCGGACGAGCGTGGCGAGGTCCTTCCGCAGCCCGTCCATGGAGGCGGAGGTGTCGGTCATGGAATGACGATAACCGCAATGGACGCACCATCCCTCGAATCGGGTTCGGCGGGCGCGCGGCGTTGCCTCGAGGAGGCCCGGGGGAGGGCGGAGGCCGGACCCAGGAACGGGGAGAGCGCCGCATGAAGGCCGTCGTCCACCGCCGGCCGTACGGCCGGCGGTGGAGGACGTGCCGGACCCGGCATCGAGTCGCCGTTCGACCGGCGCTGCGACGGCGTCACCGGGGTGCTCATGCACCCGGGGCGCCGACCCGCCGGGCTACCGGCCGAGCAGCCGGCCCAGCAGGCCCCCGCCGCGACCGCCCGCCGAGGGAGGCGGGCCGTCCTGCCGGCATCGGCAGCGGTCCCTCTTGGGCACCCCGGCGAGCACCTGCTCGACGTGGGCTCCGCAGCCGCGCCAGTCCGGGCGGCCGCACTTCCTGCAGGTGACGCGTCGGCACATACCCCGCAGGGTATCTACGCGGGCGTGAGAATCAAGACCGCGTCGGCGTCGACGGGCGGGTCCAGGGGCACCTGTCCCCCGCCCTCCACCACGGTGCGCGCCAGCACCGCGCCGCTGCGCGGATGCACCCAGCGGGCCGCGAACCGGCCGGTCGCCTCCCGCAGGTCGAGGGTCACGCGGTCGCCGCCGGTGGCGAGGACCACCGCCTGCGGGCGCGCCCCGCCCGTGGTGATGGCGTACCCGGAGGTGGCGAACGCCCCGTCCGGGCGCATGCGGGTGAGGTCCACCCCCTCGGACACCTCGCGCACGATCCCCAGGGCCCGCCGCATGCGCTCCCACTCGGGGTCCGCGCCGTCCCCGTCCAGCGCGCCCAGGCCGGTGGCGGTGTCGTCGTACAGGTCCATGAACAGCGGGTTGTTCCCGCGGGTGAACGCCCGCCACGGGAAGGAGGCGTCGCCGCACACCCCGCACAGGTGGTCGGTGTCCATGATCACCGGCCGCTCGCCGGCCGGCGCCGGGTCGTCCGGGTCGCCACCGGGCGACACCCAGTCGGCCGGGCCCGTGCGCAGCACGTCGTCGTCCCCGCCCGGGTACGGGCGGGTCATGCCCACCGGGTGCCGCAGCGGGCCGTCGCGCTCGGCGTCCCGGATGACGCCCACCATGTGCTCCTGCCAGGCCACCGAGCCGCCGTCGCTCTCGTTGCTGATCTCGTACAGCACGTTCGGCTCGCCGGCGAGCTCGGTCACCACCGCCCGCACGTACCGCTCCTGCACCGCGGTGACCGCGGGGTTGGCCAGGGTCTGGGTGTCCTCCCCGTCCCCGTCGCCGTCGACGTCCCCGTCGATGCCGTTCGCGTTGTTCTCGGCGTTCATGGGATGGCCGCGCCACGGGTTCATGTCGGCGGAGACCTTCGGGGCGACGCTCCAGCCGTCGAACAGCATCACCACGGTCCAGACACCGCGTTCCCTGGCCGCCCGCACCCGCTCCCGCACCCGCGCCAGGTACTCCGGGTTCACCCGGGTCAGGTCGAACCGCAGCCCGCCGTCGGCGCCGGTGCCGGGGCCCGTGCGGACGAAGACCGTGGGGGAGAAGCGGTAGTCCCCGGTGGTCTCCGCCGTCCACCGGGCCTGCTCCCAGGTCCACAGCCGCGTGAGGTTCTGGCCGTGCGACTGCAGGGTGTCGAGGTACCGCTCGTTGTCGAACGCCGGCGGCGGGTCCTCCGTCCCGCTGTCGATCAGGTCGGGCCAGGTGTGGCTGCCGGCGAGCACCATGCCGCGGCCCAGCGGGTCCTGCGGGAACGGCCGGCTGGCCGTGAACGTCAGCGCGCCCGAGGCGCGGCGGTCGACGGTCACCCGGGCCGCGGCCCGGCGGCCCGCGGCCCGCACCTCGACCTCCGCGGTGCCGGGCGCGCCGGCCACCAGCCGCCCCGGGCCGGTGAGGCGCACCGCGTCGCCGGTCACCCGCCACCGGCCCCGCGCGGTGACATCGGTCACCGATCCGTCGGTGCCGCGTGTCACGGCCATCAGGCGCAGGCGCTCGCCCGGTGCGACGGCCGGCCTGCCGGGGTTCACCACGAGGGCGGCCACCCGGACCGGACCGGCGGGGTCGGGGTCACGGGCCGGTGTGTGCCCGCCGCACCCCGCGATCACGGATGCGCACGACAGGACGGCGAGGACTGCGGGGAGGCGTCGCTGCACACCGGGAGCCTATGGCAGGTTCAGCGGGGCGCGCCCGCGCCGGACGGGTGGGCCGGGGACGCCCCGGTCAGGTGGCGCACTCCACCAGCCCGGCGCCTCCCAGCGCCTTGCCGGCGGGCGTTCCCACGGCCCGCAGCCGGGGGAGCACGCGGGCGACCTCGGCCTTCCACTCGCGGCCGGAGGTGATGCCGGCATGCGCCTGCGAGAACAGCGCCGAGGCCCGCTCCAGGCCCTTGAGCCCCCGCTCGACGCCCCTTGGGGCGTCCTCCGGGGCGGGGATCGCCCGCACGGCGGCGATCTCCCGGTCGAGCATCGCCGAGCTGCGCGACAGCCAGTCCAGGACGTCGTCGCGGTCCTTCGGCACCAGGGCGCGCAGGTTCGCCTTCTCGGTCCCGAACCTCCGGCACGCCGCGTTCACCGCGTTCACGTACTCGGCGCCGGTGGCCGGGCCGGCGGTCGTGACGGGGCCCGAGGCGTCGTCGCCCCCGCAGCCGGAGGCCGCCGCGGCGGCGATCACCAGCAGCGCCGCGACGGCCCGCGGTCGCATCAGCTGTGCTCGGCCCCTGCGACGTCCGCGGTGAGCAGGCCCGCCTCCAGCGCCACCCGCACGATGTCGGCCCGGGACGCGATGCGCAGCTTGTTCATCATGTTCGCCCGATGGGTCTCCACCGTGCGCGGCGACAGGTGCAGCCGCCCGGCGATCTCCTGGTTGCCGTACCCCAGCGCCAGCAGCTGCAGCACCTCGCGCTCCCGGTCGGTGAGGCCGTCCAGGGGGTCCGGCGGCGGCGGCTGGGCCAGCGCCGCGCCCAGGCTGGGATGCAGGTAGCGCTCGCCGGCGTGGACCGAGCGGATCGCGTCCACCAGCTCCTCGTCGGCCGCGGTCTTCAGCAGGTAGCCCATGGCGCCGGCGCTGAAGGCCTCCCGCACGTCCTCGCCGGAGCCGTGCATCGAGAGCATCACCACCTGCGTACCCGGGTGGCGCCGCACCAGCTCCCGGACGCCGGCGAGACCGCCCATGCCCGGCATCCGCATGTCCATCACCACCACGTCCGGGTGCTCCCGGTCGGCCACGCGGAGGGCCTCCTCCGCCGTCGCGGCCTCGCCCACGCAGTGGACGCCGGGACTGCGGTCCAGGATCAGGCGGAGCCCCGTGCGCAGCACACGGTGATCGTCCACCACCATCACGTCGATCGTACCGTCGCCCATCACGCGCCCCCTCACCTCGGTGCCCGCCGGTTCCCGCGGATGCGGTGGGATCCGCACGGTACCGCGATCAGATCAGACCACACGCCGCGACGCCCCGCCATCCGTACGTTCTGCGCGGTCGGCCATCGGGTGAGCCCGGGATGGGCGGCGACGCGGGCGCCCGGTGGGCGCCGCTCCCGGGCTGTAGCATCCCCGGCCATGTCAGCCTCCACCGCCACCCTGCGCCGCGCGGTCTTCCCGCGCGTCAACGTCGCCACCAGCGCGCTCCTCGTGCTGGGCGGCGCGCTGTTCGTCGCGCTCACCGCGCAGATCTCCATCCCCCTGCCGTTCACGCCCGTGCCCCTCACCGGGCAGACCTTCGGCGTGCTGCTGGTCGCCGCGTCCCTGGGGTCCGTCCTGGGGTCGCTGAGCATGCTCACGTACCTGTTCCTCGGCCTCGTCGGCCTGCCCGTCTACGCGGACCAGTCGAGCGGCTGGGACATCGTGCGCGGCGCGACCGGCGGGTACCTGCTGGGCTTCATCGTCGCCGCCCTGGTCATCGGCTTCCTCGCCGAGCGCCGGTGGGACCAGAACTTCAGCAGCTCCGTGTCCGCGATGCTCACGGGCAACGTGATCATCTTCGCCGTGGGCCTGTCATGGCTCGCCTGGTGGCTCGGCGACAACGGCCTGCCCAACGGGCTGTCCGACGTCCTGGAGGCCGGCCTGTACCCGTTCGTGCCGGGCGAGGTCCTCAAGCTCTACCTCGCCGGGGCGCTGCTGCCGCTGGCGTGGAAGGCGGTCGAGCGCTTCAAGGGCTGACCCGGGTGCCCGCGCGCCGCACGGCCGCCGACCTGGCGGTCGTGGGCGCGCGGATCCGGACCGGCGACCCCGCCCGCCCCCTCGCGGCGGCGGTGGCCGTGCGCGACGGGGTGTTCACGGTGGTCGGCGACGAGGGGGAGGTCCGCGCCGCCTGCGATGCGTCCACCCGGGTCATCGACGCCCGCGGCACGCACCTGGTGCCGGGTCTGGTGGACGCCCACTGCCATCCGCTGTGGGGGTCCCGCGCGGCCCGCGACGCCGACCTGTCCGCCGTTGGCGGCCTGGAGGACGCCCGGGCGGAGCTCGCCCGCGTGGCCGCCGGGAAGGGCCCGGGGGAGTGGGTCATCGGCCACGGCCTGCGCCGCGGCTGGTTCGGCGACGGCCTGCGGGCGGCGGTCGTCGAGGACGCCCTGGACGGCCGCCCGGCCTTCCTGACGTTCCGCGACGGGCACGGCGCGCTCGCCACGCGCGCCGCCCTGGCGGCGGCCGGGATCACCGGCGCCGTGGCCTTCGGCGACGCCTCCCGGGTGGTGTGCGACCCGGACGGCACGCCCACCGGCGAGCTCCGGGAGCCCAGCGCGATGGAGGCCGTGCGCACCGCCGTCCCCCCGCAGACCCCTGAGGAGCGGCGGCGGCGGTACCTGCGCACGCTGCGCGACATGGCGGCGATGGGCATCACCGGCGCCCACGTGATGGACGACCACCCCAACGACGCCGGCGATCTCGCGGCGATGGACGCCTCCGGCCGCCTGCCGGTGCGGCTGCTGCTGCACGTGTGGGTGAAGCCCGAGATGGACGACGACGCCCTGGCCGACGCGGTCCGGCGGGCCTCGGCGCCGGGAGGGGAGCGGTGGCGCACGGGCGCGCTGAAGTTCTTCCTGGACGGGGTGGTGAGCGGCGGGACGGCATGGCTCCGCGCGCCCGACACCCGCGGCGAGGGGACGCACCCGTTCTGGCCCGACCCCGACCGGTACCGCCGCGCCGTCGCGATGGGCGCCGGCGCCGGCCTGGGCTGCACCACCCACGCCATCGGCGACCGGGCCATCGACGTCGCCCTGGCGGCGTACGCCGCGGCGCCGCCGCGCCCCGCGGGCGCCCGGGCCCCGCGGCATCGCGTGGAGCACGTGGAGACCCTCGATCCCGCCGACCTGCCGCGGTTCGCCGCGCACGGCATCGCGGCGAGCATGCAGCCCCTGCACTGCGAGGGAGTGCGCCCCGGGGGCGATGACACCTGGTCGCGGCGCCTGGGACCCGAACGCGCCGCCCGCGGCTGGCCGGTGCGCGACCTGCTGGACGCCGGCGCGGTGGTCGCGCTGGGCTCCGACTGGCCCGTCACGCCCGCCGACCCCCGGGTCGGCATGGCCTGGGCCCGGCTGCGGCGAAGGCCCGGCTCCGCCGATGTCCCGTACCGCCCCGGTCAGGCGATGACCGGCGAGGAGGCCCTCGCCGGGTACACGGCCGCCGCCGCCTGGGTGGCGGGGGAGGAGCGGGACAGCGGGCGCATCGCGGCGGGCATGCGCGCGGACCTCACCGGGTTCGCCGCCGACCCGGTCACGCTGCCGGCCGACGACCTGCCGGCCCTGCCGGTGACCCTCACCATCAGCGGCGGGCGGGTGACCCATGGCGGCTGACCCCGTCGATCCCGCCGCGGTGGCGGCCCGCCTGACCGCGCCGGTGGCCGGGCCGGTGCTGTGGGCGAACGAGGTCACCTCCACCAACGACCTGCTGGCCGCCCGCGCCCGCCGCGGCGCGCCCGAGGGGGTGGTGATGGGCGCCGACCACCAGACCGCCGGCCGCGGCCGGCGCGGGCGGGTGTGGGAGGACGGCGCCGGCCAGGCCCTGCTGTTCTCGGTGCTGCTGCGCCCGCCCATGCCCCCCGCCGGTGCGGGTCTGCTGCCCATCGTGGCCGCCGTGGGCGCCGCCGAGGGGCTGGCCGCGCACGGCGTGCCGGTGCGCATCGGCTGGCCGAACGACCTGCTGCTGGGCGACCGCAAGCTCGCCGGGATCCTGTGCGAGATCGCCGCCGGACCCGACCGGGTCGACTGGGCGGTGATCGGCATCGGCATCAACGTCGCCGCCGCTCCGCGGCTCACGGGCGGCCGGTGGAGGCCGGCGGCCGTCGCCGACGTCGCGGGCGCCGGCGCGTCGCGGGGTGACCTGCTGGTCGCGGTGCTCACCGCCCTGTCCGCCCGGGTCGCCGCCTGGTACGCCGGGGACACCACCGGGGTGCTGGCCGCCTTCGCCGGGATGGACGCCCTCGCCGGGCGGCCCGTCACCGTGGGGGCGCCGGACGGCGAGGTCACCGGCACGGGTGCCGGGCTCGCCGAGGACGGGGCGCTGCGCGTCGTCCTGCCCGACGGCTCGGAACGCCGCCTCACCGGCGGCGAGGTGACCGGTGTGGACGGGGCCGCCTGACCGTTCGCACGGTTCGGGGCGGGCCCCGTTGACCACCGCGCCCGCGTGGTGTCACGCTCGCCGGCAGATCACCGATGCGGGAGGTGGGCACCATGGGCGACGACCCGACCGTCGCGAACGCGGGCATGGCGCGCGAGATCCCCGAGGGCTGGCCCGGCGCGGGCCCGGCGGGCCCCTTCGCGGGCTTCCGCAACGCCGCCGGGGACGATCCCGGCCGCCTCGATGTTACGGACGGCGGCGAGGAGGGTAACCGGACCTCAGAGAGCTGAGCAGACTCCAGACCAAACCTGGACAAGCTCTTGACCAGCGTGAGGTCCGCCTGAGACGCTGCACCGGCGTCCCGCGGGGGACGCCAACGGCAGACCGGAGGCGAAGGTGTACGAGCTCAGTCGTGACCTGTATCGCGCGCTCAAGCCGAGCGTCATCCCCGACCCCCACCAGCCCGGCCGGTCCGAACGCGTGCTGCTGGCCGCCTGCGAGCAGACCGTCGAGCGGATCGCCCGCGACCTCCGGCGGTACCCGCGTCCCGCGCGCCACCTGTTCGCGCAGGTCCGGTTCCTGTTCCCCCTCCAGGAGCAGCTGCAGGCGTACCGCATCATCGAGGACCACGTGCGGGCGGCCCTCGAACGGCTGGAGGCCGAGGCGGGGCCGGACTCGGGGCGCGCCGGCGCGCTGCGGTGCGCCTCGATCAACCGCAAGGGCAGGCCGTGCGGCCGCGAGCCGTTGCGCGGGTCCCGGTTCTGCCCCTCGCACCGGCACCTCGAGGAGGCGCTGCCGCCCGCCCACCGCGGGCTCCACGTGGCGTAGACTCCGCCCGTCTTCCACGTGACCGGCGCGGCCCCCTCCGCCCGGTCACGAGCAGGGCTCCGGCGTCGTCGTCCCTCCCCCTCGGGCGTCGTCCGTCTGGAGCGCCACCGGGGGTGCGGTGCACCCCCGGTGGCGCGCAAGGTTCCCTACCGGGGGGCCGCGCCCGCGGCCGCCCGGTAGCGCTCCAGCGCCGCGCCGCGCCGCTCGGCGTGGTCGACGACCCGGTGCGGGTAGTCGCCGCCCAGGACGCAGCCCGCCCGCCGCTGCTGGTCGTCGCTCATGCGCCACGGCTCGTGCACCCGGTCGTCCGGGACATCCCGCAGCTCCGGCACCCAGCGGCGCACGTACGCGCCGTGCGGGTCGAACCGCCTGCCCTGCAGCACCGGGTTGAACACGCGGAACCAGGGGGCGGCGTCGGTGCCGGTGCCGGCGGTCCACTGCCAGCCGCCGTTGTTGTTCGCCGGGTCGCCGTCCAGCAGGCCCTGCATGAACACGGTCTCGCCGACCCGCCAGTCGATGAGCAGGTCCTTCACCAGGAACGACGCGACCACCATGCGGGCCCGGTTGTGCACCCAGCCCTCCGCGGCGAGCTGCCGCATGCCGGCGTCCACGAAGGGGTAGCCGGTGCGGCCATCCCGCCACGCCCGCAGCAGCTCCGGGTCGTGGTCCCACAGCACGTCCCGCAGCTTCGGGCGCAGCGCCATCCGCGCCACCTCGGGGTGGCGGCGCAGATGGTGATGGTAGAACTCGCGCCAGCAGACCTGCCGCCAGAACGCCATGCGGCCCGCCGAGATCTCGTCCGGCAGGCCCAGCGCCCGCCCGATCTGCGCGCCGGTGACCATCCCGAAGCGCAGGTACGCCGACAGGCGGGACGTGCCGTCGGCGGCGACCGCGTCTCGGCCGGTGCCGTACCGGTCGGCCGCGCCGCGCGTGATGAAGTCCACCAGGACGCGGCGGGCGGCGTCCGGGCCGGCGGGGATGAGCGGGTCGCCGTCCGGCAGCGCGCCGAGCCCGTCCGAGGGCAGCTCCGGCCCGTCCACACGGCGGGGCGCCGGCCGGTGCGGCGGAAGGGGCACCTCCATCCACGCGCGGCTGAACGGCGTGAACACCAGGTACCCCTCCCCGGAGGATCCGGGCAGGTCCTCGGGCTCGGCGACCAGGTCGCCGGGATCCTCGATCGCCGTCACCCCGGCGCGTTCCAGGGCGCCCGCCACGCGGGCGTCACGCGCCCGCCCCAGGGGCGACACCTCCCGGGCCCAGCGCACCGCCCCCGCGCCGCACTCGGCGGCCACGGCGGGGATCACCTCCTCAGGGACGCCGGTGCGCACCACCAGGCGTGAGCCGCGATCGCGGAGGGCGGCGTCGAGGGCCTCCAGGCCGGCGCGGAGGAACCGCAGCCGGGCGGGTGCCGCGTGGTGGCGGCGGCCCAGGATGCCGGGGTCCGCCACCCACAGGCACACCACCGGCCCCGCCTCCACGGCGTCCCGCAGCGCCGGGTTGTCGGCGATGCGCAGATCACGGCGGAACCAGACGAGTGTGGGTGCCGGGCCCATCGCCGCAGTGTCCCGGCGGCCGGCGCGTGGGGAAAGGGGGACCGGCGGGTACCATCGCCCCGAGTGAGCGAGCCGTACGCCCCGCCTCCGGCGTCGTCGCCGCCGCCCCGCGCGCGGCGGCTGATGGACCCGGTCCAACAGTTCCTGCACACCGAGTCCGCGGGCGGCCTGGTGCTGGCGCTCGCCGCCGCGGCGGCGCTGGTGTGGGCGAACGTGCACGGATCGAGCCACGAGGGCCTGTGGAGCACCGGCCTCGACCTGCGCGTGGGGGACTGGACCGCCCACACCACCCTGGGGAAGCTCGCCAAGGACGGCCTCATGGCGGTGTTCTTCGTGGTGGTGGGCCTGGAGATCAAGCGCGAGCTCACGATCGGCGAGCTGTCCGACCGCCGCGTCGCGCGGGTGCCGTTCTTCGCGGCCCTGGGCGGCATGGCCCTGCCGGCGCTGCTCTACACCGCGGTCAACGGCGGGGGTGCGGGGGCGTCCGGGTGGGGCATCCCCATGGCCACCGACATCGCCTTCGCGGTGGGCGTGCTGTCGCTCATGGGCCGGTGGGTGCCCGCCACGCTCGGGGCGTTCCTGCTCGCCGTCGCCGTGATCGACGACATCGGCGCGATCATCGTGATCGCGGTGTTCTACTCGGGTGGGATCGAGCCGCTGTGGCTGCTCGCCGCCGCCGGGTGCCTTGCCGGGGTGTGGCTGCTGTTGCGATGGCGGGTGCGGCTGGTGGTCCCGTACGCCGCGCTGGCGGTGGGCGCGTGGGCGTGCATGTCGGGCTCCGGGGTGAGCCCCACCATCGCCGGGGTCGCCCTGGGGCTGCTCATGCCGGTGCGCCCCTGGACCGACCCGCCCGCGGCGGCCGCCGCGGCGCGCGCGGTGGCCGAAACGCTCGACGGCCCCGGGGTGCCGCACCACGCGTCCCTGCACGGGTGGCGGCGCATGGACGATCTGGGCCGGCAGGCCGTGCCGGTGGCCGAGCGGCTGGAGGCCGTCCTGCACCCGTGGTCGGCGTTCGTCGTGCTGCCGCTGTTCGCGCTGGCATGGGCGGGCGTACCGCTGGGCGCCGACGCCCTGCGGGACGCGGCCGGGAGCCCCGTGACCCTGGGGGTGGTGCTGGGGCTGGTGGGCGGCAAGCTGGTGGGTGTCACGGCCGGCACGTGGCTGGCGGTGCGGCTGGGCCTGGGCGTCCTGCCCGCCGGCGTGCGGTGGCCGCACGTGGCGGGAGTGGCCGGGCTGGCCGGCATCGGGTTCACCGTGTCGGTGTTCGTCTCGAGCCTGGCGTTCGACGACCCCGGGCTCGTGGACGAGGCACGCGTGGGCATCGTCGCCGCGTCGCTGGCGGCGGGCGCCCTGGGTGCGGCGATCCTGCTGGCCGCCGGCCGGGGGCGGCGCCGTTAGGCGGCGGGCCCGCGCGCCTCGGTGAGCCGGCGCGCCACGGTGACCGGGTCACCGGGCTCCAGGGCACAGCCCACGGCCTCGGCGAGCCGCCGGCTGGCGCCCGGGCCGGCGATGACCAGGTGCGTGGTGGTGGCGAGGGCGCGCAGCCCCGCGAGCTGGGCCTCGAAGCGCTCGGCGGGCACCGCGGACACCACGCAGGCGTCGGGGTGCAGGGCCGAGGCGGTCTCCGCCACCGTGTCCAGCGGCGTGTCGCCGCCCAGCAGCGTCACCCGCCAGCCGCGGTGGCGCAGCGCGAGTCCCAGGCAGATGAGGGGGATGTCGTGCAGCTCGCCGGAGGGACAGGCCAGCAGCGCACGGGGCCCGTCGCCCCGGTCCCAGTCACGCCCGAGGCTCAGCAGCCGGGCGCGGAGGACGGTGCTCACGAAGTGCTCCTGGGCGACGGTCACCGCCCCCTCCGCCCATCGCTCCCCGAGGTCGTGCAGGTAGGGCAGCAGGAGGTGCGTCACCAGGACGTCCACCTCGTACCGGGCGAACAGCCGGTCGATGAGCCCGTGCGCGGTCGCCTGGTCGAAGCCCTCCAGGGCATGGCGCAGCGAGGTGATGGGATCGCCCTCCGCGGGCGCCGCGGCGGCGGTCGCCACCGCCGCCACCGTCTGACGGGCGGCCTCCGCCGGGGCGAGCCCCTGCTTGAGCAGTTGCAGCATCTTGGCGATGCGCACCTCGTCCGCCGGGGTGTACAGCCGGAAGCCGCCCGCGGTGCGCCCGGGTTCCAGCAGCCCGTAGCGGCGCTCCCACGCGCGCAGCGTGTCGTGGCTCACGCCGACGCGGCGGCTGAGCTCCCCGATGCGGACGTAGCCCTGGTCGGTCCGGTCGATCGCCCGTCTCCCACCGCTTCGCGCCGTCCCGGTGCAAACCCTGGACAGCATCTGAGGTGCGGCCCGACGTTAGTGCGCCCGCGCCGGTGCCGCAATCGGGATCAGTTGCGGGAGACGCCCCCGGCCGCGCCCATGCCGCCGATGCCGGCGGCACCGAACACCATCGCCACCAGGGCGTCCGCGCCGCGGTCCGCGCCGACGCCCAGCACGTCCCGCTGATGCCGGATGAGGTCGGGGTCCATCAGCGCCATCACCGCGTCCGGCAGCAGGTCCGGGTCGGCGGGGTCCGACAGTCCCCGGTTCACGGCGTGCCGCAGGAGCCCGGCCACCGCCTGGCGCTCCCAGAGGTAGGCGGGGGAGTTGCGGATCTCCGCGCGGTCGCCGTCATGGGCCATGAGGAACAGGTCCAGGTGCTCCAGCCGGAACGTGTGGGCACGGCGCAGGAACGCCCGCAGCACGCCCACCGGGCATGCCTCGGCGAGGCCCATGCCGGCCAGCAGCTCGGCCTGCAGCTCGCGGGACAGGTCGTCCAGCACGGCCTGCGCGAGCTGGGCGCGTCCCGGGAACCCGCGGTACAGGGTGCCCTTGCCGATGGCGGCCGCCGCCGCGACCTCCTCCATGGTCACCGCCTGGCCGCGCTCGGAGAACAGCGCGCGTGCGGCCTCCACCGCCTTCCGCCGGTTCGCGGAGGCGTCCCGCCGGACCGAGCGGATGGGGCGTCCGTCGAATCCCAGGTGACCGAGTTCCTTCACTGTGGGCCCAGGATGGCACACCGCCGCGGTCCCGGCGACGGATGTGTAGAAACCCGTTCGTGCGCGCGGCGATGTACCACGGGCGGGGGCGGGTCGAGATCGTCGACCTCCCGGTGCCGGCCATCGGTGCCGGCGAGCTGCTGGTGCGGGTGACGGCCTGCGGGATCTGCGGGTCGGACCTCATGGGGTGGTACCAGGACCCCAGGGCGCCGCTGGTGCTGGGCCACGAGCCGGTGGGCGTGGTGGAGGCGGCGGGGGAGGGCGCCCCGTTCCGGCCCGGTGACCGGGTGTTCGTGCACCACCACGTGCCGTGCATGACCTGCGGGCGGTGCCGGGCCGGGCTGCACACGCTGTGCGAGACCTTCCGCGCCACGCGGATCGACCCGGGCGGGCTGGCGGAGCTCATCCGGGTGCCCGCCCCGAACGCCCGCCTGGACGTGCTCGCCGTGCCTGAAGGGATGGACGACCTCACCGCCACGTTCATCGAGCCGCTGGGCTGCATCCTGCGCGGTCAGCACGCCGCCGGCGTGGGGCAGGGCACGCGCGTGGCGGTGGTGGGCGCCGGGTCCATGGGGCTGCTGGAGATCATGGCCGCCCGCGCCCTGGGCTCCCCCATGGTGGTGGCCGTGGAGCCGCAGGAGGCGCGGGCGGCGATGGCGCGCGGCGCCGGGGCGCTGGTACCCGGCGGCGTGGAGGCCGCGATGGACGCCCTGGGCGGCGACGGCGCCGAGGTGGTGTTCGTGACCACCACCTCCGCGGCGGCGATCGACGCCGGCCTGCGGCTGGCCGCCCCCGGCGGGACGGTGCAGCTGTTCGCGCCCCCGAGGCCCGGCGACCCGGTGCCGGTCGACCTCGGCGCGATCTGGTTCCGGGAGGTGTCGATCACCTCGACGTACTCCGCCGGCCCGTTCGACACCCGGGAGGCGCTGGACCTCCTGGCCCGCGGGGCGGTCGACGCCGCGCCCCTGGTGACCCACCGGGTGCCGCTC
>JADLHW010000142.1 GCA_020848615.1 Thermoleophilia bacterium
CAAGCTCATCTCCGAGCCCTGGGACGTGGGCCCGGGCGGCTACCAGGTGGGGAACTTCCCGCCGCAGTGGTCGGAGTGGAACGGCCGATACCGCGACACGGTGCGCGACTTCTGGCGGGGCGAGCCGGCAGCGATCGGGGAGTTCGCGGCGCGCATCACCGGCTCCAGCGACCTGTACCGCGACGACGGGCGCAAGCCCATGGCGTCCATCAACTTCGTGACCGCCCACGACGGCTTCACGCTGCGGGACCTGGTGTCGTACAACGACCGCCACAATGACGCCAACGGCGAGGGCAACAACGACGGGGAGTCCCACAACCGCTCCTGGAACCACGGCGTGGAGGGCCCCACCGGCGACCCGGGCATCCTGGCGCTGCGGGCCCGCCAGCAGCGCAACTTCCTGGCGACGATCCTGTGCTCGCAGGGGGTCCCGATGATCCTGCACGGCGACGAGCTCGGGCGGACCCAGGACGGCAACAACAACGCCTACTGCCAGGACGGCCCCATCTCGTGGATCGACTGGGCCGCGGCCGACGAGGGGTTGCTGGAGTTCACCGCGAGGGCCGTGGCGCTGCGCGCCGCGCACCCCGTGCTGCGCCGCCGCCGGTTCCTCGCCGACGGCGACGTGCGGTGGCTGCGGCCCGACGGGAAGGACATGGAGGAGCGCGACTGGGATGGCGGCGTGGCCCGCTCGCTGGCGGTGCTGCTGGACGGCACCAGGATCAGCGAGCCGGGTCCACGCGGCGAGCGCATCTCCGGCGACGACGTCCTGCTGCTCATGAACGCCCACGACGCGCCCATCGCCTTCACGCTGCCGGCCGCCCGCGGCGGGGGGTGGCGGCGGGTGCTGCGCACCGCCGCGGACGACGGCGACGGTGACGAGGCCCCGTCGGGACCGTCGGTGCAGGTGCCGGGCCGCGCGCTGGTGGTGCTCGCCGCGGACGATGGCTGACGCGCGCCGGCGCACGCCGGTCTCCACGTACCGGCTGCAGCTGCGGCGGGAGTTCACGTTCGCCGACGCGGCCGCGGCGGTCCCGCGTATCGCGGCCCTGGGCGTCACGCACCTGTACCTGTCACCGGTGCTGCAGGCCGTGCCGGGCTCGGCGCACGGATACGACGTGATCGACCACACGCGCATCTCGGACGACCTGGGCGGTGAGGACGGCCTGCGGGCCCTCGCCCGGGCGGCCCATGCCGAGGGCCTCGGGATCGTGGTGGACGTGGTCCCGAACCACGTGGCCCTGCCGGTGCCGGAGACCGCGAACCCGCGCCTGTGGTCGCTGCTGCGCGACGGGCCCCGGTCGGCGTCGGCCCGGTGGTTCGACGTGGACCGGTCGGGGCAGGAGGGCGCGGTGCTGCTGGCGGTGCTGGGGAACCGCATCGGCCGGTGCCTCGCGGACGGCGAGATCACCCTGGACGCCTCCGGCGAGGAGCCGGTGGTGCGGTATCTCGACCACGTGTTCCCGGTGCGCCCCGGCACGGAGGACCTGCCCCTGCCGGAGCTGCTGGACGCCCAGTGGTACCGGCTCGCCCACTGGCGGGTCGCCGACGAGGAGCTCAACTACCGGCGCTTCTTCGACGTCGACACGCTCGCGGGGGTGCGCGTGGACGACCCGGAGGTGTTCGACGCGATGCACGCGACGCTCCTGCGCCTGCACCGCGACGGCGTGGTCGACGGGTTCCGCATCGACCACCCCGACGGCCTGGCCGATCCGCGCGGCTACCTGGAACGGCTGCGGGACGCCACCGGCGGGGCGTGGGTGGTGGTGGAGAAGATCCTGGAGGGCGACGAGGCGCTGCCCGGCGACTGGCCGTGCGCCGGCACCACCGGATATGAGGCGATCGCCCGCCTGCACGAGCTGCTCACGGACCCGTCCGGCGCCGCGCCCCTGGGCGCCACCTGGGCCGCCGCCGACGACACCGACGCGACGTTCGTCGAGGCCGCGGTGCGCGGCAGGCGGGACGTCCTCGCCGGTCCGCTGCGCGCCGAGGTGAACCGCCTCGTGGAGCTCGCGGCCGAGATCTGCCGCACCGACATCATGCTGCGTGACCACACCCGCCGGGGCCTGGAGGAGGCGCTGGTGGAGATGCTCGCGGCGTTCCCCGTGTACCGGGCGTACGTGCGGCCCGGCGAGGAGCCCGCGGCGGAGGCCGTCGCCGCGGTGGAGGAGGCCGCCGAGGCCGCCGCCGGGGCCGTGCCGGACCGGGCCGACGAGGTGGTGCTGCTGTCGGGGCTGGCCCTGGGCCGCGCCGGGCGTGACGCCCGCCGCGACGCGTTCTGCGTGCGCTTCCAGCAGACCACCGGGCCGGCGATGGCCAAGGGCGTGGAGGACACCGCGCTGTACCGGTGGTTCCCGCTCGCCGCCCTGAACGAGGTGGGCGGCGACCCCGGCGTGATGGGCGCGCCGCCCGACCGCCTGCACGCCTGGGCGCGGGACCGTGCCGCCCGGCATCCCCTGGCGATGACCGCCCTCACCACGCACGACACCAAGCGGTCGGAGGACGTCCGGGCCCGGCTGCTGTTGCTCGCCGAGTGCCCGCCGGAGTGGGCGGCCCTGCTGGACGACCTGCGGGCGCTGTCGGACCCGCACCGCCGCCCGGCGCCGCCGGTGCACCCCGCCGACGAGCTGCTCATGTGGCAGACGGCCCTGGGGGCGTGGCCGATCGACGCCGGGCGCCTGTCGGCGTACATGGTCAAGGCGCTGCGGGAGGCCAAGCGCCGGTCCCGCTGGACGGCGCCCGACGCGGCGTACGAGGCCGCGGTGACCGGGCTCGCGCAGGCCGCGCTCGCCGACCCGGCGGTGGGGGACCGCCTCGGCGCGTTCGCGGCGGAGCTGCACGACGGATGGCGGTCGAACGCGCTCACCCAGAAGCTGCTGCAGCTCACGCTGCCGGGCGTCGCGGACACCTACCAGGGCGGCGAGGCACTGCTCCTCACCCTCGTCGACCCCGACAACCGCGGGCCCGTGGACCACGCGGGCCTGGCGGGACGCCTGCGGGCGCTGGACGCCGGCGGGGTGCCGCTGGACCTGGACGACGAGAAGCTGCTGGTCACCTCACGTGCCCTGCGCCTGCGCCGCGACCACCCGGAGTGGTTCACCGGGCCGCGGGCCGGCCATGCGCCGCTCGCCACCACCAGCGCCCACGCGGTGGGCTACGTCCGCGCGGGGACCGTGGCCGCGGTGGGCACCCGCCTGCCGCTGGCCCTGGCCCGGGAGGGCGGCTGGGGCAGCGCCGCGATCGCCCTCCCGGACGGGGAGTGGCGGGACGTCCTCACCGGCGGCGCGCCCGTGAGCGGCATGGTCCCGGCCGCGTCGCTGCTGGCCGACCTGCCGGTGGCGCTCCTGGTGCGGGACGGCGCATGAGGGCCCGGGTGTGGGCGCCGCGCGCCGCCGCGGTGACGCTGGTCGCCGTGCCGGGCGAGCGGCCCATGCGTCCGGCGGGCGGCGGCTGGTGGGAGGACGCCGGGTCCCTCGCCCACGGTGAGCGGTACGCCTTCCGGCCGGACGGCGGGGATCCGCTGCCCGACCCGCGGGCGGTGTGGCTGCCCGACGGCGTGCATGCGCCCGCCGCGGCGTACGACCACGCGGTGTTCGCGTGGACCGACCGCGGGTGGCGCGGCCGGCCCCTCGCCGGAGGTGTCGTGTACGAGCTGCACCTCGGCACGTTCACGCCGGAGGGGACCCTGGACGCCGCCGCGCTGCGGCTGCCGTACCTCGCCGGCCTCGGCGTGACCCACGTGGAGCTCCTGCCGGTGGCGGCCTTCGACGGCGACCGCGGGTGGGGGTACGACGGCGTCGGCGTCTGGGCGGTGCACGAGCCGTACGGCGGGCCAGACGCCCTCAAGCGGTTCGTGGACCGCGCGCACGCGGAGGGCCTGGCGGTGGTGCTGGACGTGGTGCACAACCACCTGGGGCCCAGCGGCAACCACCTGGCCCGCTTCGGCCCGTACTTCACCGGGAGGCACCACACGCCGTGGGGCGAGGCCCTGAACCTCGACGACGACGGCTCGGACGAGGTGCGCGCCTGGATGACCGGCAACGCGGTGTCATGGCTTCGCGACTTCCGCCTGGACGGGTTGCGCCTGGACGCCGTGCACGCCCTGGTGGACGACCGCGCCGTGCACGTGCTGGAGGAGCTGTCGGCCGCGGTCGACGCCCTCGCCGCCGCCGAGGGGCGGCCGCTGGCGCTCATCGCCGAGACCGACCGCAACGACCCGCGCACCGTGACGCCGCGCGAGGCCGGCGGCCTGGGGATCCACGCGCAGTGGGACGACGACGTGCACCACGCCCTGCACGCGCTGCTCACCGGCGAACGGCAGGGCTACTACGTGGACTTCGGCTCGATGACCGCGCTCGCCACCGTGCTCACCGGGGCGTTCCTGCACGACGGCCGGTGGTCCACGTTCCGCGGCCGGTCGCACGGCCGGCCCGTCGACCGGGCCCGCACGGAGGGGTGGCGGTTCGTCGCATCCCTGCAGACCCACGACCAGGTGGGGAACCGCGCGCTGGGCGACCGCCTCTCGCACCTCGCGGCCCCGGACCGCCTGCGGGCCGGGGCGATGCTGCTGCTCACCGCGCCGTTCACGCCGATGCTGTTCATGGGGGAGGAGTGGGCGGCCTCCACCCCGTGGCGCTACTTCACGTCGTTCCCGGACCCGGACCTGGGCCGGGCCGTGTCGGAGGGCCGGGGCCGGGAGTTCGCCGAGCACGGCTGGGACGGCGAGGTCCCCGACCCCCAGGACGAGGGGACCTTCGCGGCGTCGGTCCTGCGGTGGGACGAGGTCGACGAGCACGACCACGCCGCGATGCTGGAGTGGTACCGGTCGCTCATCGCGTTGCGTCGCGCCGAATCGGACCTCTCCGACCCCCGGCTCGACCGCGTGCGCTGCGAGTGGGACGACGACGCCCGCTGGATCGTCGTCCACCGCGGCGGGTTCCGCGTCGCCGTGAACCTGGGGGATTCCGAGGTGAGCCTGCCGCTGGGCGCGTGTGGCCGGGAGATCCGCCTGTCGTCGCCCGCCGGCGCCGCCCTGGAGCCGGACCGGGTGCGGCTCCCGGCGGGCGGGTGCGCGGTCGTCGAGGTGTGAGGGTGGGCCGGGGAAGCCTCGTATTCAGGACATGGACCAAACCCGCGCTTCCATGTTGGTGTGGCGGCGTCCGAGGTGATCCGAACAGGCTCCGTCCGTGGAGTCCGATCGCGACCACGAGCTGCGTGTGCGGTGCTTTCTCGCACTCGATGCCTTGCGGGCGCAGTTCCGCTCGGAGCCGCCCCGCCGGGTGTCCTCGATCGGGGCTTCGAGGTGGAGCGTCGGCGCGTCCCCTTCCTGAGTCACCTGGAGGGGATCCTCAGGGCCCGCGACCAACGAGGTCCCGCCGCCCGCCGTCATGCGCCCAGGCCGGTTCGAGCCCAGATACCCCTGTCGGGTGGTGGACCGCGACCTGCGCCCCGCGCTCATCACACCGTCCCCTCCAGGAGCACTCCTTGACGCGGCGCACATCAGGCAACCTCAGCGACCAGGCCGGGCGAGTTCGTCTTCGGTTCCTCGACAGGGGGGCCGTGCGCCCGGCAGGTCCTTCCATGCCGGAGTACGGCGGATCGTCCAAGCTGACCGTGACCGGTCCCGCCGGGACCGGTCACGAGGCCCGCGCGGTGCGGGGAACCTCCGGACCCGGGACCATCCGGCGCATGCGGGCGCCCGCCTCCCGGGCGAAGCGCAGTTGGAGGCCCCGGCCGAACAGCCGGAATCCCCACCGCACGACCGGGTTCGCCACGCGGGCGGGCTTCGACACGGCGTGGATGCGGAACCACACCTCGCCGGTGTCGCGGGCCTTGACCACCCAGAAGTCCATCTGCCCCATCTCCAGGTGGCCCTCCAGGGTGCGGTACCCCCACCCCCAGCGGTCGACCGCGCGGCCGTCCTCCTCCGCCACGCCGCCCCCGACGTGCACGACTCGCGCGCCCAGGTGCCAGTCCACGCCCAGGAACCGGCCGCGCAGCAGCATGTTCCGGCCCATCAGCGGAGCGCCGGGGTCGTACGTGGCGCGGATGAGGCGCGGGTCGGCGAAGGCGTAGTCCGCCACGACGGCCCGGGCCCG
>JADLHW010000143.1 GCA_020848615.1 Thermoleophilia bacterium
GAGACGTGGCGGTGGAGGATCCCGCGGCGGTGGGCCGCGCGCAGCGCCAGCGCGATACCACGGCCCACCGCCGAAGCCTCGTCGCTGGTCAGCGGCCCGCGCTCGACGACCCGGCGGCCCAGATCGAGGCCCTGCACGTGGTCCATGACCACGCAGCTGAGCTCCCCCTCCTCGAAGCAGCCGTGCACCCGCACGATGTGGTCGTGCGCGATGTCCCAGGCGGCGAACACCTCCCGGCGCAGGCGAGCCTGCTCCTGCGTGGCCAGCCGGACCACCCGCACCGCCACCTCGGTGGCGCGCTGGGTGTCGAAGGCCAGGTAGACCGTCGCGGCGCGGCCGCGACCGATCTCCCGCTGCAGCCGGAAACGTCCGGAGAGGAGGGTGCCCATCGGCAGGACGAAGGCGGGACTGTTGTGGTACTGCGACACCATGCAATTCCCCGTGAGAGGCGCGGGATGCGCGGCGCTGCGCTGGCGATCCCGGGCGTACGGGAAAGACTGGCAACGCGTGGGCCACCGCACGGGCGCGGTGCACGCCGGCGTCCCTGGGTGATGCGGGTCACGCGGGCGGGGCGACCAGCAGTGCTATCCTGCAGAAGGGTGTCATGGGATCTGACACCGACCAGTTCCTCCGGATTGTGCCGCGGCCCCCGGGCGCCGATGATTGCCCGAGTCCCGGCCGTCCCGCTCCCCGATCATTGAGGGTCCCCCGAAATGCGACAGCTCCCCGGTCGCTTCGCCATTGCATTCAGCCTGCTGGTGATGGGCTGCGCCGCCGAGTCCACCGGGCCGGGCGGCGGGCCGCCGGTCGGTGACCTCAAGGCCTGGTCCGATCCGGCCACCTGGCCCTCGGGGCAGGTCCCCGCGGCCGGCGATTCGGTGGTGATCCCCGTTGGCCTGGCGGTGGAACTGGACAAGAGCCCCCCGGCGCTGCACAGCCTCACCGTCAACGGCGACCTGGCGCTCGGCACGAACGACGTGGCGCTCACGGCCGGCTGGATCCTGGTCAACGGCAGCTTCACCGCCGGCAGCGAGCAGAACCCCTATACCCACCGCGCGCTCATCACCCTGACCGGCACCGCCGGCAACCCGGACGTGAGTGGCGTCGGGAACAAGATGATCGGCGTGTCCGGGCGGCTGGAGCTGCATGGCGAGACGCGCGGGGGGTGGACCCACCTCGATGGCACCGCGCCCCAGGGCGCCACCAGCGTGACGCTGGTGCGGAACCCCGGCTGGCGGGTCGGCGACCGGATCGTGCTCGCCTCGAGCGACTACAACCAGAGCCGCGCGGAAGAGGCGGTGATCGCGGCCGTCAGCGGCCGGACCCTCACCCTGGCGGCGCCGCTGGCCCGGGAGCACTTCGGCGAGGTGCTCACGGTGAGCGGGGTGTCGCTCGACGAACGGGCGGAGGTGGGGCTCCTGAGCCGGAACATCACCATCCAGGGCGACACCGGCGCGACGCCGGGCTTCGGGGGGCACATCATCGTGCTGTCCGGCGCCACGGCGCATGTGGAGGGCGTCGAGCTCTTCCAGATGGGCCAGCGGGGCAACCTGGCGCGCTACCCGATGCACTGGCACATGGCCGGGGACGTCACCGGCCAGTACCTGCGGAACAGCTCGGTCTGGCGCACCTTCAGCCGCTGCGTGACCGTCCACGGCAGCGACAACGCGGCGGTGCAGGACAACGTCTGCTACGACCATACCGGGCACGGCTATTTCCTCGAGGACGGCGGCGAGAGCGGCAACCTGATCGAAGGCAATCTCGGCCTCACCAGCCGGGTGCCGCAGGGCGCCGATCGCCTGCTCGCCTCGGACGCCACCCCGGCCACCTTCTGGATCACCAACCCCGACAACACCATCCGCGACAACGTCGCGGCGGGGTCGGCCGGGTTCGGGTTCTGGTGCGCCTTCCCGGCGTCGCCCACCGGGCTCTCCACGGGGCAGCCCGACCTCCCCCGCACCACGCCGCTGCGCGAGTTCTCGGGCAACGTGGCGCACTCCAACCACAACGGTGGGCTCTTCGTGGATGACGGGCCGCTGCCCGATGGCACCACCGAGGTCACCAACTACGAGCCGCGGGCGGTCCCCTCTGACCCGAACTCCGCGCCGGTGCTGGCCGACTTCACCGGGTTCCGCGCTTACAAGCACTACTTCCGCGCCGTCTGGCTCCGGGGCACCTACCTCCGCCTTTCCCACGCACTGCTGGCCGACAACGCCATCGGCGCCACCTTCGCGGCGTACGAGACCTCGGTGACCAGCAGCACGTTCATCGGCCAGTCCGGCGCGATTGCCCAGCTGCCCTCCGGCAGCTACCTGCGCGGCTACGAGTTCTACGACGGCCGGGTGTGGGCCGACCAGGTCACCTTCATCAATTACACCGCCGCCACCACCGTGCCGGCGAGCGCGCTCGGCTACAACCGGACCAACGCCTTCCCGATCAACCCGCGCAACTACGCGGGGGGGATGACGTTCGTGAACGCCACGCCGGTGTTCCTGGAGAACCCGCACGCCGACAAGGACGGCGACAAGTCGGCCGTCTTCCTGGACCAGGACGGGGCGGTGACCGGCAACGCGGGGCGGTGGGTGGTCGCGAACACCCCGATCCTGCTCTCCCCGGGCTGCGCCTTCCAGGCCGCCTGGAACGCGCACGTCTGCACCAGCCGCTTTGCCAAGCTCTCGGTGGGAAGCGGGGCGTCGGAGCCGGTGGCGCCGCTCACCGTCACGCGGGACGACGCCGTGGCGCTCGACCTGAGCGGCACCGGCAACGGCACCGACCACGCCGCCCTCTCGGTGCTCCCGGCGCGTGGCTACGCGGTGACCTGGTCGGCGGCCACGCCCGCGCAGCCGCGGTTCTACCTGGACAACGCGCAGGCCGGTGACGCGGTGACCCTGTCGCTGCCCTATGCGGCGGCTCCCGGCCAGGTGATCCGCGACTACTGGGCGGGGAACCCGATGTCCGCCGCGGGCTCCCTCGCGGAGCTCACCGCCTCCACGGGCGACAAGTTCTTCTATGATGGCGCCACCGGGCGGCTCCACCTCAAGCTGGTGGTCATGGCCGACCGGGACTGGGCGACGCTGTTCGTGAAGCCCTGACGCGCCCGTGCCGCCCGAAACGCCAGAGGGGCACCCGTCCGCGGGTGCCCCTCTGGCGTTGCGCGCGCCGGCGGCGTCGCTCAGGCCCCGAGTTCGAGCGCCGGGCCGAGGTTGCCGACGCCGTCCGGCGCCGGGAGGTCGAGGCCGGCCTGGACCAGGCCCAGGAGTTCCGCCGGAAGGAACGGCTTGGCGAGGAACCGGGTGGGGCCGGGTGTCTCGACAGCCAGGCGCGCGTTGCGCGGCTCCCCGGAGACGAACAGCACCGGGAGCTCGGGCCAGGTCTCACGCACCCGCGCCGCCAGCTGCCCGCCCTGGATCCCGGGCATCTGGACGTCGGTGACCAGCAGGTCCACCGGGATGTGGGTGCCCTCGAGCAGCCGCAGCGCATCCTCGCCGTGCTCCGCGACGATCACGCTGAAGCCGGCGCGCTCCAGCACGCGGCGCATCGCGGCGCGGGCGGTGACGTCGTCGTCCACGACGAGCACCTGCACCGGGAAGAAGGTGCAGCGGAAGGCGGCGATGAGTTCGTCGAGCGACGCAGGCATGGGCAGGGCGGAGTCAGGGTGAATCGCGAGGAGGGCCCAAGTTGTCGCGCGACAGAATCGCCGTCAAGCCGCGCGGTGCGCGACTTGACGGAGCGAAGTTGTGGATTCTGTGGAGGGCTGTGGAAAGCTGTGGATAAGGGCGATCACTGCGCCGCGGGGAAGCCCTCGCCCAGCGCGCGCAGCAGCGCGGTCACCGTGTAGGGGCGGGCATTCTCCGGCTGCGCCCGCCAGGTGCCCATCCGCTGGTCGACCCAGGTCCGGATGCTCAGGTAGCGCGGCACCGCGCCGGTGGCGGTGAAGGCGATGCGATCCCCCTTCACCGTGTACTGCCCGTCGGACGCGGCCAGCAGGTCGAGCCCTTCGCTCACCTGGGCCACCATCAAGTCGGTAAGCTGGGCCACCTCGGCGGGCTCCGCGGCCGTCTGACGCGCCGACCAGGCGCGCAGTTCCTCCGCCGGCCAGCGCTGGGCCCGCTGCGACGTCAGCGCGCTGTCCTCGTAGGCCTGCCCGAGGCGCGCCAGGCGGGAGCGGTACTGGCGGAGCGCGTCGGCGCCGGCGCCCCACGCGGTGCGGGCACGCGCGGCACCATCCGCGGTGCGGAGCCGCTCAGGGGTAAGCAGGTCCCGGAAGGCGCCGAGCCGGCCGGTGAGTTCCTCCTGCAACTGCGACTCCGCGCGCACCAGACGCCGCGCCAGTTCGCTCGGGGCCACGGCCGCCGCGCCGGGTTGGGCGGCGGGAAGGTCCCCACCGATCGACAGGCTCGCGGCGCCGACATCCACCTCAGGCCGGAAGTTGGGCCGCGCCGCGGCGATGATCTCGTCCTTCGGTTCCTCGACCGCGCTGTCGGGCGTCGGGACGGCGCCCGCAGGAGTGCGGCCCGCGCTGCCGGCGAGCGGCCTGGGGGGCACCGACACGGCCGGCGTCCCGACCAGCGGGGTCGTGGTGGCGCTCTCGGCGGGGGCACTCGACGCGGGGCGGGTCACCGGCGGGGGGGCGGGCGTGTCGCCCGTGCCCCGGGCCCAGGGCTTCCAGGCCGCCACGGCGACGCCCAGCACCAGCACGAAGGCGCCGGCCCCGTAGAGCATGCCGGTGCGAGCCCGTGCGCCACCTGCCGCCGCGGGCGCGACCGGCGCCAGCGCCGGCTCGGTGAGCAGCGAGGCGTCGGGAATGTCGAGATCCACCTCCGCCACGGCAGGCGGCGGGGGGACGGGTGCCGCGGGCGCGGCCGGCTTGAGCGTCGCGAGCCGGGGCGCGGAGGTCTTCAGGGCCTCGAGCCGAGGCGCGGAGGCGCGGGCGGGCTCCGGCGTGGGCGCTACCGGCTCCGCCCTGGGCTGGGCCACGGGGGCGACGGTCTCGACCTGCTCCGCCGTGGGCGCGGGTTTCGGCGCCGGCTTCACCACCTCGAGCCTCGGTGAGGAGGCCCTGGGCTGCGGCGCCGGGGCGGGTGCGGGCTTCGGCGGCTCCGGCCGGGGCGGTTCGGCCACGGGGGCAGAGGCGGCCGGACGCACCGTAGTCTCGACCTTGGGCGGGGCGGGCGGA
>JADLHW010000144.1 GCA_020848615.1 Thermoleophilia bacterium
GGCGATCTCGCGCTCGAACTCGCGGGAGGTCTCGATGTCGATCCCCAGCAGGCGGTGGCCGTACGGCCCGGCGCACGAGCAGCCGCCGCGCGACTGGATCCCGAACAGGTCGTTGAGCAGCGCCACCACGAAGTTGTGGTGCAGGTACCGCCCGTCGTGTCGGACGACGAAGGACACGATCGACAGGCGCTCCGCGGTCAGGCTGCCCAGGATCTCGATCGCCGGGTTCGCTCCCCAGCGGCGGAGCGCCCTCCCGATGAACGCGGCCTCGCGCTCGCGGATCGCGTCCACGCCCACAGCCGCCTTGAGGCCGAACACGAGGCCCGCCCGGATCGACTCCACGATGGCAGGAGTGCCGCCCTCCTCGCGGTGCTCGACGTCAGCGACGTACACGTGCTCCTGGGGGTTGACGTACAGGACGGTCCCGCCGCCGGGCATGGTGGGCACCCGGTTGCGGAACAGGTCGCGGCGGGCGACGAGGACGCCGGGCGTGCCCGGTCCGCCGATGAACTTGTGGGGCGAGATGAACACCGCGTCCTTGGCCGCCGCCGGGTCGCCCGGGGGCTCCATCTCGATCGCCACGTAGGGCGCCGCGGCCGCGAAGTCGAAGCAGGCGAGCGCGCCGTGGGCGTGCAGCAGGCGGGCGATGGCGGCCGTGTCGGAGACGATGCCGGTCACGTTCGAGGCGGCCGAGAAGGAGCCGATCCTGAGCGGTCGGGCCGCGAACCGGCGCAGCTCCGCCTCGAGCTGCGCAAGGTCGACCTCGCCGTCCGCGTCCTCGCGGATCGTGACCACGTCCGCGATCGACTCGCGCCACGGCAGCTCGTTGCTGTGGTGCTCGTAGGGGCCGATGAACACGACGGGGCGCTCCGCCTCGGGGATCTGGGCGCGGAAGCCGTAGCGGTCGTCGAGCGCGGCCGGGATCCGCAGCCCCAGCACGTCCACGAGGCGGTTGATCGCCGCGGTGGACCCCGAGCCGCAGAACACGACCGCGTGGCGGGCGCGGTCGCCGCCCACGCCCTCGAGGACGAGCCGCCGCGCCTCCTCGCGGAAGCGGCTCGTCTGGAGCCCCGTCCCCGACGACTCGGTGTGCGTGTTCGCGTACAGCTGCAGGACCGCGTCGCGGATGTAGTCCTCGATGAACGCGAGGCTCCGGCCCGATGCCGTGTAGTCGGCGTAGGTCACGCGGCGGACGCCGAACGGCCCGGCGACGGCCTCGTCCTCGCCCACGACCGACGCCCGGACGAGGTCGACCAGGTCGTCGCGGCCCGCGGGGCTGCTCCGGGCGGGGCGGGGCGGGGACTGGCCGCTGGGCTCCATGGCGCCAGAGTCTAGGGGATCGGCGGCCGTGCCCCATCCTGTCGGCGAGGCGGACCGACTCGTCGCACGGGCCCTGCCCACCTCGGGTGTGCACCGAGCGGCCCCGTCGCCGGCCCGCCGGCCGACTGGCGCTGCTACGGGATCCGGTAGGGCGTCAGGTCGGCATAGTGGAAGCGGTCCATGTCGACCCGGCCGTTGATGCCGGGCACGCTGCCGGAGCTCGTGTACTGCCAGAACGTCCAGCCGTCGCCGCCCCAGTTGGAGGCGGGCACGGTGGGCGATGCGGCGGAGGTCCAGTGCGCGATCCACAGCATGTGGAACCCGTTCTGGGAGAACCAGGCGGTGTTGCCCATCTTGGTCGACCAGAACGACGGCGAGACGTAGATGGCGGCGTGGAGACCGGTCCGCGCATAGACGCGATACATCCAGCGGGTGACCCACGCCTGCAGGTCCGTGGGCGACAGGTTGTTCGTCGTCTCAAGGTCCAGCACCGGGAGCAGGTCGCCCGAGGTCGGCATGGCCACGTCCACGAAGTGGTCGGCCTCGGCCTCGGCCTGGCCGGCGACGTTGCTCGGCGGGGCGAAGGCGTAGGCGCCGATCACGATGCCGTAGGCGTTGGCGCCGGCTCGGTTGGCGGCGTAGGTCGGGTCGGTGTACCACCCGCCCTCCGCGGCCTTGAGGAACGCGAACCTGACGCCCGAGGCGGCCACGGCTGACCAGTCGATGGTCCCCTGCCAGTTGCTCACGTCGATGCCCGCCATGCAGGTCCAGGGCTGCGGGGTGGGGGTCGGCGTGGGCACCGGCGTCGGCGTGGGGAGGGCGCTCGGGTCCACCGACGGTGGCACGGTCGGAGGCGGGGTGGGCGTCGGCGGTGGCGGTGGCGGCGGCGGGAAGCAGGCGTTCGCCTGGACCGGCGGCGGGGTGCCGATCGGGATCGGGGTGGGGGTCGGCGTGGGCGTCGGCGAGGGGGTGGGCGTGGGCGGCGGGTCGGAGCCCGGGTCCGCGGGCAGGGTGGCGGTCGGCGTCGGGGTCGGCGTGGGTGCCGGGGTGGGCGTGGGGGCAGGCGGGGCGCCCGCCCCGAGCAGCCCCGCGGCCACGTACAGGTAGGCGACGCCGTAGAGCGACTTCACGCTCTTGCCGCCGACCGCGCTCACGCGGTACCAGGACGAGCCCGACGCCGGGGAGCCGCAGCCCGCGCTCCACGACACGCCCGAGACCTTCGCCACCGCGGTCACCTTGGCGCCGGTCGCGAGGCGCACCTTCACGCCGGCGGACGTGGTGGCCGCCGTCCGCAGGGCGGTGCCCGCGCACAGGACCGAGAGCGTGGTCGAGGACGCGGCCATCACGCCCGGCGACGCTGTCGGCGCGAACGAGACGACGACCAGGAGGGCCACCATGACACCGGCGAGGGCGGGCAGGAGGCGGACGGGGCGGCGCGCCGACGCGGCGGCGGGGTCGATGCTCGGCTGCGTCACGGAAAGCGGCTCCTCCATGCTGCCGGAAAGGATCGCCGCCAGGAGCGGACAGTGTCCATGGCCCCATGGGGCCATGCCCCGGGACTCCGGGTGTGACCTTCGATGCCGGCATCCGAGGTCGCCGAGGAGCCGACGCGGGCGTGGCGGCTACAATCGCGCCGTGTCCCGCACCTACTCGCTCCGAGGCGCCGACGCGATCGTGCCCGAAATCTCGGTCGTCGTCCAGCGCCTGCGCGATCTCCGCGACGAGGTGGCCCTCGCCCAGGACGCATATCGTCGGAGGGAGTCGTCGCCCGAGCCCGGTGCCGACGGGCCGGCCGAGGACGATCCGGAGCTGGTCCGGCTCCGACTGCGCACCCGGGGCCTGGTGGACCAGATGCAGGCCGACGCCGCCTGGCTGGACGAGCGAGACATCGTCCTGCGCGACATCGCCACCGGCCTGGTCGACTTCCCTGCCGAGGCCGATGGCCAGCCCATCTGGCTGTGCTGGCGCCTGGGCGAGGCATCGGTCACCGCGTGGCACGCCCGCGATGAGGGCTTCGCCGCACGGCGGCCGGTCGACGAGCTCTCGCTCTCGGAGTAGGCGGCGCCCCAGCCGGGAGCGCCTGACCCGCACCGCCGCCAGATCGGATGGCCATCCGATCACCCGCCAGGAGGATCCCAGCCGCGCCATGAACCGCCACCAGGCCGTCCCGGCCCTCGACCCCCTGTATGCCGACATCCGGCGGCGCGATCCGGTGCGGCCGGCCCTGCTCGTCGACGTGCGCGAGCGCGACGAGTTCCTGGCCGTGCGCCTCGAGGAATGCCTGTTCATCCCCATGTCCCAGCTGGGCGTCCGACTCGACGAGATCCCGCGCGACCGTCCCGTGCTGGTGATCTGCGCCACGGGCAGTCGGTCCACGAGTGCCACCGCCTACCTGCTCCAGCACGGATGGCAGGACGTGGCCAGTGTCGCGGGCGGGATCGACGGCTGGCAGCGTCTGGGGCTTCCGGTGCTGCGCGGCCCGGTGCAGCCGGGCGAGGGCCGACAGCCGGCCTAGCCCCCGGGCACCCGGGATCGGCCGCGGAGGCGGGGCCTCCCCGATCCGTGGTCGCGGAGGCGGGCAGCCCACGCGGCCGGTGGCCGCGGGGTCGCGCCGTCCC
>JADLHW010000145.1 GCA_020848615.1 Thermoleophilia bacterium
GTGAGGACGCCCGGCTCGCCCGCGGCGGGGAAGGTGGCATCGTCGCCGTCGGGCAGCGCGCCGTCGCGCACCCGCCAACCGAGCGTCGCGTCCGGCTCGCCGTCGAGCTCGATGCGCAGCCCGCCGGTCCAGTAGCGGATGGCCATGCCGAGCTCGCCGTCGGCCCGGCAGCGCTCGAGGAAGTCCTGTGGGGTGCGCATGGCGGTGGCCCTCTCAGCGGGTGGCGTTGGCGGGGAGGTCCTTGAACGGCATCTCCCGCGGGTGGCCGGGCTCCTTGGGCAGGCCCAGCCCGCGCTCGCCGATGATGTTGCGCTGGATCTCGTCGGTGCCGCCGTAGATGCCGGGGGCCGGTGAGAAGACCATCAGCTCCTGGAACCAACCGGAGGTGGCAGCGTCGCGACCCCACAGCTGGGCGTCGGGCCCGAGGATGGCGCAGCCGAGCTCGACGCCGCGGCGCAACGTGCCGGTCATGCCGATCTTGGCCAGCGGGCCCTCCACGCCGGTGCGGCCGCCTGCGCCCCCCTTGGCGCGACGGGCCGACCAACCCATCACCTGCACGCGGGTGTGCAGGTCGGCGATGGCCTGGCGGATC
The DNA here is from genome assembly GCA_020848615.1 of Thermoleophilia bacterium. Lineage (GTDB taxonomy): Bacteria > Actinomycetota > Thermoleophilia > Miltoncostaeales > Miltoncostaeaceae. Next base: position 593 of record JADLHW010000145.1, read on the forward strand.
ATCGGGTCCTCGAGCCTGCCGGCCTCGCGGGCGAGCTCGATGAAGCGCTTCACCGTGCCGGGGGAGATGTGCCCCTGGGTCATCTGGGCCCGCGCCTTGTCGAGGAAGTCCGAGCAGGGGCGGTCGAGGTGGCCGACGATGCTGCCGGGGGCGGCCCGCCCGAAGCCGCCCGACGCTTCACCGATGCCGGCGCGCTCGTGGCTGAGCGTGGTGTTGGCCACCGCCCAGCCGGCACCGAGGTCGCCGAGACGGAGGCTGTCGGGGACGCGGGCCCCGTCGAGGAAGACCTCGTTGAACACAGCGTGGCCGGTCATCTCCCGCAGCGGGCGCACGTCCACGCCCGGCTGGCGCATGGGCATGAGGAAGTAGGTGATGCCCTGGTGCTTCGGTGCCGACGGGTCGGTCCGGGCGATGAGGATGCCGTAGTCCGCCGCCTGACCGGTGGAGGTCCACACCTTCTGGCCGGTGACGACCCACTCGTCACCGTCGCGCTCGGCGCGGGTCTGCAGCCCGGCCAGGTCGGAGCCGGCGCCGGGCTCGGAGAACAGCTGGCACCAACCGTGGGTGCCGTCGATGATGCGCGGCACGAACTGCTCGATCTGCTCGGGCGTGCCGTGGGTGAGGATGGTCGGCAGGCTCAGCATGGTGCCGATGCCGGCGGGCGGGCCCATCGCGCCCTTCGCCCGCAGCGCGGCGAACACCGCGGCGTTCTGCTCCCGGGAGTACCCCCGACCGTAGGGCGGGGCGAGCATGGAGTAGCTCAACCCGGCGGTGGCCAGCTTCGACCACCACTCCCGCACCGTGAGGGCGGGGTCCCAGTGCTCATCGATCCAGGCTTCAACCTCGGCCTGGACGGCATCGGCCGTCCGGCCGGCGTGGGGTTCGATCGTTGCCACCATGGCGTGCTCCTTGGTCCGTGCAGGCAATGTAGGTCGTCCGGGCGCCCCACGCCGACAAGGGGGTGGCCCCGGGCCTCACCGTGTGCGAACATGTGTTCGGGTCCACCACCGATGAGCCCCGGGCCGATGCCACCATCCTGCACGCCGACCTCGACGCGTTCTACGCCTCGGTCGAGCAGCGGGACGACGCCCGCCTGCGCGGCCGTCCCGTGATCGTCGGCGGCGGGGTCGTGCTCGCTGCCAGCTACGAGGCGAAGGCCTGCGGCGTGCGCACCGCCATGTCGACCCGCCAGGCGCGTCAGGCCTGCCCGGGGGCGATCGTGGTCGAGCCCCGCTTCGACGCCTACCTGGAGGCGAGCCGGGCCACCTTCGCCGTCTTCGAGCGGACCACGCCGTTGGTGGAGGGCCTCTCCATCGACGAGGCGTTCCTCGAGGTGGGCGGGCTGCGCCGCATCGCCGGACCCCCGGCCCTGATCGCGGCCGGGCTGCGGGCCGCGGTGCAGGAGGAGGTCGGTCTCGCCATCACGGTCGGGGTGGCCCGCACCAAGTTCCTGGCCAAGGTGGCGAGCGCGGTGGCCAAGCCCGACGGGCTGCTGGTGGTCGAACCCGACGCGGAGCTGGCGTTCCTGCACCCGCTGCCCGTGGAACGGCTGTGGGGCGTGGGCCGGGTCACCGCGGAGAAGCTGCACGCCAAGGGGCTGCGCACCGTGGGCGAGGTGGCGGCGCTGGATCGCGCCGCCTTGACCGCGCTGCTGGGGGTGGCCGGGGGGCGGCACCTGCACGCCCTGGCCCACAACCGCGACCCGCGCCCCGTGCAGCCAGGTCGCCGCCGGCGGTCCGTCGGCGCCCAGCACGCGCTGGGCCGGGGTCCGCACGCCATCGATGCGTTGGTGGTGGCGCTGGCCGGGCTGGTGGACCGGGTCACCGGCCGGCTGCGCCGCGCCGACCGCGTGGGTCGCACGGTGACGTTGCGGCTGCGCTTCGGGGACTTCTCCCGGGCGACGCGCTCGCACACGCTGGCGGAGGCGACGGCGCACACGGGGACCGTGCTGAGCGTCGCCCGCAACCTGTTCGACCGTGCCGGCGAGCGCATCGGGCGTGACGGCATCACCCTGATCGGGCTGAGCGTCTCGAACCTGGCCGACGGCGCCGCGGTGCAGCTCGCCCTTCCGTTCGACCGGGCGGCGTCCGGCGCGCTCGATGACGCGGTGGACGTGGTGCGACGCCGCTTCGGCGGCGCCGCCCTGCAGCGCGGCGCGCAGCTCGGCCGCCGGGGGCAACTCGCCCTGCCCATGCTGCCGGACTGACCGGCCACCGTACCGGAAGGTACGGCAGGGTACGGCGAGAGTACGGGAGGGTACGGCTACGCCGGTGGGGCGGGCGCTGCGGCGGCGGGGACCCAGTCCTGCGCGATCA
>JADLHW010000146.1 GCA_020848615.1 Thermoleophilia bacterium
CGCTGCCGCTGTGGACGGGAGTGGGGGCATGAGCGTGCCGCATGCCACGCCCTGCCCGGCCTGCACGTGGCCGACCCGCGTCGTCGACGGCGCGATCGCCGACCACCCCCGCCATGACACCGGGGAGCGGTGCGAGGGCTCGGGCACGGTCCCTGCCATCGTCCCGTCCACGCCCGCCGGGTGCTCGCTGGTCGCGCGCCTCCGGTCCGACGAGCGGGCCGCCGCCGTGCGTGCCGACGAGGACGAGGCGCACACGTTCGCGCGCCTGACCGCGAAGGCCGAGCGCGACCTGCTGCGGCGCCTGCTGCGCCTGGTGCCCGAGGAGGTCGCCCGCGCGGAGCGGGAGGCCGTGGAGTCCGCGAGACGCGAGGACGCCCGCCTGGACGCGGTCCTGGAGGCCGTGTGATGGCGACCCCGAAGAACGCCCGCCGCACGTCCGCCGGCCGCCTGTACGAGTGGCGGGCACCCGACCTGCCGATGGACCAGGAGCCCGAGCGGTTCTGGTCCGTGACCACGATCATCAAGGGCGGCCTGCCGTCGCCGGCCCTCACCGCCTGGGGCATGAGGGCGGTCGCCGAGTTCGCGGTCGCGAACGTCCAGCAGCTCTCGGCGATGGTCCGCGAGGGGATGCGCATCGTCCGTGACGAGGACGGCGCGGTGTCCGCGCTCGTCAGCGACCCCGACGCCGTGGCCGGCGCGATCGACTGGCTGAAGGGCTCCCCGTACCGGGAGCGCGATCGGAAGGCCGACGCGGGCACCGCGATCCACGAGCACGCCGAGGCCTACGCGCTCGGCAGGCCGATGCCCGAGCCGGCGCCGGGGATCGCCGACCAGGTGGCCGCGTTCCACCGGTTCCTGGAGGCGTTCCGGCCGTCGCCGGTGAAGCACCCGGACGGCGGGTTCTGGCTGGCCGAGGCGTCCGTCTACAACCGTGTCGAGGCCTACGCCGGGACGCTCGACGCGATCATGGACCTGCCCGGCCTCGGTCGCGTCCTGGTCGACTACAAGAGCGCCAAGGGCGTCTACGCCGAGACAGCGATGCAGCTGGCGGCCTACCGGTTCGCCGAGTTCATCGGCCTGCCGGACGGCACGGAGTGGCCGATGCCGGCGGTGGACGGGTGCGCGGTCCTGCACCTGCACCCGAACGCGGGACCGGACGGCTACGCGCTCATCCCCATGATCGCCGACGAGCAGGTCTTCACGGCGTTTCGCTACGCCAGAGAGGTATTCCGGTGGGCGGAGGAGACGTCGAAGGGCGTCGTCGGCAAGCCCCTGCCCGCACCGCGCACCGAGGAGGTGGCAGCGTGACACTCACCATGGCGGCGCCCCTTTCACCGCTGATCGTTCAGCGCCGCTTGACCGAGCTCGGGAGAATGCGCCTGGGGGAGAAGGGCCAGCGCGGCGAGCCGACCCAGCGCACCACCTGGCGCCTCACGTCCGCGTCGCAGCGGCTCCTCGAGCAGGTCGCCGAGGTCTACGGCGGCACGGTCCGTCCGTGGGCCGGCGCGCCGGACGAGGGCTACTTCGAGCTCGCGACCACGGCGCACGAGGTGGACATCCTCATCCCGCCGACCCTCGCCAGCTACAGCCAGGCGATGGAGCTGTGGAGCGGTGGCGGGTGCGTCCGGCGGTGCGACGGCATCACCGAGAAGATCAGCGGGCGGCCCTGCATGTGCGACCCGGAGCGCCGGGAGTGCCAGGTCACGACCCGCGTGTCCGTGATGCTGCCGAAGGTGCCCGGGCTGGGCGTCTGGCGGCTGGACACGAAGGGATGGAACGCCGCGGCCACCCTGCCCACGACGCTGGAGACGCTCGGCGCCATCGCTCCGGGCCAGTGGATCCCGGCGGTGCTGCGCATCCAGAAGCAGTCGTCCAAGAAGATCGTCAACGGCCGGTCGCAGACGCGCCGGTTCGTCGTCCCGGTCATCGACATCGTGTCCGGCACGATCGGAGAGGCGCTGGACGGTGCCCTCTCGGCCGGTCCGGCTCCGAGGCTGGATGCCGGGCCGTCACGTCGGGAGAAGGTCGCCCGCCCCGCCCTGGGCCCCGCGGCGCCGCTTCCCGAGCGGGCACAGCTTCGCGCCGGCGACCGCCCCGAGCGCGTCACCCGGCCCACCACATCCGCTCCGGCGTCCGGGGGGACCGGAGCCACCCAGGGAGTGCCGGCCGCCCAGCCGGATGATGCGGCTCCCGCCGCCGAGTCCGCCGCTCCGATTGACAGCGGGGCGGCGGACGACGCGGACGTCATCGACGGGCAGGCGGTCGAGGTCCAGATCGCCGTCGACACCAAGCCCGCGCAGTGCGACGGCTTCCACGAGGAGATGGGCCGCTGCCGCCAGTTCACCGGCCACGACGGCCCGCACAAGAGCAAGGACGGGGTGTGGCCGCGATGAGCAAGGAACCCGTGACCATCACCGTCGACCTGGACGACGAGCGGTCCATCCGCGACCAGATCGACACCCCCGAGAACCGCGAGGCGCTCGCCGAGGTGGTCCGCGACGCACTGGGCATCGAGGGCGGCACGGGCGAGGCGCACGCGCCCGACGGGTCGCTCTGGGCCGAGATGGCGGCATCCGCCCAGGTCCCGCCCATCGCCTTCACCACGGCCCGCAAGGACATCCACGCGGCCCTCAGCAGGACGCAGCACGCGATGGCGCCCGATGACGTGGACAGCCGGCCGGTGCTCACGTGCTGGTGGCTGTCCGTGGCGGACCAGAAGCTCACGATCCACACCGCGGACAACTACCGCGTCGCGCGCGCCCGCATCGACGTCATCCCATCGCCGGAGGACGCGGAGGGCCTGTTCGCCATCCATCGCAGCGACGCCCGCAAGCTGCTCGCGTTCCTCGCCTCCGGGCCGGACGATGTCTGGGTCACGGCCGAGGGCGGCGCCTGGGCGTTCTCGCACGAGATGGGCCGGCTGACGGGCCGCGTGTTCGCTGGCACGCCGCCCGACTGGACCGCCGTCACGGAGGGTGCGCAACCGGCCGTCACCGGCGGGCTGAACGCCCGGTACGTGGCGGAGGCGGCCAAGGCGGCTGAGGCGGGCGCCAGTGGCGTCGTCCGGTGGGAGTACGTCGACGAGCGCCGCCCGGTCGTGTTCCG
>JADLHW010000147.1 GCA_020848615.1 Thermoleophilia bacterium
CCACGCGAGCGACCGCGAGCGACCCGACCAGGCTGCCGATGGCGAGCGCCGTGGTGAGCACGCCGAATCCGACGCTGTCGAGGCCCATCGGGCCGGGTGCGACCGCGTACAGCACGAACACCGCGAACGCCGCCGCGCTTGCGAGGTTCATCACCCCGACCATCAGCGCCAGCGTCCGCAGCAGCCGGTGCGCCCATAGGTACCGCAGCCCCTCGCGGATCTCGGCGAGCATCCCGGGCCGCCGGGTGACCCCCGGCGGGAGCGGTGCCGGCACCGGCCGGAAGTCGCCCTTCAAGAGCAGCAGCGCGAGCACCGCGAACAGGAAGCAGGCCGAGGACCCGGCGAACGCCAGACCGATGGAGATCGCCGCCAGGAGGCCCCCGAGCGGTGGCCCGACGAATTGGTTCGCGATCATCTCGACCGCGTAGAGGCGTCCGTTCGCGACGCTCAGGCGGTCACGGTCCACGATCGAGGGCATGATCGATTGCGCGGCCGTATCGAACAGGGTCTCGCCGACCCCGAGCACGAACGCCGCGACGTAGAGCATCGGCAGGGTGAGCGTCCCGGTCGCCGCCCCGACGCCGAGGAACACCGCCACGACCGTCCGCAGCAGCGCCACCGCGACCATCGTGCGGCGCCGGTCGAGGCGATCCGCGAACGCCCCCGCGAACAGCACGAACACGAGCCAGGGCAGACGGCCCGCGATGGCCACGCCCGCGATCGCCGCGGGCGAATCGGTGAGCCCGACGGCGAGCAGCGGGAACGCGATCCAGAACACGCCGTCGGCCAGGTTGGAAGCGGCCGATGACGACCACAGCCGCCAGTAGTCCGTCGGAAGTCCGCCCAGCCGCCGCCCCTTCGCCCGCATCTCCTCGCTCACACCCCACAGCCTATGCGGTGGCAGGGATGGGGGCATCGCAGTCCTGCCTCGCTGGGAGCCCCCGTCGCGCCGCGCCCTCCGCCCGGATCCTTGCCACATCTGGCAGAATCCAGTCTTGCGCAGCCCCGGCGCGGCGGATGGCGATGGCCATCAGCCCCGGCGGCCGGCTCTCCGGGCCTCCTTGGTGATGAAGATGCTGTCGTGCGCGCCCCCTCCCTCGTTGTGCGGTCGCCCGCTCGGCCAGGGGTTCGAGACCCGGCGACCGCGAAGAAGGAGTTGCCATGACGAAAGCTGATGGCATCGAGGTCGAGGGCACCGTGATCGAATCACTGCGCGGCGCCCAGTTCCGCATCGAGCTGCCCAACGGGATGCCCGTGACCGCGCATCTCGGTGGCAAGCTGCGCAAGAACTACATCCGCGTGCTGCCGGGCGACCGGGTCCGCGTCGAGCTGTCCCCGTACGACCTGACGAAGGGCCGCATCACCTACCGGATGAAGTAGGCCGGCGACCGGGCCTCCATCCACCCGCCCCGTCAGGGACGCCGGGCGACCATCCGGATCTCCACGCGCGCCCCCAAGGGCAGCGCCGCGACCCCGATCGTCGTGCGCGCCGGGTAGGGCGCCGCGAAGTGGTCGGCATAGGCCGCGTTCATCGCGGCGAAGTCGGCCATGTCCACCAGGAAGACGTGGCACTCCAGCACGTCATCGAAGCCGAGTCCCGCGGCGGCGAGCACGGCTCCCAGGTTGGCGAAGCACCGGCGCGTCTGCGCCCCGATGTCCCCCTCGGCGAGGCGCCCGGTCGCCGGGTCGAGGGGCGTCTGCCCAGAGAGGAACACGAACCCGTCGCTCTCCACGGCATGCGAGTACGGGCCGACGGCGGCGGCTCCGGGGGCGGCGATGGCGGTCCTGGGCATGGTGCTCCTCGGGTGATGCGACGGCGCGGGTCACGCCAAGGGTAGTCGCGTCGCGCCCGGCGACGCTGCGCGGCCGGGGTCGCGTGCTCTGCCGGGGTCGCGTGTCGGCGCGATGCCGCGTGCCCGCCCTAGACTCGGGCACGGGCCGGATGGCCGTCACGGAGCACGGAGCGCAGCGGATGGGACGCATCGAGGACAGGGTCGCCCTGGTGACGGGCGCAGGATCGGGCATCGGCGAGGCGGTGGCGCTGCGATTCGGGGAGGAGGGCGCCGTGGTCATCGCGACGGACCTCCACGCCGATACCGCCGAGCGGACGGCACGGCGCATCCGGGACGCGGGCGGACGCGCGGAAGGCCACGCCCTGGACGTCACACAGGAGGGCGCGGCGGCCGCCGTAGTCACGGCCGTGACGGCCGACCACGGCACGCTGGACATCCTGGTGAACAACGCCGGGGCCGGCTCCGACACGCCGCCGCTCGAGCTGGACCTCGCGACCTGGGACCGGATGTTGCGCACCAATCTCACGGGCCACTTCCTGTGCATCCAGGCGGCGCTGCCACCGATGATCGCCGCCGGGCGTGGCTCGATCATCAGCATCGGCTCGGTCAACGGGCTGACGGGTCTCGGCGAGGAGTCCTACAGCGCCGCCAAGGCCGGGCTGGTGAACCTGACCCAGAACATCGCCATCCGGTTCGGCGAGCAGGGCGTCCGGGCGAACCTCATCGCGCCCGGCACGATCCGCACGCCGATCTGGGCGCAGCGCATCGCGGAGCGTCCAGACGCCTTCGACCGCCTCGCGGGCTGGTACCCCCTGCGGCGCGTGGGCGAGCCTGCGGACGTCGCGGACGCGGCGCTCTTCCTGGCGTCCGACGAGAGCCGCTGGATCACTGGCGTCGTGCTGCCGGTCGACGGCGGGCTCACCGCGGGCCTCGGCCGGATGATCGCCGACCTGTCGGGCTGATCTCGTCGGCGACCGGAGCGGACCCCACCGCACCCCACCGGACCGCCTGGGGCCCCGGACCCCGGGCCATCCGGACCCCGGACCATCGACGCGACTTGCAGCGATCGACGAAGTCTGGCAACCTGCGCCCATTCCGCCGGAGCCCTCGGCGGAGGGGAGCCCGCGGACGGAGCCGTGAACCCGTCCCGGGATGCGTCGCGCACCTGCCCCAGCTCGTGCGTGGCGAGGAGGTTCGAGATGACGGTGTCCGCGCGGATGACCCGCGTGCGTGGCGTGCTGCTCGCCGGCGCGCTTGTCCTGACCATGCTCGTCACCGGCAGCCTGCCGGTCGCCGCGCATCGCGAGCTCCCGGGACCCACCGTCCGGGAGCAGAAGATCGAGAAGGTCATCCGCATCGCCAAGAAGCAGATCGGCGATCCGTGGGTCTGGGGTCGGACGGGGCCGAGCTCCTTCGACTGCATCGGGCTCGTGTACTTCGCGTTCAAGAAGGCCCATGCGCTGCGTCTCATCGGCGGCCGGTACCGCACGATCGCCGCGCTGCGCCAGTGGGCCGAGAACCACACCGGCGAGAGCCGCCGGTTCGCCAAGCGCGGCGACCTCGTCGTCTGGGGCGGCACGAAGCACATCGGGATCTACCTCGGCAACGGCAAGGCGATCAGCGCCCTCGTGAGCGGCGTCCAGATCCACAAGATCAGTCGCCTGTACGACCCGTTCACCACGTTCGTGCACGCGCGCCGGGCCTGGTAGCGCCGACGCCAGCACCGCCGCCGGACGTCCGATCCGGCGGCCGGCACCCTGCGACCGCACCCGACGCAGGTCAGCCGGCGATCCCGGCCAGGGCCGCCACGGCATTCCACAGCCGCCCATGGTCCATCGGTCCCTTCCAGACAGCCGCGTCGCCAGGATCCGGTCGAACCGTCGCGGCGCGCGGTCCAGCAGCAGCCAGCTACTCGACCCGACGCTCACCGCGCAGGGGAGGGACGCACCGAGGGGCGCACCACGGACACCAGGCGCACCCCGAGCAGCCCATGCCGGCGCACCACCGGGGCGCCGAGCAGGTCGTGGACGGCCTCCGCGGCGCCGGCGGGATCGGCGAGGCGGTCGAGCGGCCGGACCGGCCCATCGGGACCAGGCAGGGAGGACGTCGTCAGCCAGCGTCGCCACGCGGCCAGGCGGTCCGCGGTCACCCGCGGATCGGGATCTGCCAGGCGGCCTCGGACACCTGCCGCGAACAGCGCCAGCAGC
>JADLHW010000148.1 GCA_020848615.1 Thermoleophilia bacterium
CCACGGCAGCACGTTCGGGGGGACCCCGCTCGCGTGCGCGGTGGGCATCGAGGTCGTCCGCATGCTGCGCACCGGCGAGTTCCAGGCGCGGGCGCTCGAGCTGGGCGAGGCGCTCCGGGCGAGGCTCGCCGCCCTGCCGGGGCGGCGGGTGTCCGCGTTCCGCGTCCGCGGGCTGTGGGCCGGCATCGACATCGTCGGCCGCTCCGGCCGCGACGTGTGCGAGGGCCTGCTCCGGCGCGGCATCCTGGCCAAGGACACCCACGGCAGCACGATCCGCCTGGCGCCGCCGCTGGTGATCAGGCGCGAGGAGCTGGAGGGTGCCCTCGACCAGCTCGAGGATGAGCTCGGCGCCTGACCAGCGTCCCGGCGGTCGGGTCTCGACCCGGCGGGGGCGATGGGGCATCATTCGGCACGAGCGCGTCCGCCCCCACCCCGCCCAGTCCCCTGCCCAGATGGACGAAGCCTCCACCCCCGTACCCCCGCCCGAGACTGCCGCAGAGCCCGCCCCGACGCCCGGCCCGGGCGCCGACGACGTGCCCGGGACCGACGCCGAGCCGGCGCCCAGCGGGTCCCCGCCCGGGCCGGGCGGAGTCGATCCCCCCTCCCCTGCCCCGTCGCCGCGCCGCCGGGGGCGGCAGGCCGGGCTGTTCGCGGCGGCGTTCGTGGCCGGCCTCGGGATCGCCCTGGGCGCCGTCGGCGCCGGCCTCGCGATCTGGGACGCGGGCTACGAGGCGCGGGTGCTGCCTGGGGTCCACGTCGCGGGCGTGGACCTGTCGGGCCTCGACCGGGCGGGCGCGTCCTCGGCGCTCGAGGCCGCCCTGCCGTACGGCGCGGGCCGGCTCGTCCTGCGCGCCCCGAGCGGCGACGTCGCCATCCCCTACAGCGTCTTCCGGCGGCGCGCGAACGTCGATGCGCTGGTCGGCGCGGCCCTCCGCGCCGGTCGCGCCGGCGACGTCGCGGCCCGGCTCCCCGGCCAGCTGGGCATGGCGGTGCGCGGCGTCACCATCGCGCCCGGCGTGCACCTCGACCCGGAGGCCCTCGCGGCGGCCGTGTCCGCCGCCCTGGCTCCGCTCGCCGTGGCGCCCGTGGACGCCACCATCTCGATGGGCGCCTCCGGCGCCGTCACGACGCGCGCCCGCGAGGGCGCGGCCGTGGACGCCGGGCGCGTCGCGGCCGCCGCGCTTGCGGCCCTCCGGGACGCCGCCGCGCCCGCCGAGGTCGTCGTGCCGGTGGACGTCACGCCCGTCGACCCGGTCGTGTCCGACCTGGCGGTGCAGGTCGCCGCCTTCCAGGCCTCCGTTCTCATCGGCGACGGCAGCGTCACCCTCGGCAAGCAGGCCTGGACCCTCAACGCCGCCACCGTGCGCAGCTGGGTCGGGTTCAGCGTGGCGGCCGACGGATCGGTCCGGCCCACGGTCGACACGTCGCGGATCCCGGCCGCCCTCGCCCAGGTGGCCGGGAAGGTGAGCCAGCCCGCGAGGCCGGCGGTCTTCCTGCGCGACAGGAGCGGCCGGGTGGTGGGCGTGGCCGCCTCCTCGGACGGACGCAGCCTCGACGCCGCCGCAACCTCCCAGCGGATCGCAGACGCCCTGCTCGCCCGCGTCGCGACCGGCGCCGCGGTGTCGGTCCAGGTCGCGACCGCACCCGTGCCGCCCGCGCTGACCACCGAGCAGGCGGCGGCCAGGGCCCCGGTCCTGACCCTCCTGGGCACCTGGACGACCTGGTTCCCGGTGGACGACCACAACTACTACGGTGCCAACATCTGGATCCCCGCCCAGGTCATCAACGGCACCGTGCTGGGCCCCGGCCAGACCTTCGAGTGGTGGGCGGCCGTGGGCGACGTCTCTCCGGCGCAGGGGTACGGGCCGGGCGGCGTCATCGCGGGCGACCACACCGACCCGACCGGCGCCCTCGGCGGCGGCATGTGCTCCAGCTCGACCACGCTGTTCAACGCCGCCCTGCGCGCCGGCCTGAGCATCGGCGCCCGCGGCAACCACCGCTACTACATCGACCGCTATCCGCTCGGCCTCGACGCCACCGTCTGGAAGATGCGGGGCTCGGTCCAGGACATGTCGTTCACCAACGACACGGGCAGCCCCATCCTGATCCTGGGCCTCCGCACCCGCTCCGGCGGCACCGGCTACGTGACCTACCAGCTGTGGGGCGTCCCCGACGGGCGGACGGTCTCGATCTCGGCGCCGGTGGTGTCGAACGTGGTCCGGGCCACCACCTCCGTCCGCTCCGTGACCACGCTGCGGCCGGGCGTCCGCCGCCAGACCGAGTACCCGTCGAACCAGATGGACGTGTCGGTCAGTCGCGTGGTGCGCGACCGCGACGGCCGCCTGATCCACGCCGACGCCTGGCGGTCGAGCTACGTGCTCTGGAACGGGGTCATCGAGATCGGGCTGTAGGGCGGCGTCGCCGGGCCGGCGCGGGGCGACGTCGGCGGACGGGCCGCAGGCTGCGGGATCTTGCCTCAGCCGGGCTCGACCGCCCCGTCCGCGCGGGCCATCGGCGGCTCGACAGGCGACGCCTCGCGGGGTGCGGGCGCGGACTCCACGGCCGCGTCGCCCAGGCGGGCCGCGGGCATGGTGCGGATCGCGAGCAGCAGCGCGGCCGCCGCCGCGGCGGACATCAGCCAGAACACGA
>JADLHW010000149.1 GCA_020848615.1 Thermoleophilia bacterium
CCACGCGCGGGCCCGTGATCAGCAGCACCGCGGCGGCGGCCAGGAATGCGAACGCCAGCACCTGCGAGAAGCGGGTGGGCGCGGCGGGCTCCAGGTGGTCGGCCGGCCGGGCGACCTTCCGGAACACCCACCCCACCGGCGAGAACCGCGGCGCGAACAGCGCGACCGCCACCAGTGCGAAGGCCGCGATCACCGCGGCGGGCGTGTCGAACAGGATGCCCTCCAGGCACAGCACGCCGGTGATGCCCTGGGCGAAGCGCGGGGCGAGGGGATGCACGGCGGCGGGTGTGCTCATGGGTCGTGCGGCTCCCGGTGGGGACGGTCGGCGTCGTAGGCGCGGCGCCGGTCCGGGTCGGACAGCACGTGATGCGCCCGGTTGATTTGTACCAAAAGCCGACCGCCTTTGGGGGAATTGTCCCGGCACGCGGCCTCGCGCAGCACGGTGAACGCCGCCTCGATCACCTCCGGGCGCGCGTGCGGGGCCACCTCGAGGGCGGCGTAGAGGTCCGCCTCCCCCTCCCGGCTCAGGCCTTCGCCTCCAGCCACGTGCGGCCCACGCCGGTGTCCACCGACAGCGGCGGGTCGAGCTCGTACGCGCCCACCATGGCCTCCCGGGCGATCGCGACGGCCCGTTCGGTCTCGTCCTCGGGGACCTCGAACAGCAGCTCGTCGTGGATCTGGAGGATCAGCCGCGTCGCCGCGCCGGCGTCGCGCAGGGCGCGGTGGGCACGGATCATCGCCACCTTGATGATGTCCGCGGCGGTGCCCTGGATGATCGTGTTCACCGCGAGGCGCTCGCCCAGCTGGCGCTGCTGCACCGTGCGGCCCGTGAGCTCGGGGATGGGGCGCTTGCGGCCCAGCAGGGTGGTCACGAACCCGTCCTGGGCGGCCGCCGCGATCGTGGTGTCGATGAAGCTCCGCACCCGCGGGTACCGCGCCAGGTAGGTCTCGATGTATGCCTTCGCGTCGGCGCGCGGGATGGACAGCTGGTCCGACAGGCCGAAGTCCGAGATGCCGTAGATGATCCCGAAGTTCACGGCCTTCGCCCGGTCGCGGGTCACGCGGTCCACATCCGCGGGCGCCATGCCGAACACCTCGGCCGCCGTCGCGCGGTGCACGTCCTCGCCGCGCCGGAACGCCTCCCGCAGCGTGGGCTCCCCGGAGCAGTGGGCCATGATGCGCAGCTCCACCTGGCTGTAGTCGCAGCTCAGGAGCACGTGGCCGTCGGCGGCGACGAACGCGTCGCGGATCTCCCGGCCCAGCGCGGTGCGCACCGGGATGTTCTGCAGGTTCGGGTTCGTGGACGACAGCCGGCCGGTCTCGGCGACGGTCTGGTTGAACGTCGTGTGCAGCCGGCCGTCCTCGGCCACCAGCTCCGGCAGCGCGGACAGGTAGGTGTTGTCGAGCTTGGTGAGCTCCCGGTACTGCCCGATGAGCCCGATGATGGGGTGCTTGGGCTCCAGCAGCTTCAGCACCTGGCGGTCGGTGGACCAGCCGGTCTTGCCCTTCCGGAACGTCGGGAGGCCCAGCACCTCGAACAGCACGTGCCCGAGCTGCTTGGGGCTGTCGATCACGAACTCCCCGCCGGCGTGCGCCCAGATCTGGTCGCGCAGCTCCTCGGCGCGGTCCCGCACGCGGGCGGCGATCTCCGCGAGCCGGTGCACGTCCAGCAGCACCCCGGCGCGTTCCATGTCGGCGAGCACCGCCACCAGCGGCAGCTCCACGTTCCGGTAGAGGCCGGTGAGGCCCTCCGCCTCCATGAGCTCCACCTGCCGCCCCGCGAGGTCCAGCGTCTCGGCGGCGGCCGTCGCGGCGGGCCGTTCGCCCGGCCCCTCCACGCTGATGCCTGCCTCCGCGGCGAGTTCTCCCAGCGGGTAGCCGCGCCGGCGCGGCTGCAGGAGGTACCCGGCGATCATCGTGTCGTGGTCCACCTCCACCCCGGCGTCCCGGAACGCCGCGGGCAGGGCCTTCGCGTCGTGGCACGCCACCTTCGCCGCCGACAGCCCGGCCGCGAGGCCCGCCGCCGCGTGGTCGTCCAGGGGGCCGGCGAACACCTCCTCGCCGGGCGGGGCGACCGCCCACTCGCCGTCGGCGACGGCCAGGCCCGCGCGTTCCACCCCGGCGAGGGTCATGGCCAGCTGCTCCGCCACGGCGTCGGACACCCGGACGGCGCGGCTCACCGTGACGGGCGCGGCGGGGGCCGTGCCGTCGTCGGCGAGGTCGCCCAGCCGCCGGATCAGCGAGTCGAACTCCATGTCGGCGAACGCCCGGCGCAGGGTCCCGAGCCGGTCGTCGTCGAGGGTGAGCGGCGGGACGTCGGCCAGGTCGAGCTGCACCGGCGTCTTCCGGTCGATCAGCGCGAGCCTGCGGGTGAGCCGCGCGTTGTCGACGTGCTCCTCCAGCGCCTGCCGGCGCTTGGGGGTCTGCTCCGCGGCGTGCTCCAGCACGGCGTCCAGCGACCCGTACTTCTGGATGAGGGTGGCGGCGCCCTTCTCCCCGATGCCCGGCACCCCCGGCAGGTTGTCGCTGGTGTCGCCCACCAGCCCCCGGAAGTCCGGCATGAGCCCCGGCGGCAGGCCGTACCGCTCCTCCACCTTCTCCGGGGTGTACCGCACGGTGTCGGTGACCCCGCGGCCCGTGGCGAGCACGGACACGCGGCCGTCGACCAGCTGCAGGGCGTCCCGGTCGCCGGTGAGGATGACCACGTCCTCCCCCTCGGCGGCCGCCTGCGTGGCGAGGGTGCCGATGACGTCGTCGGCCTCGAAGCCCGGGCACTCGGTGTTGACGAACCCGAACGCCTCCATGAGGGGCCGGAAGTGCGGCTGCTGCTCACGCAGCAGGTCCGGCGTCTGCTTGCGGCCGGCCTTGTACTCCGGGTACTCCTCGTGGCGGAACACCTTGCCGGGCGCGTCCCACGCCACCACCACGCGGCCGGGCCGTTCCTCGGCGAGCACCTTCACCATCATCGCCGCCAGCCCGTACAGGGCGTTGGTGGGGAACCCGTCGGCGCGGGCGATGGTGTCGGGCAGCGCGAAGAACGCGCGGTACGCGAGGCTGTTGCCGTCGATGAGCAGCAGCGGCCCGGCCGCCACCGGCGCGGCCGCCTCCTCGAGGGTCTGCTGGGCGTCGGTCTCGTCCACTCACCGACGAGTCTACGGCCACCGCGTGACGGTCGTCCCCGCCGGTTCGCCCCACCGAGGGTGTACCAATGCGTGTCATGGAGACCGCCCGTCCCACGGCCCCGCCCATCGTCGCCGCGTGGGAGACCACCCGCGCCTGCGGCTACCGCTGCCTGCACTGCCGCGCCGACGCGCAGCCCCACGCCCTGCCCGGGCAGCTCACCGGCGACGAGGCCCGGCGGATGCTCGGGCAGATGGGCGAGGGCTTCCCGGGCGGCACGCTCATCCTCACCGGCGGCGACCCGCTGCTGCGCGCGGACCTGCCGGAGATGGCGGCGCACGCCACCGCGAGCGGCCTGCGCGTGGCCCTCACGCCCAGCGCCACGCCCAGCGTCACCCGCCGGCGGCTCGCCGAGCTGCGCGACGCCGGCGTCCGCCAGGTGGCGATCTCCATCGACGGCGCCACGCCCGAGGTGCACGACGGCATGCGCGGCATCAACGGGTCGTTCGCCCGCAGCCTGCGCATCCTCGCGATGGCCCGGGAGCTGGGGCTGCCGGTGCAGGTGAACAGCACGGTCACGCGTGTCACGGAGCCGGGCCTGGAGGCCCTCGCCGAGGTGGTGCGCGGCGTGCAGCCGGTGATGTGGAGCGTGTTCTTCCTGGTCGCCGTGGGACGCGGCCGGCTGGACGACATGCTCTCCGCGGAGGAGCACGAGCGGGCGTTCCACCGCATCGCCGACCTCGCCGAGACGCTGCCGTTCCGCGTGAAGGTGACCGAGGCGCCGCCGTACCGGCGGGTGCTGGCCGAGCGCGGCGCGGCGGTGCTGCCGCCCCCGGTCACCGGGGGCCGCGGCTTCATGTTCATCGCCCACGACGGGGTCGTGAGCCCCAGCGGGTTCCTGCCGGTGGCGGCGGGCAACGTGCGCGACACCTCGCCCGTGGACATCTACCGGAACGGCGAGATCTTCCGCGCGATCCGGGACCCGGAGCGCCTGGGCGGCAAGTGCCGGGTGTGCGAGTACCGGGAGGTGTGCGGCGGCAGCCGGGCGCGCGCCTGGGCGGTCACCGGCGACCCGCTGGCCGCGGACCCCACCTGCGTCCACGTCCCGGCGGCGCTCACCGCCGCGTGACCGACGGGGCCCGCGGCCCCGTGGAATAGACTCCCCCGCGCCTGACCATCTTGCGGGAGGATTTTTCGTGGCCGTCACGCCGAGCGCGCAGTACTCCGTCACGCTTCGGGTCGAGACCGACGCGCGGGACACCGGGGCCTTCGGGCGCCTCGTGACCGCGATCGACGCGACCGGGGGCGACATCGGGGCCGTGGACCTGGTGTCCACGGGGCACGGCACGGCGGTACGCGAGGTCGTGGTCAACGCCGGCGGCGAGGACCACGCGGCGCAGCTCACCGACGCCGTGCGCGGCGTGGAGGGCGTCACCCTGCTCGACTCCTGGGACCGGACGTTCCGGATGCACCGGGGCGGCAAGATCGAGCTGGAGGGGCGCCTGCCGCTGGAGACCCGCGAGGACCTGTCGCTCGCCGGCCTGCCCGGCGTCGGCGAGGTGTGCGCCGCCATCGCGGAGGACCGCGACAGGGTCTTCGACTACACCCTCAAGCGGAACATGGTGGCCGTCATCACCAACGGCACCGCCGTGCTGGGCCTGGGCGACATCGGGGCGGCCGCCGGCATGCCCGTGATGGAGGGCAAGTCGATGCTGTTCAAGGAGTTCGGCGACGTCGACTCCTACCCCATCTGTGTCGACTCGAAGGACCCGAAGGAGATCATCGCGATCTGCAGGGCCATCGCGCCGGCCTTCGGGGGGATCAACCTGGAGGACATCGCCGCCCCCGCGTGCTTCGAGATCGAGGACACGCTGAAGGAGGAGCTGGACATCCCGGTGTTCCACGACGATCAGCACGGCACGGCGATCGTGCTGCTGGCGGCCCTCATGAACGCCCTGAAGATCACGGGGCAGCGCATCGAGGACCTGAAGGTCGTGGTCTCGGGCGTCGGCGCGTCCGGCGTGGCGTGCTCGAAGATCCTCATGAACGCCGGCGTCACGAACATCATCGGCTGCGACACGCGGGGCGCGATCTACAGGGGCCGCACCGAGAACATGAACTTCATGAAGGAGTGGTACGCCGAGCACACCAACCCGGAGGGCGTGCGCGGGACCCTCACCGAGGCGGTCGCCGGCGCGAACATGTTCATCGGCCTGTCCGGCCCGGACACGTTCAAGGTGGAGCAGCTCCAGACCATGGCGAAGGACCCGATCGTCTTCGCGATGGCGAACCCGACGCCGGAGATCATGCCGGAGGTCGCGGGACCCCACGTCCGGGTGATGGCCACCGGCCGGTCCGACTACCCGAACCAGATCAACAACGTGCTCGCATTCCCCGGCATCTTCCGCGGCGCCCTGGACTGCGGCGCCCGGCGGATCTCGGAGGAGATGAAGGTCGCGGCCGCCGAGGCCATCGCCGCCTGCGTGTCCGACGACGAGCTGAACGAGGACTACATCATCCCGAGCGTGTTCAACCGGAACGTCGCGCCGGCCGTCGCCGCCGCGGTCATCCGGGTCGCCCAGGAGCAGGGCCTCGCCCGCCGCGAGGTCGCGGTCTAGAACGTCACCGGACGGTGCGGGGGACGGTCCCCCGCCCCGTCCGGCCCCGCACCGCGGGTAGCATTGGTCGCCGCGACGGGGACGTGGCGGAACGGCAGACGCGGCGGTCTCAAACACCGCTGGGGGGTGACCCCCGTGTGGGTTCGACTCCCACCGTCCCCATCGATGGACCGGGCGGTCCAACGTCCGGGCAAAGGCCCTGTCCCCCGCACCCGGGAGCTGATCGGATCACCGGCATGGGGACCGACCTCGAGGCGATCGCCCTGGCGGCGCGACAGGCCCTCGCGTACGTGGCGGGCGCCGATGAGCGGGCCGTGGCGCCATCCCCCGAGGCGGTGGCCGGGCTCGGGCGGCTGGGCGGCCCCCTGCCGGACGGGCCCCGCCCGGCGTCGGAGACCATCGAGCTGCTGGCGGAGGTCGGCGGGAGGGCCACCGTCGCGAGCACCGGCCCCCGCTACTTCGGCTTCGTGACCGGCGCGACCCATCCCGCGGCCTTGGGCGCCGCGTTCCTGTCGAGTGCCTGGGATCAGAACGCGGCGCTCCCGGTCATGTCGCCGGTGGCCGCCGCGCTCCACGAGGTCACGCGGCGGTGGCTCGCGGACATCCTCGGTCTCGGGCCCGGGACGGAGGTCGCCTACGTCACGGGTGCGACGATGGCCAACGCGGCGTGCGTCGCGGCGGCGCGCGACGCGCTGCTCGCCGCCCGGGGGTGGGACGTGCAGCGTGACGGCCTGTTCGGGGCGCCACCCGTGCAGGTCGTGATCGGCGACGCGGCGCACGTGACGTTGCGCAAGTCGCTGGGGCTCGTCGGACTCGGCCGGGAACGTGTGGTCGTCGTCCCGGCGGACGACCAGGGCCGCCTCCGGCCCGACGCGCTCCCCGACCTCGACCCGGCGGACGGCCCGGTGCTCTGCTGCGCCCAGGCGGGCGAGGTGAACACCGGGGCCTTCGACCCCTTCGGCCCGATCCACCGCTGGGTGTCCGACCGCGGCGGATGGCTGCACGTGGACGGGGCGTTCGGGCTCTGGGCCCTCGCCGACCCGGCCCGCCGTCATCTGGTCGCCGGTCTCGAGCACGCGGACTCGCTGGCGACCGACGCCCACAAGTGGCTCAACGTGACCTATGACTGCGGCATCGCCCTCCTCCAGCGGCCCGGGGCGTTGAGCGACACCTTCTCCGCCCGGGCGGGGTACCTGCCCCCCGCCGGCGCGTTCGAGGCGATGCACCACACGCCGCAGTCGAGCCAACGTGCCCGCCAGATCGAGGTGTGGGCGGTCCTGCGGACCCTGGGGCGGTCCGGCGTCGCCGACCTGGTCCGGAACGCCTGCGAGTGCGCGATCCTCATCGCCGCCCGCCTCCGCACCGGGGGCCTGGAGGTCCTGAACGACGTCGAGCTGAACCAGGTGCTGGTGCGCCACGGGGACGGTCCTCGCACCGAACGCCTCATCGCCGCGGTCCAGCGCGACGGCCGCATCTGGTGCGGCCCCACGCTGTGGCGCGGGGAGACCGCGATGCGGATCAGCGTCTCCTCGTGGAAGACCATGCCGGCCGACGCCGAGCACGCCGCTGACGTGATCCTGGCCTGCGCCGCGGCCCAGGACCGACCGCGGGGAGGCGGCTAGTCCGGGCGCCCGCCGGGCCGCGGGATCCGGAACGGCTCATCCGTCTCGCCGCCGACGAGATCCTCGACGCCGTCCAGGATCGGCTCCCATTCTCCCGTGACCGCGCCGAGCTCCGCGTCCCCGAGCCAGACGCGCACGCAGTCGCCGCCGCCCCAGGCGACGGCCTCCACGCTGAAGCCCGGCGGGAGATGCGGGGCGATCTCCTGCGCCACCCGTCGCTCGAAAGCGGACCCCGTCACGCGCGCCTCCCGTCGTTCCCTCGCCCGCGGAAGGGTAGTGGCTCGCCGGGTCGGCGACCACGCCGCCCCATGGTGGGTGGCCGCTCGTCCCGATGGACATCCGGATCCGGTGCCCGGCGGGTCCATCCGTGCCATCGCCGTGCGGGCCTCCTCCCGGCGTTCGCGCGCATGCCGGGTGTGAGCCGGCACGCTTACGTCTGACGCTCGACGGTCGGCACCGAACGGCCACCGGCCCCGGCCATGACGGGCGCCGGAGACACCGGGACCCGCGACCCCGGGCCGGCGCCGGGTGTGCAATTGCACACCCGGGCGTCCAATTGCACACTCGCGACGGGCCGGTTGCCGCATCCCGGGCGCGCCCTGTGGGTCAGGCCGCTCCGCACGCCCGGGACCCGCGGCCCGGCGGCCCCCTCAACCGCCGAGTTCGTCGTAGCCCTGCCGCCAGTCACCGCCGCCGGGCGGCGCGTACGCGGTGGCGAGGTCCTTCGCCAGGGCCATGGCGCCACGGGCCTCGTCGCTGGTGAGCAGACGGCTGGTCTGGAGGCGCTTCACGCGACCGGACGCCGCGACGGCGGCGAGGACGGCAGCGGCGGCCTCGTCGGACGGCGCCTCGAAGATGAGCATCCCGTCGTGCTTCCCGAACATCCAGTACCAGGACAGCAGGCGCCCGCCGGCGGCCTCCACGACCGCCCGGGCCGCGGCCTCCCGGTCCTCGGGCCGCTCAACCATGAGCCGCCACGCCTGCCCCTCGTAGTCGAAGCCCGTCATGTACGTCGGCACCGTCCCCCCTCCGCGCCGCGAGGTCGTCGTGTGCCGACGCTACCCCCCGCGACGGGGACGCGAAATGCGGGGTTCCACCGGGTTCGGGACCGCCCGGGCCGCCCGCACCGTCCGCAGACCGCCGCGATGTCACGCGTTCCCGGCCCGGCCTCCGGCGCGTCGGCGAACACGCGGTGTACCGCGGGAGGGCCCCCTCGTGCCCGGCACCGCCGGGACCCGGATCGACCGGTTGTTGACCGCCCCCGGCGGGTGTCCATAGCCTCGCGACCAGTCCACAACAGGAGGGGAACCATGCGCCCACGCCCACGCGCGCACGCCCGGGTCGCGGTGCTGTGCGCCGCCGCGACCGTCACCGCCGCGGGAGGAGCGTTCGCGGCCATCCAGGGTGGCGGGGCACTGAAGACCCCGCAGCTCATCATCGGACTGGACGACGACTCCGTCGCGGACCCGCTCATCCAGCCGCCCGGCACGGCCTCCGACCAGAGCACCCGCAAGGCCGACACCATCGCCGGCGGGCAGGTCACCGACACGCTCATCGGGCGCCTCGGCCCGGACGTGATCATCGCCGGTCCCGGCGACGACGTGATGGTGGGCGGCACGGAGGCCGGCAGCGACACCACCGCGTTCCCGCCGTTCGATCAGGCGATCGGCGGCCCCGGGAACGACGTGTTCGTGTGGGCCCCCGGTGACGGGGCCGACGCGTACAGCGGCGGTGAGGAGGGCGTCACGTTCCGGACGCGGACGGTCACGACGTTCCGCACCGTCATCCGGAACGGCAGGCGGGTGCGGGTGAAGACGGTGCGCAAGGTCCGTGAGCGCGTCCCGCCGGACGACGACGTCCTCATCTTCGGGACCATGGATCTCGCGGCCGGTGACAACTCCCAGCCGCAGCTCACCGGGACCCGGTTCGGGCCGCTGCCGCGCGTGAACGTCTCCGGCGTGGGCCTGCCCGCCCAGATCGGCTCCCCCGCGCTGAACACCGTGAGGGGCTTCTGCGAGTTCGTGCCCGGGTCGGCCGCCTCGAACTGGAACTTCTTCGTGCGGTTCCGGTCCGAGGCGACGCAGGCGATCCTCGCCACCATCCGGGTGCGCACGGTCGAGCGGGTGTTCTGCCGCACGCGCGGCGCCGACACCATCAGCCAGTTCACGCTCGGGGCGCTGGGCGCCGGACCGCCGGTGGAGACCGCCGGCTTCACGCCTCCCGCGGGAAGCCGGCTCGATCTCCTGATGGACTAGCGGGTCACGCCGACGGGGCCGGTGCCTTCCCGCCGGTCCCGTCGCCGGCCGCCGCGGATTCCGTGGGCGGCTCCACGGTGAGGTTCGGGAGGATCCGGTCGAGCCAGCGCGGCATGTACCAGCTGCGCTCCCGCAGCACGCTGAGCAGCGCCGGCACCAACGTCATCCGCACCAAGAGGGCGTCGGTGAGGATCGCGATGCCCAGCAGCAGGCCGAACTCCTTGCCCACGCGGTCCGGGTTCATGACGAACGCGAAGAACACGACGCTCATGATGAGCGCGGCTGCCACGATGACCCGCCCCACGCCCGCCATGCCATCCCTGACGGCGGTCACGGTGTCGGCCCCGTGGACGTGCTCCTCCCGGATGCGGCTCATGAGGAACACCTCGTAGTCCATCGACAGGCCGAACAGGATCGCGAAGGCGATCGGCGGCACGAAGCTCTCGATGGGGCCGGTGCGGTCCAGGCCCACGAGCGACAGGCCGTGGCCCATCTGCACGATGAACGTGAGGACGCCGAACCCGACGAGCGCCGACAGCAGCGTCGTGAGCGCCGCCTTCACGGCCACCACCAGCGACCGGAAGGCCATCGCCAGCACCACCGCGGTGATGCCGATGACGTACAGGAGGAACCACGGGAGCCCCTCGAGGATCTTGTTGCCGATGTCCGTGAACGCCGCGTTCTGGCCGGACACGAACGCCTTCGCCTGGGAGCCGCCGAGGGCCTCCGGGATGAGGTCGTCCCGCAGGTGCGTGACGATGTCGTCCGTCTTGGCGTCCTGCGGCGCGTACGAGGAGTACGCGTTGATGATCGCGACCGACGCCTCGGCGGGGGTGGCGGCGTTGTAGATCGCCGGGTTCACCTCGGCGACGCCCTGCATGGTCTTCATGCCGGCCTCGATCCTGCTCGCGGCATCCGCGTCGCCGCGCATGTCCACCACCACCGGGATCGGTGAGGTGAAGCCCGGGCCGAACCCGGCCGACAGCAGGTCGTACGCCTTGCGGGTGGTCACGTCCTTCGGGGCCGTCCCCGCGTCGGCCAGGCCGAGGCGGGACGACAGCACCGGTGAGGCGAGCACCAGCAGCAACAGCACCACCACGGGCAGCACGATCTTCGCCCGGCGGCTCACGAACCGGCCCCACGCGGCCACCGGCGTGCGGGCCTGGCCCTCACGGGACTCGTCGGTGGCCTTCATGCCCAGGCGGCCCTTGTCGATGCGGTGGCCCAGCAGGCCCAGCACGGCGGGGAGCAGGGTCGTCGCGAGGGCCACGGCGGTCACGACGCCGAGGGCGCTGCCCAGGCCGAGCTTGGTGATGAAGTCGATGCCGATGAGCGCCAGGCCGGTGATGGAGATCGCCACCGTCACGCCGGCGAAGATCACGGCCCGGCCCGCGGTGGCGCCCGCGGCTGCCGCCGCCTCACGCGGCGGGAGCCCGTCATGCAGCAGCTGGCGGAACCGCGTGACGATGAACAGCGTGTAGTCGATGCCCACGCCGATGCCGATCATCGACACCAGCAGGACCGTGACGGTGTTGAAGTTCGAGAAGGCCGCCGCGATGAACAGCAGGATGAACGCCGACCCCACCGCGACGATCGCGAACAGCAGCGGGATGAGCGTCGGCACCAGCGCCCGGAACAGCACCAGCAGGACCACGAACGCCGCGGCGAAGCCCAGCAGCTCGCTGGCACCCTGCTCCGGCGGGGCCTGCTCCGCCTCACCGGTGAACTCCGCCTGCACGCCGGCCGGGCGACCGGCCGCCTGGATGGCGTCCTCCAGGTCGGTGATCTCCTTGCGTTCGAGGTCGAACGCCTGGCGGTCGAACTGGACGTCGAAGAACGCGACGCGCCCGTCCTCGGAGACGGTCGTCGAGTTCCGCTGCAGGGGATCCGGGACCTGGACGCTCTGCGCCGGCTTCTCGTTGATCGTCTTCTGGGCGTCGCCGCTGACCTGGACCATCTTCGCGATGGCCGCCCGGCGGTCCGGCGTGTCGAGGCGCTCGCCCTGCGGGGCGGCGACCACCACGCGCAGCGCGGCCCCGCTCTGACCGCCGAACTTCGCCTGGATCAGGTCCGTGGCGGCCTGGAAGTCGGTGCCCGGGACCTTGAAGTCGTCCTTCAGCTTGCCGCCGAGCGCCCCGTTCAGGGCGATGAGGCCGATGAGGATCACGATCCAGGTGCCGACCGTGCGCCACGGGTGATGGGCGAAGTGCCCGGTGAGCTTCGCGAGGACGCCGGTGTGGGCGAGGCGGCGTTCCTCGTCGAGTGTGGGTTCATGGCCGTGGGGTGACATGCGCTCCTAGCGTGCCGTGGGACTGACGCGAGTGTCGCAGGATACGCCGTACGCAAGTCGTCACACAGAAGCGCCGTGTCCCGACCGCGGGACGGGGATTTTGTCCACGTGGACACGGAAATTCGTGAAGGTGCCATCTGCCGGCCGCCGGCGGGCGGTGCCGGGGCACGCCGGCCGGCCGGCACGGGAGTGTGGACAGGCGCACCGCACCTGGTCCACGCTGGGCGGCATGCACACCATCATCGAGCCGTTCCGGATCAAGGCCGTCGAGCCGATCAGGATGACGACCCCGCAGGAGCGTCGCGCGTTCCTGGCCGCCGCGCACCACAACCTGTTCGCCCTCCGGGCGGACGACGTGCTCATCGACCTGCTCACCGACTCCGGCACCAGCGCGATGAGCGCCGAGCAATGGGCCGCGGTGATGCGTGGCGACGAGTCGTACGCCGGGTCCCGCTCGTTCGAGCGCTTCGAGGCCGCGGTGCGTGGCCTCATGCCGTTCAAGCACGTCATCCCGACCCACCAGGGGCGGGCCGCGGAGGCGATCCTGTTCTCGATCCTCGGGGGCCCGGGCCGGGTGATCCCGTCGAACACGCATTTCGACACGACCCGCGGCAACATCGAGGCCACCGGCGCGGAGGCCGTGGACCTGGTGATCCCCGAGGGCCGGGAACCGCGCAACCGCCACCCGTTCAAGGGGAACGTCGACCTCGGCGCGCTGGAGGAGCTGCTGCGCACCCGCGGCGACGACGTGCCGTGCGTGATGGCCACGGTCACCAACAACGGCGGCGGCGGGCAGCCGGTGAGCCTCGAGAACCTGCGGGCCGTCGCGGGGCTCGCCCGCGCCCACGGCAAGCCGTTCATCATCGACGGCTGCCGGTTCGCCGAGAACGCCTGGTTCATCAAGCAGCGGGAGCCGGGGCACGCGGACCGCCCGGTCCCCGGCATCGTGCGCGACATGTTCGCGGTGGCCGACGGCATGACGATGTCCGCGAAGAAGGACGCGTTCGGCAACATCGGCGGCTGGCTCGCCCTGGACGACGACGCCCTCGCCGCCGAGGCCCGCACCCGCCTGATCCTCACCGAGGGGTTCCCCACCTACGGGGGGCTCGCCGGCCGCGACCTGGACGCCCTCGCCCAGGGCCTCGCCGAGATCGTGGACGAGGACTACCTGCGGTACCGGATCCGCGCCATCGAGTACGTCGGGGAGCGGCTCACGGCCCTGGGGATCCCCATCGTGGAGCCCGTCGGAGGGCACGCGATCTTCGTGGACGCGCGCGGGTGGCTGTCCCACCTGCCCCCGCTGCGGTACCCGGGCCAGGCCCTGGCCGTGGCCCTGTACGAGCACGCCGGGATCCGTTCGTGCGAGATCGGGACGGTGATGTTCGGCCGGCGCCCCGACGGCTCCGAGGTCCCGGCCCCGATGGACCTCGTGCGCCTGGCGTTCCCGCGGCGGGTGTACACGCAGAGCCACGCCGACTACGTGGTGGAGGCCTTCGAGGAGCTCACCGACGTGCGCGACCGCCTGCCCGGGTACCGCATCACCTGGGAGCCGCCGAGCCTGCGGCACTTCACCGCCCGGTTCGCGCCGGTCTGAGCGGTCCCCCTGGCGGCGCGCGCCGCGGGGCCTACGCTCCGACCATGCCCCGGACGTCGGTCTTCGAGCGGTCCGTGGAGGTCGCCGCCCCCGCCGGGGAGATGTGGCGGTTCCACCTCGACACCCGCAACGCCCCGCTCATCAGCCCCGCGAAGGCCACCTTCATCGCGATCGAGGGGGACTTCCCCGTGCGCGTCGGCGGGGTGGTGCGCCTCACCGTCCGGCAGCCGCCGGTGCCGTTCGCGCAGCACTGGCGCATCCGCATCGCCGACATCGTGGAGAATCGCCTGGTCGTCGACGTGGCGGAGCGGTCCCCGTTCGCGGCGTGGCGGCACGAGCACCGGTTCGAGGACCTCGGGGAGGGCCGCGCGCGCATGACCGACCACGTCGAGTACCGGCTGCCGTTCGGCCCACTGGGTCGCCTGGCGGACCGGCTGATGGTGCGGCGGCGGCTGGCCGCCATGTTCGCGGAGCGCCACGCCCGCACCAGGGCGCACTTCGAGGGGCGGGGCGCCGCATGATCGGCGTGATCGCCGAGCGGCCCGGCGGGCCGGACGTGCTGCGGCTCGTGGAGCTGCCCGACCCGGAGGCCGGCGACGGCGAGGTGGTCCTGAAGGTCCGTGCCACCGCCGTGAACCGCGCGGACCTGATGCAGCGGGCCGGGAACTACCCGCCGCCGCCCGGCGCGACCGCCGTGCTGGGCCTGGAGGCCGCGGGCACCGTGGAGCGCGTCGGCCCGGGCGTGACCGGGTGGGCGGAGGGCGACCGCGCGATGGCGCTGCTGGCCTCCGGCGGGTACGCGGAGCGCGTCGCCGTGCCGGCCGTGCAGCTCATGCGCGTCCCGGGGAACCTCAACTGGATCCTCGCCGCGGCGGTGCCCGAGGTGTTCCTCACCGCCTGGCAGGCCCTGGGCAGGCAGGCACGTCCCGCGCAGGACGAGACGGTGCTGGTGCACGCCGCGGCGTCCGGGGTGGGGACCGCCGCCCTCCAGATCGCCCGTGAGCTCGGCGCCCGCACGATCGGCACCACGCGCAGCCACGAGAAGGCCGAGATGATCGAGCACCTCGCCGACCACGTGGTCGTGCCGGGGCCCGACGGCTTCGCGGACCGGGTGATGGACCTCACCGGCGGGCGCGGGGCGGACGTCGTGGTGGACCTGGTGGGCGCCTCCTACCTGCGGCAGACCGTCGCGTGCCTGGCGACCGGCGGGCGCATCGCCCTCATCGGGCTTGTGGGCGGCACCCGCGTGGAGGTCGACCTCAACCAGCTGCTGCGCCGCCGCGCGACGCTGGTCGCCTCCACGTTGCGCGCCCGGCCGGTGCACGAGAAGGGCGAGCTCGCCGCGAGCTTCGCCGAGTGGGGCCTGCCGCGCCTCGCCGACGGGCGCCTCCGGCCCCTGGTGCACGACATGATGCCCCTCACCCGTGTCGCCGACGCGCACCGGGAGGTGGAGGCGGATCGCGCCGTCGGCAAGGTCGTCCTGTCGGTGGAGTCCGACGCCCTCATCCCCATGTGATCCCCGCGGCGCCGGTGGCATGCGGTAGCCTGCGGCGAGGTACGTCCACGAGGGAAGGACGAGGGACGGATGAAGAAGCTTCTGATGCTGGTCGGGATCGGGGCCCTGGTGTTCTGGCTCGTGAAGGACCGGCTGGGCGGCGAGCCCGACGAGTTCGTGTTCACCGAGGCGCCGGTGGAGCCGGCGAGCTCGGACCAGCCCGCGGGCACCGCGGGCTGACCGCGCGGCGGCCTCGGGCGACATGGGGCTGCGCCTCCAGCCCGAGGCCGTGTCCGCGCTCGCGCGCCTCGATCCCGAGTTGCGCGCCGCGGCGGAGGCCATCGGCATGTCCGTCGCGACTCAGCTCGGCCGGCTGAAGCCCGGCACCACCGCCGCCCCACAGGGGGCGGTCCTCACGTCCGTCGCGATGGCGCCCGAGGGTGAGCCGGACCTCGTGAGCCTCGCCGCGATCGCCGCCGCCCACCACGCGTACGTCCGCGGCCGCGGTGACGCGGAGGCCGTGAGCACCGGGGCCCTCGCCCTCGCCCGCCTCCTGGTCTGGGGTCAGCGCGCCGCCATGCTCGGACCCGCCCCCCGGATCACCTGGATCGGCCCGGAGCCCCGGCGTCCCGAGGGCACCGACGGCGTCGCGCTCACCGCCGAGTGCGTCATCGAGATCCCCGGCGGCACCCGCCGCCGCGCCCGCGCCGTCGCCCTCCTCGCCCACCCGGACGAGCCCGCGGCCTGACCCGCCCCGGGGCCCCCGCCGTCGGTGGCCGTCGAGGGCTGAGCTGAGGTTCCGGGATCGCCTTGGCCGCAGCGCCTTCCTTGCTCAGGGTGACGGCGGTGAGGGTGCCCCGTTCGGCGCGTGTTCGCATGCCGGTCTCGTTCGCGTCCGGGGGTGCGGGGCCTGGGTCCCGTCCACGCTCCGGGGCCGGGCCCCGGACGCCGCGACACTACGTCGCAGCGCAGGCACCACTCCGCGGATCCTTCGCCTTACCCACCGGCGCAACACCGATGGCGTCGCCGATCTGGGCGTGCAATTGCACACCCACGCGTTCAATTGCACACTCCGGGCGCGCCCCGGCATCCGCATACCCATGCGGTTCTCCACAGCGTGGTCACACCTTCCCCCAGCGGGGCCGAAGGGCCGGGTCCCGGTCAGCCGGAACGAACCCGGCTCGGCAAGGCGCCGTCAGCCGGAACCGTGCCGGTTGACGCACGGGATCCCCATCTCCACGCGATTGCGGTCCGACCGGTGGTCGGGGCGGGGCGCGGGGGTGCTACTCGAGGAACTCCCGGAGCCGCTGGCACTCACGGTAGGTCTGGAGCTTGGTGAGGGTCTTCGCCTCGATCTGGCGGATCCGCTCACGGGTGACCCCGAAGCGCTGCCCCACCTCCTCGAGGGTGCGGGGCTCCTCGCCGCGCAGGCCGAAGCGGAGCTCCAGCACCTTGCGTTCCCGCTCCGACAGCTGGCCGAGCACGTCCCACAGCTCCTCACGCCGGAGGGTGCGGCTCACCTCCTCGGCGGGACCGGCGACGCCGTCGTCCTCGATGAGGTCGCCCAGCTCGGAGTCGTCGTCCTCGCCCACCGGGGTCTCCAGCGACACGGGCTCCTGGGCGATCTTCTGGATCTCCCGGATGCGCTGTGAGGTGACCTCCATCTCCACCGCGAGCTCGTCGACGGTGGGTTCCCGGCCGAGGTCCTGCAGCAACTGGCGCTGCACACGGGCGAGGCGGTTGATGGTCTCCACCATGTGCACGGGCACGCGGATCGTGCGGGCCTGGTCGGCGATCGCGCGGGTGATGGCCTGCCGGATCCACCACGTCGCATACGTGGAGAACTTGTAGCCCCGGCGGTAGTCGAACTTCTCCACGGCGCGCATGAGGCCGAGGTTGCCCTCCTGGATGAGGTCCAGGAACGCCATCCCCCGCCCCGCGTACCGCTTGGCGACCGACACCACCAGGCGCAGGTTCGCCTCGATGAGCGCGGCGCGGGCGGTGGGGTCGTTCCGCTCGATCCGCTTGGCGAGTGAGACCTCCTCCGCCGCGGTGAGCAACGGCACCTTGCCGATCTCCCGCAGGTACATGCGCACGGGATCGCTGGACGCGGCCTTCACCGTGAGGTCCAGGCGGGGTGACACCGCCTCCGGGGTGGGCGCCAGGTCCCCGCCGTCCGCGAGCACCTCGATGTTCAGCTCCGCGAGCACCTGCAAGAGGCGCTCCTGCTGGTCCTCGGTCAGGTCGGCGGACTCCACGACGTCCACCACGCGCACCATCGGCACGGCGCCGAGCTCCCGCCCCTCCTCGAGCAGCGAACGTACCTCGTCGAGTACCGCGACGGACGATTCCACGCGTTCAGCCCTCCCCACGCAGCGCGGCGCGCAGTCGATTGACCAGGTGCTGGACGCGAAGCTCCCCCTCGGCGTCCCCCGCCTCCCGCATCGCCGAGGCACGGCGCTCCAGTCCCGGCAGCTGGACGCGGTACACGGCCTCGCGAAGCTCCTCCTCGGTGGCCCCCTCGGCACCGGGATCGGCCCGCAGCACGGTCCCCAGTTCCTGCAGCTCCCCCGGCCAGCCCTCCGGCTGCTCACCGGCCCGCAGCAGCCGGGCGGCCTCGCGGTGGGAGGGCTCCGACAGGGCCTCGTCCGGCAGGTCCCCGAGCAGGCGGGCCGCGGCGTCCGGCAACGCGACCGCGAGCACGAGCAGCCTCCGCTCCCGGAGGCGCTCGGCGTCGAGCGTCGGCAGGGCGACGGCCTGCGCGTCACCACCCCCGGACGGACCGGACCGGCGGGACACCTCGCGGAGACGGTCCTCCATCCCACGCGAGAGCTGCAGGAGACCCGCTGCCAACCTCACCCCCTCGTCCTTCTCCACCGAATCGGGGACCGATCGCAGGAGGTCGGCGACCTCCCTGAGCGCCCGTTCCCGGTCCGATGCAGAGGTGCCCGCGCGCCCGGCGCGCGAGCGGATGAGGAACGTTACCAAAGTTGCGAACTCCTCAGTGAGCCCGCGAAGTCTCGCCAATCCGTCCGCGGACGTGGCCATGTCCCCGGGGTCGGCCCCCACCGGCAGGGGCACGGCCTCCAGGTCCATGATGTGCTCTCCGGCCGCCTGGGCGGTGCGCAGCGCGGCCCGCTCCCCCGCCGCGTCGGCGTCGAAGCACAACCGGATCCTCGGGGCCGCGCGGCGCAGCTCGCTGATCTGCTCGGCGGTGAGGGACGTGCCCATGCACGCCACCACCTGCTCGACCCCGGCCTTGTGGAACGCGAGGACGTCGGTGTAGCCCTCCACCACCATGATCCAGCCGGCCTTCGCGGCCGCCTGCCGGGCCTGGGACAGCCCGAACAGCAGCCGCCGCTTGGAGAACCGCGGGCCCTCCGGGGAGTTCACGTACTTCGCCCGCTCGTTCGGGTCGAGGGTGCGGCCCCCGAACCCCAGCACCCTGCCCCGTCCGTCGGCGATGGGGAACATGATCCGCGACTGGAAGAAGTCCGCGGCCCGGCCGCCGCGCAGCCGCGCCAGGCCCGCCTCCCCCAGCTGCTCCCGGGAGAACCCCTGCCGGATCGCCCGGCCGCTGAGCACCGACCCCGCGGACGGCGCGTACCCCACCCGGAACCGGCGCAGGAGATCCTCCTCGAACCCGCGCCTGGCCAGGTACTCGCGGGCCGGCGCGGCCTCGTCGGCACGCCACAGGTACTCCGCGTAGAACGCGGCGGCCCGCTCCAGCAGCTCCAGGCGCCGTTCGTCGGCGCGGCGCCGCGCCTCCTCCTCCGGCGAGGCCTGCTCGTACCGCACCTGGATGCCGAACCGCTCCGCCAGGCCCTCCACCGCCTCCGGGAACGACCCGGCGCCCTCCTTCTCCATCATCCAGCGCACCGCGTCGCCGGTGGCCCCGCAGCCGTGGCAGTAGTACCGGCGGTTGTCCGGCGGGATGAGGCCGAACGACGGGGTGCGCTCCTCATGGAACGGGCAGCGCCCGGTCCACCGGTTCCCCCGGCGCACGAGGTTCACCCGGCCGCGCACCAACTCCACCAGATCCGCGCCGTCCAGGACCTCACGGACGCTGTCCGGGCTGATGAGCGGCACTACAGGGGCCCCTCGCGCGGCATGAAGATCTGCCGGTAGGCCCGCAGGGCGAAGCGGTCCGTCATGCCGGCCACATAGTCGGTCACGCGCAGCACCGTGTCGGGTTCCGGCGACGGCGGGAGCTCCTCCGGGTGCTCCAGGTACCAGCCGAACAGCGCCTGCACCACGCCCCGCGCGCGTCCCGATTCGGTGGCCGCCGGGTGCGCGAGGTACACGTGGTCGAACATGAACTTCCGCAGCCGCAGGAACGCGGCGCCCACCTCCGGCGACTGGCGGATCTCGCCGCCGTCGCCGCTCTGCTCGACGATGTCGGACACCAGGGCCGTGAGGCGCCGTGACGTGGTGTCCCCGAGCACCGCGATCTCGGCGGCCGGCAGCTCGGCGGGGTCGAGCACCCCGGCCCGCACGGCGTCCTCGATGTCGTGGTTGACGTACGCGATGCGGTCCACGATCCGCACGACCTGCCCCTCGAGGGTCGCGGGCTTCACCGGCCCGGTGTGGTACCGGATGCCGTCGCGCACCTCGCGGGTGAGGTTGAGCCCCTGTCCGTCGCGTTCCAGGACCTCCACCACCCGCACGCTCTGCTCGTTGTGGTGGAAGCGGCGGCCCAGCCGTTCGCGCAGCAGGTCGTCGAGGGCATGTTCGCCGGCGTGGCCGAACGGGGCGTGGCCCAGGTCGTGGCCCATGGCGATGGCCTCCACCAGGTCCTCGTTCAGGCGCAGGGCACGGGCGACGGTGCGCGCCACCGCCGACACCTCCAGGGTGTGGGTGAGGCGCGTGCGGTAGTGGTCGCCCTCGGGCGCCACGAACACCTGGGTCTTGTGCTTGAGGCGGCGGAAGGCCTTGGTGTGGAGGATCCGGTCCCGGTCGCGCTGGAACGCGGTGCGCAGGGGGCACGGCTCCTCCGGCACGTCGCGCACGGCGTCGGCGGCGCGCGCCGCCCGCTCGCTCATGGCGGGCTCGAACGCCCCGGTGATCATGCGGGCGGGTCGAGCGGGATCGGGAACACCCACGGCCCGGGGGCCCCGGGTCCCTCGGCGCCCGGTCCGAGCGTCCCGATCGTGAGGGTGAGCAGCCCCACGCCCGCGGGAACGGCCGGCGCGATGGCCAGGGTCCCCTCGATGCGGGCGCCGCGCCGCACCCGCGCGACGGGCGCCACCCGGTACATGCGTCCGCCGTCGTCCACGGCGATGGCGTCCATCGCGGCGGTGTCCTCCCGGAACCGGCGGTCCGGCGCGTGGCACAGGTAGTGGGCCCGCGCGCCCTCGGCGAAGCGCTCCAGCGTGGTGACCGCCAGCGTCACGCCGTCCATCGACTGGGTCTGGTTCACGCACACCACGCCGCGCAGCGTGGTGGGGCACACGGTGAGGGCCTCCGGGAACGGCTCGGGCACCTGACCCCACACGTCCGGCGGGCGTGGCGGCGACTCCGGCACCGTGAAGTCCCGCAGGGCGGACCCGGAGCGGTGCTTCCACACGTGGGGGTGGTCCCGGAACATCCCGATGAGCGTGCGGTGCGACATGCTGCGGCCGTCGTCGACCAGGTACAGGTGCTCGTGCTGCTCGGCCCGGGTGAGGCCGAAGAACGCGGCCGGGTCGTCCGGCCCGCCCGCCAGCCCGCAGCGGTCCGCGTAGTGCAGGTGCTCGATCTGCCAGCCGTCCACCAGCAGCTCCATGAGGTCCTGGAGGCTGCCGAGCCGGTAGGCGTCCGTGTGCTCGATGACGGTGCTCCCGCGTGCGGATTCCTGAGCGGCGATCGTACACCCGGGCATCGCCCCGATCCCTCCGGCGTGCGCGTCCCGGGGCCGCTACGATCGCCCCCATGACCACGCCCCCGTCCTCCCAGATCGGCCTCATCGTCGTGGACCACGGGTCCCGCCGGGACGCCTCGAACGAGATGCTCGAGCGGATGGCGGAGATGGTGGCGGACGTCGTGGAGTACGGCATCGTGGAGCCCGCGCACATGGAGATCGCCGAGCCGTCCATCCAGACCGCCTTCGACCGCTGCGTGGCACGCGGGGCACGGATGGTGGTGGTGAGCCCGTACTTCCTGGCGCCGGGCAAGCACTGGAACATGGACATCCCGGAGCTCACCGAGGAGGCGGCCCGCCGCCACCCGGACGTGCCGTTCCTGGTGGCGTCCCCCATCGGCCTGCATCCGTTGATGGCGCAGGTCGTGGCGTCACGGGTCGCCCACTGCCTGTCGCACGTCGACGGCGAGGCCGCCGAATGCGAGTCCTGCGCCGGCACGGGCCGGTGCCGGGTGCGGACCGCGGCCGCGTTGAGCGCCGCCGGGGACGACCACTAGCCCGTGCGCGTGGCGGTGGTGGGCGCCGGCCTCGCGGGGCTGGCCGCGGCCCGGTGCCTGGCGGACGCCGGCCACGGGGTCACCGTGTTCGAGAAGAGCCGCGGCCTGGGCGGGCGCCTCGCGACGCGGCGCGGCGACGGCGGGGTGATCGACCACGGCGCCCCCGCGATCGACGCGCCGCAGGGCACCGCCCTCGCCGCCGCGGTGCGCGAGCTGGCGGCCGGTGACCTGGCGATCCCCGCCGGGGGGACGCTCGGCGCGCCCCCGCCGGACGCCCCCATGACGCGGCCGGTGGCGTTCGCCGACGGGGTCACCCAGTTCGCCAAGCGCCTCGCCGTGGGCCTGGAGGTGGTGCGCGGCGTGCGGGTCGCGGCGATCCGGGACGCCGGCGATGCCCTGGAGCTGGGCGACGAGCAGGGCAACGGCCTGGGCGTCTTCGACGCGGTGGTGGTGTCGGCCCCGGCCCCGCAGGCCGCCGACCTGCTGGAGCGGTCCCCGGAGGCGCCGGAACGGGTCGCGGCGCTCCGCGCGCTGCGCTACCACCCGGCGGTGGTGGCCGCGGTGGGCGCCCGCCTGACCCCGCCGCCGTGGTGGATCGCGTACCCGGAGGGCGGGCCGCTGGCCGCGGTGGTCATCGAGTCGGCCAAGGGCCGGCCCGCGGTGGACGGTGCGGTGACGGTGGTGATGCGCCTCACCGCCGGCGCGTCCGCGGAGGCCCTGGACGCCGCCACCGACGACGCGGTCACCGCGGTCGCGCTCGACGCGCTCGAGGCGTTGCTCGACGTCCCCGTGCACGCGGAGTGGCGGCAGGTGAAGCGCTGGCGCTACTGCACCGTGGCGACGCGCGGCGACTTCGCCGCGGTGAACCCTCCCGGGACGCGGATCGTGGTGTGCGGCGACGCCGTGTCGCCGCCCGGGATGCCGGCGGTGTACGACGGCGGCCTGGCGGCGGCCGGCCGGGTGCTCGCCCTGGCCTGATCAGCGGCGGCGCAGCAGGCCCGCCGCCCACGACGGGATGCGCCGGCGCGCCCCGGCGATGGCGGCGTCCACCTCCGCGCCCGTGCCGGCACCGTGCAGGCCGGCGCCGTGACCGACCAGCACGTGCTCGGGGTCCCGGCCCGCCAGGACCCGCGGCGGGGCCAGGAGGCGCAGCACCGGGTGCGGGCCCAGCCGCTCGCCCCGGGCCAGGAAGTACGGTGCGGACCCCAGGGCGTCGGCGGTCACCAGGGCCCTCCGCTCCGGGAACCACAGGGCGATCTCCCGCCACCGGAACACCCGCGTGCCCACCACGGGGATCACCTCGAACGGCGCCCCGGGCGGCGGTGTCCCGGGCACGACGTGCAGGGGCACGCCGAGCCGTGCCGCGACGGCCGCGCAGTCCCTGGGGTGCCGGTCCAGCAGCTGCACGACCCCCGCCGGCGGGCCGAGCGCGGCGGCGCGGGCGAGGGCGGCCTCGTCGAGCACCGGGTCGGTGAACCACACGCCGCCGCCGGCCAGCACGGCGTGCGAGGCCCGGCGCATGAACCGCGGATCCGGGGAGATCCACCCCACCGACCAGGGGGTCACATCCACGATCTCCGCCGGGGGTGGGCTCACCCGGCGGCCTGCGCGGGGTCCAGCACCTCACCGAGCGCGTCGGACAGCACGCGGATCCACGACCACACCGCGGCGGCCTCCAGGATGCGGATGACGTCCGGTTCCGGCGGGGCCGCGGTGGTGCGGGCCTCCTCCAGCAGCCCCTCCATGGGGCTGCCGGACCACGCCTCGAACGACTCCCGCTCGACCCGCCGCCGGAACGGCGCCTCCCGGCGCAGCACCTCGTTCACGCGACGTCCGAGCTCCGGGCCGCTCAGTCCCGCCGGGGCCGCGATGTCACCGACGCCCTCCGCGAACAGCCGCATGTACGCGCCCAGGGTCACCCGGCGGGCATCGGCCTGCGCGTCGCCGGAGATGCCCTCGCGCTCCACCGCGGCCACCTCCTCCAGCTCCAGCGCCTCCAGGCGCTCGGCGCCGGTCGCGACCCACCGCTCCAGGCGGCCCTGCAGGTCCGGCGGCCCGCCGCGCCACTCGGCGGCGAGCGCCGCGGCGAGGTGGCGCAGCCAGGCCCGGGCGCCGACGATGCGGGCCCGGGTGAGCCGGGACTGGCGGTCCGGGAGGGTCCCGGACTCCGCGAGGAGGAACTCCTCGTGCAGGGCGCGCGACCCCTCGTGGGTCATCAGTTGCTCGAGGGCGGGCCGGTTGGCGACCATGTGGGCCACGAGCCGCTCGGACAGGGGTGCGGTGGCGGTCATGACCAGACCATAGTGTCGTGAGTCGTTGCGTCGGGTGAGATATCCGGTGAGTTGTCGAGGATTTGGTCTGAGCGGCCCACGTCACACGTGGCCGGAGGTCACTCGCTCAGGTCGGTGAGCGCCGTCGCCGTTCCTCGGGCGTGGGCGTCCGCCCACGCGGCGGGACGGATGCCGATTGCGATGGGCGGGCCGCTCACCTACGTTCCCGGCGATGCGGCGCGCGTTCACGTTCCCCGCCCGGTCCGTGAGGACCACGCTGGCCGTGCTGGGGGCGTGGCTGCTGGTGCTCGCCGTGGGCGGCCCGCTGGGCGCGCAGTTCGAGAGCGTCATCACCAACGAGCCGTCGA